>DATGYM010000351.1:0-42092 GCA_035297925.1 Pyrinomonadaceae bacterium | reverse complement strand
TCGTATGATGGTGGGCCGTGAGGTGCTTTTGCGGGTGGAAAAACCGGAAGCAAGGCCGGGCGCCGCGGAGTTGAGTGTTCGCAATCTCTCGATTGTCACGAAGGGCGGCCATAAAAGAGTTACCGATGTTTCCTTTGATGTGCGCAAGGGTGAAATTCTTGGCATTGCCGGGGTCGAAGGAAACGGGCAAACAGAATTGATCGAAGCGCTTGCCGGGCTAATCAATTCTTCACAACTTTCGGGCCAGATACTTTTTGAGGATCGCGACATTACACATGAAGGGGCACGGTTGCGGCGCGAGTTGGGAATCGCTCACATTCCTGAGGATCGCCATCGCCGCGGCCTATTGCTGGAATTCGACCTCGCCGAAAATTCTATACTCGGAGTTCACTATCGCAAGCCTGTGGTCAGTTACGCCGGCGTAATTCTGGATAACGCTGCTATTCGCAGCCGCGCGAACGAGATTATCGAGGCGTTTGATGTTCGCCCCGCCAATGTAGATCTTCCGGCGCGTTCGCTGTCCGGAGGCAATCAGCAAAAGTTGATAATTGGCCGCGAGTTTAAGGTGGAACCAAAACTCCTGCTGGTATCCCAGCCCACGCGAGGCGTAGATATCGGGGCAATCGAGTTTATTCATCGCAAGCTGGTCGGTTTACGCGATGCGGGTTGCGCAGTGTTACTGGTCTCAGCGGAACTCGAGGAAGTTACCTCGTTGGCAGATCGTTTGCTGATCATTCACGAGGGTCGCATGGTGGGTGAAGTCGATCCCAAGGCGGCGACGATCGAAGAAATTGGATTGCTGATGACGCGCGGACACTAGGAAGATGGTCTTTGGTCTTAGATCTTTGGTCTTGGCTGTTCCCGTCGATTTCAACAATGCGAGCGGCATAACAAAGACCAAAGACCAAAGACCTAAAGGAACCTGAGATTGAAAAATTAAGTTCTGAGATCCAATGAACCTTCTACGAGAACTGATCTTTCCGTTAATCGCCGTCGTCGCCGCTTTTATCGTTGCCGGCATCCTCATCTTAATTATTGGCGATAATCCAATCGAAGCGTACAGGCTCTTGTTTGGCAGCGCCTTGTCGTGGCCGGTGGGCATTGGGTACACGCTCTTTTACGCGACACCGCTCATCTTTACGGGCCTGGCGGTGCTGGTGGCGTTTCGCTGCGGCCTGCTTAACATCGGCGCAGAAGGGCAGCTTTATATCGCAGCTTTTGCGACGGCCTGGGT
The DNA here is from genome assembly GCA_035297925.1 of Pyrinomonadaceae bacterium. GTDB lineage: Bacteria > Acidobacteriota > Blastocatellia > Pyrinomonadales > Pyrinomonadaceae > PSRF01. The sequence continues at coordinate 40,858 of DATGYM010000351.1, read as the reverse complement.
GGGCATTACGCTTGCTAATCTGTCTCCCTGGATTTTGATCCCCTTATGTTTCCTCGCGGCCATTGTCGGCGGCGGTATTTGGGGCGCGATTCCCGGCATCCTTAAGGCGCGCTTCGGCTCGCATGAAGTTATCAACACGATCATGCTGAATTTTCTCGCGGTGGCATTGTTGAGTTACTTCACGCAGTATCACTACAAGGCACCGGGTGATCCTATTATGCAGACGGTTCCCATTGGCCAGGGCGCACACATCGCTCGCCTGGGGAAGTTCATTCCCGGGTTGCCGCAGTTCATTCCTCTCAATCTTGCTTTTATCCTGGCGCTTGTTTGTTGCGGGCTGGTTTATGTTTTTCTCTGGCGCACAAAATGGGGATACGAGCTGCGTTCGACCGGAACCAATCCCACCGCAGCTGAGTATGGCGGCATCTCTGTGCGCAAGCAGATTATTGTGGCGATGACGATCTCCGGGGCTTTGGCAGGAATGGTCGGCATCAACGAGGTGCTCGGTTATCGTTATCGTTACTATGATGGGTTTTCCGATAACTACGGCTTCACCGGTATCGCTGTCGCGTTACTCGGCCGCAATCATCCTGTCGGTGTCATCATCTCGGCACTCTTGTTTGCGGTTTTGCAGCGCGGCGGGATTCCAGTGGATGCCTTCACCCAGCATGTCACTAAAGACATCGTCCAGGTGTTGCAGGGGACAATCATCTTATTTGTAGCGGCCGAAGCCTTCTTCCGTGGGCCGTTCGCGAAATGGGGTTTGCTCAGACGTTCGAAGGTGTAAATCTGTAAAGGTTAAATCTATGGCTGAAATCTTTACCGTGGCGCTTATCTGGTCGACTGTACGCCTCTCGACTCCACTGATCCTGGCGGCGCTCGGCGGCTTGTTTTCCGAACGATCCGGCGTCATCAACATCGCCCTCGAAGGCATGATGCTGGCGGGAGCCTTTACAGCGGCCGCTGTAACCTATGCGGCAGGCAGTCCCTATATTGGTCTCGGCGCCGGCATGATAGCCGGGATGCTGATAGCCGCAATTCATGCAATCGCTTGCATTCGCTATAAAGCTGATCAAGTGGTTACCGGCACCGCCATCAACATTTTGATGATTGGCATGCCGGCGTTTCTCAGCGGCGCTTTTTTTCTGTCGTCAGGTTCAACGCCGCAGATTCCAAAAGAACACTTGATACCAGTGATTCCGATTGTGATTGCTTTCGCGCTTGTGCCCGTGAGCTGGTACGTCCTCTACCAAACACCTTTCGGATTGCGTTTAAGATCGGTTGGCGAAAACCCTGAAGCCGCCGATGCCGCGGGAGTTCCTGTGGCGCGAATGAGATATGCGGGAGTTTTATTGTCAGGATTGCTGGCCGGAATCGGCGGCGCATATCTTTCAATCGGACAGTCGTCACTGTTTACGAGGAACATGACCTCGGGCCGCGGTTTCATCGCCCTGGCGGCGTTAATCTTTGGCAAGTGGCGCCCGTTTCAGACTTTGCTGGCCTGCCTGTTATTTGGATTCACTGAGGCAGTCTCGATTCAGATGCAGGGCGTGGTAAAACTTCCTTCGGGAGACGATATTCCGGTCCAATTCATACAGATGGTTCCGTATATCCTGACTATCGTCGTGCTCGCGGGCTTTATCGGCTCGTCGCGACCGCCGCGCGCCTTGGGAATTCCGTATCAGAAGGAGCGGTAACAGTTTCTCAGAAGTCAGAAGTCAGAAGTCTGGATTTGATTATGGTCGAAGCGTCAGTCAAAACCGATTTGTACTCGCGCGCCGAAAACGCGGCGCGGACAATTCGCGCGCGCGCTGCCATAGATACGAGCATTGCCGTCGTCCTCGGCAGCGGCCTCGGCGACTTTGCTGACGATTTCGAGGATTCAGTTTCTTTGCCTTACCGGGAGATTCCCGGCTTCGTCTCCTCGACAGCGCAGGGTCATGCGGGTCGTTTAGTGGTTGGGAAAGTAGCGGGCGTGCCGGTTTTGGCTATGCAGGGACGCGTTCATTTCTATGAAGGCTATTCGCTCGAGGAAGTCACGTTTCCCGTAAGGACATTCAAACTACTGGGAATCAAAACGCTTATACTGACTAACGCTGCCGGTGGGATAGATGTCCAACTGTCGCAAGGCGCTCTGATGGTGATCAGTGATCACCTGAATCTGATGGGTGTGAATCCGCTGCGTGGCAACAACGATGAACGGTTTGGGCCACGTTTTCCTGATATGTCGGAAGTATACTCGCGCGATTTGCAGGAGCTGGCAACTGAAGAGGCCCGCTCACTCGGCATCACCGCACGCCGCGGTATCTATGCAGCGTTGACCGGGCCGAGCTACGAGACGCCGGCGGAGATTCACATGCTGCGCGCTTTTGGGGCCGATGCCGTGGGCATGAGCACCGTTCCTGAAGCCATCGTGGCGCGCCACATGGGCATGAGAGTTTTAGGACTGTCTTGTATCACTAACATGGCTGCGGGAATCAGTGAAGCGCCGATTAACCATGAAGAAGTGATTGAAACCGGCCAAAAGGTACGCGAGACATTTACGCAATTATTGCGGCGCATAATCGCGAAACTGCCAGAGTAAAGAAATTCCCAACGGGAAATAAGAAGAGTCTTTAGTGAGTTTAATCATAGGCATTTCCGGCGGCACCGGCTCAGGCAAGACAACGGTTGCAAACCGTATCCTGGAAACGGTCAGGGCGAGCGAGGTCGTCTTTATCCAACAGGATTCCTATTACCGTAATCTGAAAGATCTGCCGCTCGACTACCGGCAACTCGCCAACTTTGATCATCCTGACGCACTGGATAACGATCTGCTCGTCAATCATATTCGACGGCTCAAGGCCGGCGAGCCAATCGAACTACCCATCTACGACTTCAAGACGCACACCCGCCAAAATGAAACCAGAGCAGTAGAGTCGAAGCCGATTGTGATCGTCGAAGGCATACTAATCTTCGCGGATTTGCGCCTGCTGGAGCAGTTGGATATTAAGGTGTTCGTTGACACTCCTGACGACATTCGATTCATCCGGCGTCTGCGGCGCGACATAGCCGAACGGGGCCGCACGGTCGAATCCGTAATCGAGCAATACGTCGCGACAGTACGCCCGATGCATATGCAATTTGTCGAACCCTCAAAACGTTATGCTGATGTCATCATTCCGGAAGGCGGTCATAATCTGGTGAGCATAGATTTACTCAGTGGAAAAATCCGTGAGAGGTTGGCAAGCGCCTTGACCTCGGTTGGGGGACAACCTTGAGCGAAAAAACTTTGCAAGAACTGGTGGAGACCGCAAAACACGCACGGTTGCGCTCCATTGCGCCCTTCTCAAACTTTCTTGTCGGGGCGGCGTTGAGAACCACAGACGGCAAGATTTACACCGGTTCTAACGTGGAAAGTGCAAGTTACGGACTAACGGTTTGCGCTGAGCGGGTCGCTATTTGGAAAGCCCTGTCGGAAGGCGAAAGGCAGTTTAGCGAGCTGGCGATCGTGGCCGATACCGGCACCTTAACGCCACCGTGTGGCACTTGCCGCCAAATAATTTGGGAGTTTGCCAAGAACGCCACTATCGTGCTGGGCAATCTTCACGGTGAGACCCAGGTGGTCGAGATTAGAGAACTCCTGCCGCGAGCATTCGACGCGCGTTTCCTTAGCGAGGCCGCGAAGCAGGCGTCGCCCGAATCAACCTGACTATCCGCACGAAGCCAAAACAATTGACCTCTACAATATGTCAAAAAAACTTTTCATCGTCTTCACACTCGTCGCCATTATGGTGGCCGGCGTATCGCCTGCAACCGCGCAGCGAAATAGAGGACGGCGCATGATGCGAGTTGATTTGCTGGTGCTTAACGGCACGCTCGTAACGATGGACAAAGATCATCGCGTCATACACGACGCCGGGATCGCCGTTGAGCGCGGACGAATAGTGGCGGTGGGTCAGAGCCGGGACATCGCGAGGATTTACTCGGCGCCCGAGCGAGTTGACGCGACAGGGAAAATCATAATTCCGGGTCTGATCAACGGACACACGCACATTCCCATGACGTTGTTCCGAGGTTTGGCCGACGATCTTGATCTGCAGGATTGGCTCACGAAGTATATCTTTCCTGCTGAAGCAAAGAACGTTACTGAAGAATTTGTGCGCGCTGGCACGCGGCTGGGCTTAGCGGAAATGATTCGTGGCGGCACCACCACCTACTGCGACATGTATTACTTCGAGGACGCGATCGCTGAAGAAACTGCGAAAGCCGGCGTTCGCGGGGTGCTCGGGGAAACGATAATCGACTTTCCGGTTGCCGATAACAAGACGAATGCGGAGGCGATGGCTTACGTCGAACGCTTCGTTCAGAAGTGGAAAGGGAACGACTTGATTGTGCCGGCAGTTGCGCCGCACGCGCCATATACGGTTTCCGAAGAACATCTCAAAACAATTCGCGCGTTCTCTGACAGAACAGGCGCTCCCATCGTGACCCACATCTCCGAAACAAAAAGAGAGGTCGATGATAGTCTTAAGGCCAAAGGCGCGAGCCCCGTCGACTATCTTGAGCGAATTGGCTTTTTAAACGACCGCGTAATTGCCGCGCATATGGTTTGGCCAAACCCCGGGGAGCTCGACATCTTAAAACGGGAAGGCGTCGGCGTCGTTCATAATCCGCAGTCAAACATGAAGCTGGCGTCAGGTGTGGCCCCCGTTCCTAAAATGATGGCGGAAGGTTTAAGGGTAGGCCTGGGCACGGACGGCGCGGCTTCAAATAACGATCTAAGCATGTGGGAAGAGATGGATACGACGGCGAAGCTGCACAAAGTTTTCAGCGGTGATCCTAAAGTGATGTCTGCTGAGGAAGCCTTTTCGCTCGCTACTATTGGTAGCGCGCGAGCCCTGCACATGGAAAAGGAGATCGGCTCGCTCGAGAAGGGAAAGCGCGCCGACATGGTGATCGTCAATCGCGACGCTCTTAATCAAATACCGCTTTACAACGTTTATTCCGACCTGGTGTACGCGACGAAAGCGTCAGATGTGGAGACAGTAATAATTAATGGCCGGATCGTGATGCGCGATCGACGTCTACTGACCCTCGATGAGCAGGCAATAAAGGACGGTGCCCGCGTTTTCCGGGAACGGATAATCAAGAGTCTCGGCGCCTCTATGAATCCCCAATAGTTCTAAGCAGCAGGTGAGAGTACATAAGGTCGCCTGGCGCAGTTGATAGCTGGTTTTGGGCGCAAACTCCATTAGGACTGCAATAATAATAGAATCAGGATCGTCGCTGTCCTCTCTGCTATATTAAGATTGCCGCTTGCCTGGATCGAAATAACGAACGATAATAGGGCGTCAAAATTATGTTATTCCGTAAGCGAGCATTAGGCTCGCTTTTGTATTTCTTAAGGAGCGAAATGTAGTGAATCCCTCTGGATCGTCTAAGGTTTTTCCCCCAATCAGCCGCGTCCCACTCATTCTCGGGTTCCTCATATTATTAGCCTCACTGACTCCGGCACAGGTGCCGGCCGCCCCTCCGAAAACAGCGACCGATGCCGGGAGCGGCCCGGTAGAAGCCACTAAGGCGCCGACAATTTCCGGAAACAACACGGTCGTCTCGACAGCGGTTGTCTCCGATGCCGCGAACACTGCCGCCGAAGCGCCAAAATCCGATCCGTCCTTGCAAACGCGCATTGAACGCGCCCGCGCGTTGATCGCTGCCCATCGGCTCGAAACCGCGGCCAGCGAACTGGAATCAGTCAGGGCCACAGCGCAGGACAGTGCCTTACGCAATATCACGTCAATAATGCTTATGAACGTATACCTGGAAGAAGGGAACTACGGGCGAGCCGAGGCTTTGCTCGAGGAAAACTTCAAAGCTCGCTCCACGCAAAAGGACGAGTCCCTTGGGACCTACTTTGCCCTGGCCGGACAAGCGGTTAACGGAGCACGCACTCACCTTGCACGCTATCGGACTTTCGGAATTAACACCAACGATGTCGGACTTCCCGCGGAAGCAGTAAGCGATTTGAATCGACTGCGGTCGCTGCTCGAGCGAATGATCATGCAGGCGAAGGACATCTCGTCAGTCCGGCGAGCTTACGATTCCCTCTCTTTGCTTGAAGATGTAGTTGGACTTCGCCTGGGCCTTGCTCAAGGCGGTGATGACCAGGCCCGTTGGGAAAGTGAATATGTCGCGGCGCGTGAGGCGCTCGCTTCTTCGCAAACCCAAGTTGCATCGCTCGGTGGTATTCCACCGTTGCGGCCCGGCAAATCACCCGCCGGCAATCCTGCTTCGCCATCGCCATATTCAACCAAGCAGCGGGGTTCCGACTCCACAATAGGAGTGAAAACTGCTGAAAACGACCATGCCGCCACGGAGCCTTCCCAGCTGACCGCTCCAGAGTCGTCAGCAAAGGAAACGAGCTCAATGACTCAGCCTGGGGCTGCGACGGTTGATCAGCCGCGAGTAACCGAAGCAGGATCCTTGAACGCCAGGGCGGCGAAAAAAGTCCTGCCAGTTTATCCGTCCATCGCAAAGAAGAGCGGCGCCGCGGGTTTGGTGCGGGTACATGTTATTGTGGACGAAAGCGGCAAGGTGATTGAGATTTCGCGTTCAGAAGGCCCAATGCTGCTAAGACAGGCCGCCGAAGAAGCGGCGCGCCAATGGTCTTTCTCGTTACTTCCCGCCGATGGCCGGCCGGCCCGTATCAGTGGCTATATCGACTTCAACTTCAGCCTTTGAAACTCCCGCCAACCCGCAAAAGACGATGAATTCCTGGTAGTGCAAACTGACAGTTTGCGCTGCCCGGTTTCGCGGATTTCACCGACGAGTGGTAATGTTGACTAAAAAGTAATGATTAGGTAGACTGCCTGCATAAAAGGACTTAGGAAAGTCTGCCGTTGGCATAACCTTTTGTCATGAAGATATCTGCGCAGGAAGAATATGGATTACGTTGCTTGCTGCAATTGGCGCGAGCTGATTCGCAGGGTGAGTCGCTGACACTCGCCCAAATCGCGCGCCGCGAAGGTATTTCTGTTGCGAATGCGGGCAAGCTGATGTGGATTCTCAATAAAGCGGGTTTTGTGCAGTCGCAGCGTGGCATCAAGGGAGGATACCGCCTTTCGCGACCGGCGTCGGTTATCCGTCTCAATGAAGTCATAAGCGTACTTGACGATGAAAGCGTGGAAACCCATTGCAAGAGTTATGCGGGCGTCCTCGATTCCTGCGTCCATACGGGAGACTGCGGCATCAGGCCGGTTATCGTGGAGTTACATCAAATTGTCGACAAAGCGCTGGCCGAGATTACTTTGTCGCAATTGCTGGGAACCGAAGCTACTGTTGACGCCGTGCTGCATAAAATCCAGGGCATGAAAGAGTTGCGACACGTCGAACAAACATCTGCGCGCGTGTGATCGGAGAAGTTCGGGAAAACGGTTGGAAGGACTACGGCATACTAGATGAGCACAGCAGAACTATTAAGTAAGCAGGAATACAAGTATGGCTTCGTCACAGACATCGAGTCTGACGTAATTCCGCGTGGCCTTAATGAAGAGACGGTCCGTCTGATCGCCGCGAAAAAGAACGAGCCTGAATGGATGTTGGAGTTTCGGCTGAAGGCCTATCGTCATTGGCTGACAATGACGGAACCCAAACACTGGCCCAACATCTCATATCCCGAGATTAACTATCAGGATGTGATCTACTACAGTGCGCCCAAGCGGAAAGCGACCAAGGCAAGTCTTGACGAAGTAGATCCCGAGCTGTTACGCACCTTTGAAAAGCTCGGCATTCCGTTGACTGAGCAAAAACAACTGGCCGGCGTGGCCGTGGATGCCGTATTTGATTCTGTCTCAGTAGCCACGACTTATAAGGAAAAACTGAAAAAGCACGGCGTTATTTTCTGTTCGTTTACAGAAGCGATTCGTGATTATCCGGAGCTGGTAAAGAAGTATCTCGGCTCGGTTGTGCCCACAAATGATAACTTTTTCGCCGCCCTTAACAGTGCGGTCTTTTCGGACGGCTCATTTTGTTTTATTCCCAAAGGCGTTCGCTGCCCCATGGAGTTGTCTACCTACTTCCGCATCAACAATTCCGAGTCGGGACAATTTGAACGAACCTTAATCGTCGCCGAAGAGGGTGCTTATGTTTCATATCTCGAGGGTTGTACGGCGCCAAAGTTTGATAAGAACCAGTTGCATGCGGCAGTGGTTGAGCTGGTGGCCCTTGATGATGCACAGATTAAGTATTCAACGGTGCAAAACTGGTATGCGGGCGACGAAGAAGGCGTGGGCGGTATCTATAATTTTGTTACCAAACGCGGCAAATGTGCCGGGCGCAATTCCAAGATTTCGTGGACCCAGGTTGAGACCGGATCGGCGATCACCTGGAAGTATCCTTCCTGCATTTTGCAGGGCGATAATTCGATAGGCGAGTTTTACTCGGTCGCCTTAACTAATCATGCGCAGCAGGCCGATACCGGAACGAAGATGATCCATCTCGGCAGAAACACTCGTTCCACGATCATTTCCAAAGGTATTGCCGCCGGTAAATCAAACAATAGTTATCGCGGGTTGGTGAAGGTAATGCCCAAAGCGGAAAACTCGCGAAACTATACGCAGTGTGATTCCATGCTGATTGGTTCAGACTGCGGCGCCAATACGTTTCCCTACATTGAGGTGATGAACAACACCTCAAGCGTAGAGCACGAGGCCTCCACTTCAAAGATCAGCGAAGAGCAGTTGTTCTATTTGCAGCAGCGCGGCATTTCGCAGGAGGACGCCGTGTCATTGATTATTAACGGCTTTTGCAAGGATGTGTTTTTGCAGTTGCCAATGGAATTTGCCGTGGAAGCGCAACGGCTTTTGGGTCTGAAGCTCGAAGGCAGCGTCGGGTAATTCGAGTGACAGGTTACAAGCAACGAGTGATCAGTTGAAGCGGCTATCGAACTTTCACTCGTTACTTTTACTTGTCACTTTTCTATGAGGAGCAATCATAAGTGCTAGAGATCAAAGATTTGCATGCCGGTATCGACGGGAATGAAATCCTGAAGGGAATTAATCTCACGGTCAAGAAGGGTGAGATTCACGCCATCATGGGACCCAACGGTTCCGGCAAGTCGACGCTCGCGAAGGTCCTGGCCGGTCATCCGGCATACCAGGTCACGAAAGGCGAGGTTCTTTACGAAGGGAAAAATCTGCTGGAGATGCCGCCTGACGAGCGGGCGCGCGAAGGCATTTTTATGGCCTTTCAATACCCAATTGAAGTTCCGGGCGTTTCGAATGCGCAGTTTCTGCGGTTGGCCTATAACGAGAAGCGCAAACATCTTGGCGAAGAGGAGCTCGATCCGCTCGAGTTCAAGGACCTGTTGAAAGAGCGCGCGAAAGTCGTTGAAATGGATGCGAGTTTCATGACCCGTTCGGTTAACGAAGGTTTCTCAGGCGGCGAGAAGAAGCGCAACGAGATTTTGCAGATGGCAGTGCTTGAGCCGAAGTTGGCAGTGCTTGACGAGACTGACTCAGGTTTAGACATCGACGCGCTGAGAATAGTCGCCGGCGGCGTGAACCAACTCCACAATCCGGCCAACGCCGTCATCCTCGTGACCCACTATCAACGATTGCTTGATTACATCGTGCCTCAGTTTGTGCACGTGCTGGCCAACGGTCGCATCGCCAAAGAGGGCGGCAAGGAACTGGCACTGGAGCTCGAAGAGAAGGGCTACGACTGGCTGAAGACAACTTCTGCTGAAGCAAATGGCGTGGGCGCGGGGACAAACTAAGAAGATGGTTACGGATATAGCAACGCAAAAAGATTCTCTTCGTGATGCCTTTCGGAGGCTGCTGGAAATGCGTCCAGGTGCGGAGGCCGCGTGGCTTAATCGTTTGTGCCAGAATGCGATGGCCCGGTTTGAAGAGCTCGGCTTTCCCACGACAAAAGAAGAGGAATGGAAATATACAAACGTCGCGCCTATTGCGAGAGCCGGGTTCACTCCCTACGAGATAGAAGAAAATCCTGGCAGCACGATGCGCGGCGAGGAAATGGCAAGTTTCGAAGTCCCTGAAACCAGCGACAGCCAGTTGATTTTTGTGAACGGCAGCTTGCGCGAAGATCTCTCTTCGTTAAAGTCCTTGCCTGCTGAAGTGGTCGTGATGAATCTTGCGCGTGCCGTGGTTGATGAGCGTTATTCAGAAATTGCTCGCGGGCACCTGGCGCGCCATGCTGATTACGTCAGCAATAGCTTTACTGCTTTGAACACGGCCTTTGTTGACAGTGGCGCTTTCATCTATGTGCCGAAAGGCGTAATCGTAACGGCGCCGCTGCATCTCGTATTCATCTCCAATCCAATCGACACAAATCGAATAACTTTTCCCCGCGTACTGTTCGTGGCGGAAGAGAACAGCGCCGCCACTTTGATTGAGAGCTATGTTAGCTCACAAGATTCACAGTACTTTACCAATTCCGTCACTGAGCTGGTGTTGAAGGTTGGCGCCCGGCTCGAACATTACAAATTGCAACGTGAGGGCGCCCAGGCATTTCATGTCGCCACAACCACGGCTGACCTTGGTGTTGATTCGAGTTACGACGCCACAACCATCACCTTTGGCGCGCAGCTCTCGCGCCACGATATTCAAGTGCTGATGGATCATGAAGGAGCAGAGTGTTGGGTGGATGGCTTATATCTCGTTACGAACGCGCAACACACGGACACCCACTCTGTTATAGATCATCGGAAGCCACACTGTACCAGCCATCAACTGTACAAAGGCATTCTTGACGGCAAATCCCGCGCGGTTTTTAACGGCAAAATCTTTGTGCGCCATGATGCGCAGAAGACTGACGCAATGCAGACGAACAAAAACCTTCTGCTGTCGAATGAGGCGCGCGTAGACACGAAGCCGCAACTTGAAATCCTGGCTGACGACGTAAAGTGTGCTCACGGTGCGGCGGTGGGACAGATTGACGAAGACGAACTGTTTTACCTTGAGACTCGCGGAATTCACCCTGACCTCGCGCGCAATCTGCTGACTTACGGATTTGCGGAAGAAGTGATCGGCAAAATAAAAGTCGACTCGATTCGCGCGCAACTCGACGAAGCAGTGCTGAATCGCCTCAACGCACGCCTGGAAGCGTAGGCAATAGTCTGGCTGCGTCTGCCTCCCACGGCAAAAGTCAGTCGCAGAACGAACTAGAGGTTGCGTAAATGGTACTGGCCGAAAACACTTTGATGACGAAAAACGCAGACGCCGTTTGGGACGTGCAGCGCATTCGCGCGGATTTTCCCGTGTTGCGTCAGACAGTTAATGGTAAGCCGCTGGTTTATCTGGACAACGCGGCTTCGTCACAGGTTCCTCAGGTGGTTATTGACCGCGGCAGTATCTACCTGGAAGACGAACACTCCAACATTCATCGCGGTGTTCACTATCTCAGTCAGAAAGCAACTACCGCTTTTGAAGGTGCGCGCGAGAAGGTGAAGCGTTTTATCAACGCGCGCGAGGCCAGGGAATGCATTTTCGTTCGCGGCGCCACTGAAGGAATCAATCTGGTAATGCACGGCTATGGACGTAAATTCATTACGTCCGGCGACGAGATCATTATCTCTGCCATGGAGCACCACGCCAATATCGTTCCCTGGCAGATGCTTTGTGAAGAAAAGGGTGCTCGGCTGCGCGTGATTCCCATGAATGACGCGGGCGAGTTGATCCAGGACGAGTACAACGCTCTACTTAATGAGAGAACAAAATTCGTTGCCTTTACGCATGTCTCCAACGCACTGGGAACTATCAATCCCGTGAAGGAGATGATCGACCAGGCACACAAGTACGGCGTGCCGGTTTTGATCGACGGGGCCCAGAGCGCGCCGCATATGCCGATCGATGTTCAGGATCTTGATTGTGATTTCTTCGCATTCTCAGGGCACAAGATGTTTGCGCCGACAGGCAGCGGCATCGTTTATGGGAAAGCTGAGTTACTCGAGAAAATGAATCCGTTCCAGGGCGGCGGCGATATGATCAAAAGCGTCACGTTTGAAAAAACGATCTATGCCGATCTACCGAACAAGTTTGAAGCGGGAACGCCGGCGATTGCGTCACAGATCGGCCTCGGCGCGGCGATAGATTACTTGAATTCGATCGATCGCCGGAAAGCGGCAGCATATGAGCATCAACTCTTGTCCTATGCCACGGAGAGATTAAGCGCAATCGAGGGCGTGCGTATCGTGGGCACGGCGCAAGAGAAGCTGGGCGTTTTGTCTTTTGTTATCGAGGACATTCACCCGCACGATATCGGTACTATTCTCGATCAGGAGGGCATCGCTATTCGCGCCGGACATCATTGCGCGCAACCAGTAATGCAGCGTTTTAATATCCCGGCAACCGCACGCGCATCGTTCGCGTTCTACAACACGAAGGAAGAAGTGGACGTGTTGGCACAAACGGTTGAAAGAGTAGTCGAAATATTCTCGTGAGCAGTGAAGAGTGAAGAGTAAAGAGTGAAAGGTGAAGAGAAGTAGTTGAGTGATGGGTGACGCGCTCTGACGTTCCACTTTTCACTCTCCACTACCATTTAAATGTCAGAACTGAGCGAACTCTACCAACAGGTCATTCTCGATCACAACAAGAAGCCACGAAACTTTCGTAAGCTTGAGTCGGCCAACCACTCCGCCGAAGGTTTTAACCCCCTTTGCGGCGATCAACTGACCGTCTACCTCAATCTGGAAGACAACTCGGTAAAAGAGATAACTTTTGAGGGCTCGGGCTGCGCTATCTCCAAGGCTGCGGCCAGCATGATGACCCAGGCCGTCAAGGGCAAGAGCAAACAAGATGCGGAAAAACTGTTCAGCGAGTTTCATCGCATGGTAACCGGTGAACTGGATGAAGAGACGATAGCGAACAGTTTAGGCAACCTGAAGATATTCTCCGGCGTGCGTGAGTTTCCCGTGCGTGTTAAGTGCGCTACGCTGCCCTGGCACACGATGCATGCAGCGCTTAACAATCAGGAGATCGTCTCAACTGAGTAGTCCTCACGCCAGCTTCACTCGCCAGCCCTCCCGTCGGACCAATCAGCAAACAATCGTCTCTGTCTAGTGCGCGGGAACCTTCATTCTCTCTGCCCAGTCTCTGCGACCTTTGCGGCGTTGTGCGCCAGTGAAAATACACTCGCCGCAGAGGCGCCGAGAACGCCGTGAACACGCAGAGAATTTCAAATTCCAAACTAAGAAACTAGGTGACGCCTAAAAAGCGGACGAAATGCCCAAAGGGATTCCGTCCGCCTTTTAGTTGTCCGGCCGCTTTCGCGTTGTTGAGCCGTACGTACGCTGGCTTCGCTTCTAGAAAGTGATACCCCAGGTTCCGAACGGTTTGAATGGATTACCGCCAGACCGGGTGACTGTCACATCTGCCGTGTTCTTCGGTCCAGCGCCGGCGGAAGTATTCAGAGCAGACCCGCTGCGTAAATAGTAATCGCTTGTTATGCCGCTGATGGTTACCGTGAAGCGACTGTTCGCGGCGCCATCGTTATACCACAGCCGCGCCGTTCCGCTGTTGTGACCACTGCTGGCCGCAATCCTCGCCGACAACCTGATGCTCAATAAATCTCCCGGGCATAGGCTTTGGGCGCTGGAAAGAGTTTGATTGATCGCGCGCTGCACGGCGTTACTAAAGCCGCTGCCGCCGCCGGGAACGTCGTTAAGCTGGCCAGAACCGATCACTGAGCCGTTCTTCAAAACCTCGGCCATCAGATCGAACTTCGTCCCGACATCGTCGCTATTCTTCAACCCGATCCAGACCGACGCCGGCCCCAGTGCCGTCAACTGCGGGCAGTTGACTGTAATCGAAACGGATGCTTCGGAGCTCGTCAGAGGCGGAGAAGCGCCATCGCCCGTATCTGTAACTGTAAAGTTGAAGTTATCGGGGCCACTGTAATTCAAGGCCGGGGTGTAGGTGCGATTCGCACCAGAGCCGGAGAGGCTTCCATGGCCGGGGCCAGAAGTCACCGTGAAGATTAAATTCGCTGTAGCAGTTTCAAGGTCACTTCCGGTCAGTGTAATTGCTACCGGTGTGTTCCAGTTTGTATTCACCGACTGTCCATCAGCCGTGGGCGTGTCGTTCACTGGATCGACCGTAATGTTGACGGATGCAGTGGCGCACTTCGAATCAGGCGAGCCGTTCGTAGTGCCGTCATCGCAAACGGTGTAAGTGAACGATGCCGGGCCATTGAAGTTTGCCGCCGGCGTGTAAGTAACCATGCCGGTTACCAGGCTTACCGTGCCGTGCGTGCTTGCATCGCCCGTGACTGACGTCACGGTAAGCGATTGACTTGCCTCGTTCGGACCGGCACTGTCATTCGCGGTCAAGTCGCTCGACGAAAAACTCAACTGCGTATCTTCCTGAGTTGTCTTGCTGTCGTCGGAAGCGGTTGGCGAATCGTTGACCTCAGTTATGCTAACGCTGACCGTTGACGTATTTGAGTCAACACCTCCGTCACTGGCCTTGAAGGTGAAACTGTCTGACCCGTTGAAGTCGGCTCCCGGCGTGTAGGTGACAGTTGCGGTGCAGGTACCGCCGGAGCACGAAGTCGATCCGATGGTTCCGAGTGAACCAGACGCCGGGCCGTTAACAATAGAGAAGGTCAGTGTATTGTTATTTGATTGCAGGGCCTGCAAGGTGACCGTCACAGCGGTATCTTCATCCGTGTTAGCCGCTTGATCGGCCGTGCCCGGAGGATTTGTTCCATTGACACCCGCCTCAACGCAGGCCTGAACAGCCGGCGGCAGATTCGAGTAGAAATCATAGCCGGTGAGCTGTTCAATTGCGTCTACCGTAGTCAAGTAATTTTGCCACGGATCGCTTCGGATTCCCTGCGTATTTGGCAAGAGAACAGCGATCGTCCGCGAGGAACAAGTTACGCGCGACACATCGTCGGTATCTGCTTTTGGTATGACCAGCGCAACTTTCCAGGTGGAGGCCGGCACGGTCACGTGTCCGTTGGCAATAGTATTTACGGTGTTACCGCTGGCGCTGCCGACGCCGCCGACTCCATAGGGCCCGGAAATGATATAGAGCTCGTTGCCGTTGTCCGCGAGCGTTCGCAGGTCGCCCTCGAGATTAGCCCAGGGACCCTGATTGTTATCGGGCGATTGCGGCACCATGTTCGACATCAGGTATGTCTCCTGATTAATCGGAATGCGATTCTGATTATCACGATCCGCATTCGGGGTCATATGTCCGCGGTCAAAGCCTGTACCGGCAAAATCGAATGCCTGCACGCGATACCAATCTGGCTGAACGGCTGGATCGGGCCGGAAAGTATCAACGCGCGCCAAAGTGCCGTACCAGGAGGTGTCCAGATGCCAGCTCACCCAATTCGGAGTGCCCTTGTCGCGGTTGTAAGAAAGCGCGTACGTGGGTTTCATCATCAAGAAATTAAGCGGCTGATTCACATCCGCCACGGCATTGCTGGGATTGCCCATCGTCAGGTGCACGACGGGCGGGTACGGCGCTGGCTGGCCGGCGCCAACCACCGTGAACGACCAGCCGTAATCGGCGAACAGCGTGTCGGTGTTCGGATCGCTGTCATCGAGGTCCTGATCATGGACCGCGGTCTTTAGAATGGTGACGGTGCACTGCTCACCAAATTGGAAACTAGCGTTTGGAGTAATGGCGTAGGTTTTAAAGTCGGTCGTGTGAGCTTCCGTGGCGTCGTTGTGCACACCAGTGATAGCGCACGTAATGTTGTACCAACCGGCATCAACGTTAACCGGCTCACTAAAATTGACTGTGACGCTGGCGTCGTATGGAATAGTAGTACCGTCAGTTCCCGGATCCGTGCCGGCTACCCAGGGTCCCAACTCGACAATCGGCGCGGTCCGCCGCGGGTTCGGAGCTCCGGTTAGGAAGTCATTGCCGTTTTGATCAGTATCCGTGCCGCCGCCATTTTTTCTGAAGATCGCCGTAGTGTTACTTGGCGCCGGCGCGTTGGCGTTGCCTTCATGACAATTCGCAGTCGTTCCGTAGCCCACAAAATCCACCACGTCCGGGTCAGTGCCCAGCGGGCAACTGCCAGACAGCGAATCAGAGTTCCTGACCAGGGCAATCTTGCCGGCAGTGGCTCCCATATTTATGTCACCGGAAATGTTAGGGGTGACCGGAAGCGGCGCTCCGTTCGCACCACCCGAAGCTAAGCTGACAAGGTAATACTGGCCGGGTTCAATATAACCACCAATGGGTTGTTTGTTAGTCCAGGTTGTGCCCGTGGCTGCCCCATACTGCAATGACCAGCCGGTAACGGTCACAGTTTCAGACGTTGGATTGTAAAGCTCGACGTAGTCGTTGTTGTACGGAGCGCCACTGTTGCCGCCACCGGCGTATACCTGACTAATGGTGATGTGATCCGGAATAATCGGCAGCACGCTCAGCAAGATATTCGTGTTAGCCATGCGAGCTTGCGCATCGGTGACGGTCACCGGCAGAGACTTCATACCTGGTGACTGATTTACCGGCACGGAGGCATTGAAGGTGAAAATGTTTCCCGCCCCGCTGAATGCCTGATTGGGCGATCCTCCAATTGAAGACAAATCGGCCGTCACTGCGATCCCTGTGCTGGTAGGATTCTGGCCGAGAGCCACATTAACAGTCAGAGTGGTTGAGTCTCCCTGCAAAACCGTGCTGGGATTCGCTGTGCCGAACGCTGACAGACTTGTGCAATCGTGTGTAGGTGACGAGCTGTTACGCGGATTGGGCGAGCCGGTAACGAAATCAGCGGCGTTATTGTCGGTGTCAAAACAGCCACTGTCACGTCTCAGATCCGCAATGGTATTTGAAAGTATCGGCGCTGTTCCCGTGCCCTCGAAACAATCTACTGAACCGTAGCCGACGAAGTCGACTATGCTTCCACCCGAAGGGCAGGTTCCAGTCAGAGGAACCGCATTGCTCACCAGCGCGACTTTTCCGGAGGTTGAGCTCACCGTGATGGTTCCAATCGCATCTGGCGTTGGCAGATTGTCTGTGCCGCCTGCTCCCTGCGATTCCTGAATCAGATAATACTGACCCGGCTGAAGTGTGAAATTCGTAAGCGGAGTTACTACCCAACTGCCTGACAGAAAGACTTGCACGGACCAGCCGTTTAGATTAATCGGCGCGCTGGTGTGATTTATGAGCTCGATAAAATCGTTTTTCAAAGTTGAGCCGGTGTTACCACCGCCGCCGTATACCTGACTGATGACGACGCGACCAGGCGGTGGCTGAACCGTTACTACGACTGTGCAGCTTGCGGTCTGAGGAGTTGGCGAATCATTGTTCGTCCACTGAATATCAACGTTGTACGTTCCCAGCGCTGTCGTGTTCGCGACATTCAACGTTGCCGACGCGGTACCTCCGACGGCTCCTGCAGGCGTAAAACTGTCCAGGGTAATCCCCGCTACGGGCGCACTCGTGATGCTCGCACTCGTTACCGTACCGTCTGGATCGCTGGCGCTGACGTTCGCTGATCCGGCGCTGCCCTGATTCGCATTCAACGATCCGGGACAACTCGGCACGATCGGTTGATTGGGCGGCGTCACCGTGACAACCACAGTACATGTGGCGGTTTGGGGAGTGGGTAGGTCGTTGTTCTGGTATTGGATGGTGACGTTATAGGTCCCCGCCGCTGTTGTATTCGCAACATTGAGGGTTGCCGATGCCGTTCCGCCAACGGCGCCTGCGGGCGTGAAATCATCAAGCGTAATGCCTGGAACCGCCGCACTCGTAATAGTCGCACTGGTAACTGTCCCATCAGGATCGCTCGCGCTGACACCAGTTGATGTGGCAGCGCCCTGGACCGTGTTCAGAGAAGCGGGGCAATTGGGTGCTATGGGCTGATTAGTTGTGCATGGATGCAGCGCCGAGGCAGTGTTACGAGGAGCTGGGGTTGTGGGTGAAAGTGGTGCCACCGCGCTGGCAAAATCGGCTCCGTTATTGTCGGTGTCAGTGCAGCCGAGGTCGTCACGAAAATCAGCCGTCGTCGCACTGATTGTTGGCGCTTGTGCCGCACCCTCAAAAAAGTTTGCGCCTGACACTCCTGTGCCATAACCAACCAAATCCACGATTTGTGCCAACTGCGCAGCCGAACAAGGCGTGGAACCGCCGTTACAAGCAACACTGCTTGTATTGGCGACGATGACCTTACCGGCGCCTGCGGCCATATTGATCGCCGTGTTGGTAGCGTCTGCGGTTGGCAATGGAGCTCCTACCGCCGCGTTCGAAGCCAGTTTGACGAGGTAGTATTGACCAGGTGCGATGGAACCGCTCAAAGCTGCCGTGTTGGAGCTGAATAGACCGGTACCCGTAGCGCTCGTATACTCCACCGACCAACCTGCCAGGGAAACTGTCGATGTTCCGCGGTTAAATAGCTCGACAAAGTCGTTTTGATAAGTAGCTCCCGAATTGCCCCCTCCGCCGTAAACCTGGCTAATCACCACTGATGTGGACACCGCCTGCACACGCGTGGCGAAGTACGATTGATATATAACTAGCGAAGTAACTGAAAGAGTAACGAGGGCAATAAGCAGACGAGTCCGCGAAGCGGATCGAAGGGCAGTAGGCATACAAAGGTCCTTTCAAATCAGGGTTAAAAAATTCCGCACATTGATCCGAGGATTACTAGAGGACAAGCCCTAGGAATGTGGCAGACTTTTACCAGTATTCTTGCAAGCGGTCAAGGAAGGATGCCAGGTTTTTTGCATTGGTAGTTGTGTCTTTACTGACGCTGCCGTTTGCGGTGGTTTTGCGCCTTAAAGATCTACCGCGATGGTTATGCGGTGTGCGATAAATGCTGCCGGACTTCTTGCAGGGAACGGGTTTCATAAGGGCCGCTGTTCAGAACAAGCTGACAAAGCCGTCCGCTGTGGGCATAATTGTTGAACTTTGGAAACCTACTTTGGTGTGGAGTCCGGGATCAAGTGATCATCTCTTCAGTCGAACTGCGCGAAATTCGCCTTCCTCTAATTCATTTCTTCGAGACCAGCTTTGGACGGACCACGGAACGGCGCATTGTGCTGGTTCGCCTGCTGGACATAGACGGCGGTGAAGGGTGGGGTGAGTGTACTGCCGGCGAAGGGCCCTTCTACTGTGAGGAGTGGGTGGAAACGGCGTGGACAACCATCAGGGCTTTTCTGGCGCCGATGGTTATTGGCAAGGATATAGCGAGCGCAGCAGAGACCTGGGAACGAATGAGCGCCGTGCGCGGTAACCGGATGGCGAAAGCCGCACTCGAAACTGCCAGTTGGGATTTGGAGGCAAAAAAAGCCGGACTGCCGTTGTGGCAACACCTTGGCGGCCTGCGGCAGGAGATTTCCAGCGGCGTCTCCATCGGCATACAGGAGTCGGCCGGAGCGTTGATCGCGAAGATAGAAAAAGAACTGGCGTCGGGTTATCAGCGAATAAAGATTAAGATCAAACCCGGATGGGACTTGAATATCATCGCCAGGGTTCGCGATAAATTTCCCGACATTCGCTTAACGGTCGATGCAAACTCCGCTTACACGCTGGCTGATGTTCCCCTTTTCCAGCAGATGGATCGACACAACCTGATGATGATCGAACAGCCGCTAGCGCACGACGATATCTTCGATCATGCCCAACTGCAAAAACAGATCGCGACGCCCATTTGTCTCGACGAGTCGATCCGTTCAAGCGACGATGCTCGACATGCGATACAGCTTGGCGCCGCGAGGATCGTTAATCTCAAGCTGGGTCGCGTCGGCGGTCACGCCCAGGCGAAAAGGGTTGAACAAGTATGCCGTGAGAACGACATTCCGGTGTGGTGTGGTGGTATGCTCGAGTCAGGTATCGGTCGCGCTCATAACATTGCAATGTCCACGCTCGCGGGTTTTACATTACCTGGCGATGTGTCGGCGAGCGCAAGGTACTGGAAAGAAGATATCATCGAACCGCCCGTTACAGTTTCTGCGGCAGGAACTATTACAGCGCCCGGTCAGCCGGGCATTGGCTTTGAAGTCAACCGGTCCCGGATCGATTCCCTGACCGTGCGTAAAGAAACCATTAGTGCAACTGCCTTGTGATTCCCACAGAGTGCAAACTGTTTAGATGCAGAATCAGATCTCAACTGAACTTCTCCGTGATCTTCAAGCGCGCTTCCAGGATCGACAATCGGAGATACTTTCGCTGGTGCGCTCTCTGGTTGAAACAGAGTCGCCTTCAGGCGATGAATCCGGCAGCAGGGAAGTCGTTAATATCCTCAGCCGCGCGGCGGAGACTGCCGCTGTCGTCGGCTCGATTGAGCGCGTGGACGTCCCCGGTCTGGGTCAACACCTGATCATTCGAGCGTTTCAGGAGAAAGCTGCCGCCGGAACGCTACTGCTTGTCGGGCACACAGACACCGTCCACCCGCGCGGATCCATAAAAGACCGACCGTGGCGCCAGCGTGAGAACGGTGTCTACGGTCCCGGAATATTCGACATGAAGGCTAATTGCGCGCTGGCAGTTGCACTCCTGCACGTCTGCGGTGAGTTCAAGCTTGCGCCACATGGCGGTCTGACGGTGGCCTTGTTGTGTGATGAAGAAGTCGGCAGCGCTTCGGGCTGGCCTCTGCTAAAGAGCATCGTCGAGACTGATAATGTTTCGCAGGCCTTAGTACTCGAACCGCCGGCCGCCGGCGGCGCAGTCAAGACTGGCCGCAAGGGAACCGGGATTTTCGAGATGCGGGTCAACGGTCGCGCGGCTCACGCCGGGCTTGAGCCTCAAAAAGGGGCCAGTGCGATTCTGGAACTGGCGAAGCAAATCGCCCGGCTTGATTCATTAAATGGCTCCGGCAACGGCATAAACATTAACGTAGGTGTTGTGCACGGCGGTACCCGTTCAAATGTGGTTGCAGCGGAGGCGCGTGCTGAGATTGACGTTCGTTTCGCCACCAGTGCGGAAGGGAAAGCTGTTTCAGATTTCCTCAGGAACAGTGTTCCTTTCGATGAACGTGTTCGCGTCACCGTGACCGGCGGAATTAACAGGCCGCCGCTTGAGCGAAATGAGCCTGTGCTTAAGCTGTATGAACTAGCGCGCGCCATCGCCGCCGCCCTTGATTATCAATTGGCTGAAACGCAGGTGGGCGGCGCCTCGGATGGAAACTTTCTCGCCGCGCTGGGCCTTCCGGTCCTGGATGGGCTGGGCATTGATGGCGATGGTGCACACGCAGAACACGAACATATTATTGTCGATGATATTCCGCGACGTGGTGCCTTGCTCGCCGGTTTAATTGCCTCACTGTAAGCAATTTTGCTTTTCCTCTGTGTCACCTTAGTGTTCTCCGTATCTCGGTGGTGAATCTACGTAATCCAAGAATGCACCGCAGAGCACGGAGGTCGAGAGAAGCCACAGAGAGTTACAAACATGAAAATCGCCACTTGGAATGTGAATTCAATAATCGCTCGTTTGCCACACGTACTGCGCTGGCTGGAATCTGTGCAGCCTGACGTTTTATGCATGCAGGAGACGAAATGCACTGACGACAAGTTTCCCTTCGACGAGTTTTCACGCATTGGTTACTGCCCGAGCGTATTTGGACAGCAAAGCTACAACGGCGTGGCGATAGTTGCGCGGCAACAATGTGCTGATCTGCAGCGCGGCAACTACGAAGATCACGAGGGCGCACACGCACGCCTGCTGGCCGGCACGATTGGCGGAGTCCGCATTGTTAACGTCTATATCCCGAATGGCCAATCGGTCGGCTCGGAGAAATTTCAGTTTAAGCTCGACTGGATGAAGCGTCTGCGCGCGTTCTTTGATAACCATTACGAATTGACGTCCGCGGTTATTCTCTGCGGCGACTTTAATGTAGCGCCTGAGGATCGTGATGTTCATAATCCGCAGCTTTGGCAGGAACGAATCATGTGCAGTCAGGCCGAGCGGATAGCGCTCGACGAAATCAAGCGCTGGGGCTTCACAGACACCTTCAGGCTTCATCATGAAGAAGGGGGCAAGTTTTCGTGGTGGGACTATCGCGCCGGGGCTTTTCGCCGCAACCTCGGTTTGCGCATCGACCACATGTGGGTAACAAAACCCCTGGTCGCGCGCAGCACCAACACGTGGATCGACATTGAACCGCGCACGTGGGAACGACCATCGGATCACGCACCGGTGGTTGCTGAGTTCGAGTAAAGTTGTTTTGAGATTACTTTGATTTTCTGCGCTGCCTTCGCGAAACTCTGCGCAGAGATACAAAAGTCAGAAGAAGACCCTTCTGAATCCGTGAATCTGCACAGGCTGCGGAGAACAAGACTAAACAGTGATCTGCGTGCCGTCGAATTTCGTTAAGGAAAAACCGGCGAACGCTTCGTTGTAGCAGCCCCTCTGCTCATGCAGAAGTCCAATTGCCAGTTGCTCTCCGAGTCTCAACGATTCGCTGCCATCCGAACGCCAATGAACGCCGGCCGTGTTGCGCCCCAGCGCAACGTTAGACGCGAGTTTGTTGAGTTCACCACCCACAGTTAATTCGCCCGCATCGGCGCCGCCGTAGGCCACCAGATCAGAGCCATCGTCGAGTGGTGCAAGCGGAGTGGCGCCGATGTTCACCAGCTTCGCAGACTCTTTAAACCACGCCTTGAGTATCGTCACGCAGGCTCCGGCGACAGTAGCGTGTCCAGCTCCATAGGCTGGATGTGTAGGCGAACCTTCGGGGAAAGCCATCGGCAACAACGCACTTCCAGCCGGCACGTAGCCGCCAAGTCGCGCACCGCTCGACAACGAATTCAGAATCTCGGGATGCACAGGATATCCCGCGTCGTGATGAAGAGTGCGGTCAACACGCGCTGCGTGCACTTCCGGACGCAGGCGTCGATGCACGAACCACTTTTGGAACCACACGGCCTTAAGCGCGCGGGTTGCTACTTCGCAGAGGAGCGCAGCTATGTGGGGACCACCAAAAGTGCCAAAGCCGTCTTGTGTCGGATTACCTGCATAGGGATTTCCATCGTCGAAAGGCGCGCCGAGTCCGGCCAGTACTAAGAAGCCCTGGAAGTAGGCCTGGAAAAGGACATCTACGTGGACCCACTGGCCGATATCGCGGCCGCAACGCATGAAACGTGGGGTGGGGTCGAACAAGTCCGCGGGCTGGCTGATACCACGTTGCACCGCAAGCCAGGTATTGAAACTCGTCATATAGTCGACGCCGGGCATCGTCGTTCTAATCTTTTGCTCGAGCTTATTCGCGCCAAAGTTACAAGGCTGATAGAAAAACTGCGACAGGTAGGGCCCGGCGGCGTCGCCCGGCGTTAGTCCGCGAAAAAGCGTTCCCGGGGTCACTGCGCCCCCGCTTTTGGCGCCTTTGAAATCAGAGCCGTAAGAACTGAGATCGACCGCTGCCGCATTGGCAATTGCATCCGACCCATATTGCGAGTAAGGCACATCGCGCAACAGGGCCATCCAGTAGTTCTCAGAAATCTCGGCGGCCTGCTCCCGGCTTGCAAAAGCGGGCGCCGGCGGTTGCACCAACGCATGTCCGTCCGGTCCTTCCATATCAAAGGCAAGGCCTGATTGTGGATTCGTGAGCTTGCGGTCGCCGCCCATAGGGATCGCGTCGAAATCGGCGGGGCGTCCACTATTCAAGGCTTGCAACAGCGCCTGGTAGGCACTGAGTACGACGGTGCCGTCGTCGTTGTGAGGCAGTCCTTTCGAGTAGTTGCCAATCTTGTTGGGATAAAGGTTTTCATCGTCGTTCGCGGGGTGCTGCAAATTCTGCGGCGTGTTGCGCAATCCCGCTTGTGCGGCATCGCGACGCAATTTCGCGCAATCGTTTGCGCGCTGATTTGAGCCGGCGCTGAGCGCGCCCTGGGCCTGCGAATGTTCATTTTGAAGCAAGGGCTCAAAGCCGATCATCCCAGTCGCGAGCGCGGCTGCACCCGTGACGCCAACCTGGCTGATAAATCTTCGCCGTGCTGAGGATTTCGGTTTTGTCTGTCGGATAACGTTTTCTGGCATGGGGTCTCCTAGTAGTTTGCTCACGGATCTGGCCGGGGAGCGGGAGGTTAGCCGCACGAGGTAACTGGAACACGCCCTGGTTGGCATGCAAAATTTTTCTTGCCTCTGCTCTGGCGCATACTTGTACCACAACCCTGTGCACCTTGAGAACAGTTAAGGTCTGTGAATAATGACCTAATGTGCCGTTTCTCTCTGCGTACCCTCCGCGTGCTCAGCATCTCCGCTCCGCGGTGAGTATCGAAGCAAACACACATAGCGGAGAGTCGCGGAGCACCGAGTTAACGCAGAGATTGAAATCAGGTCATTACCGGTTGGTGATAGCATTCAGTCTGAAAGTAGGGCAGCGGTTTGGGAAAGCCGCCGCCTCACGAATCCGGGTTTCTCTAAGGTTAAGGGGTAACGCTTGTGGGATAACGGGGATACATGCTGATTCCAAAGCCAAACTGGATTATCACGCAAATCAACGCGATCACCGTCCAAATCAACATTATGTTCCTGATGTTTAATTCTCCTGAGTTCATCCATCCCCAGATAAACGTCCAGAGCCCGCAAGTGATGATGCCGACTATGCCGTGAATCGGACCGGCAGTCTGAAACTGTTTGATCAGCACCAGGATGAAACAAATAAACGCAGCTAGTTCAAGTATCACCAAAAGGATCAGCATAGGCTCTTCCTCCAGTCGATAGTTTAGCCTTCAGAGTTGCGTACGATTGGGCGCGGGTCGCCCCGTAAACCGTTCCGAACCGATCGCGGTTGCGGAACAATAGTGTGCAGCACAGAAAATATCAAGAAGATCGCAGCCTTACGACGAGGGTTTAATTGGAAGTCAGCTCCGCAGTTTTTTCAGTGATATCTTTCTGGCCCCATTCATTGTCGCGGCTGGCTTCGCCCGCCTTCGAACGTTTTGCAGCTTTCATCTTCTGAACCAGGTCCATATGAGTCGAAAAATAGGCGAGGCTCTTACCCACGACCTCCTGCACGGAATTGAATCCTTTGTCGACCATGAATTTCTCCAGCCCCTCTTTGAGCTCGTCGACCATCTTGACCCCGTGCAGCATGACCCCGGTACAGAGCTGTACAGTCGAGGCCCCGAGTAACAGGAACTCAATTGCATCGTGCGAACATTCAATACCGCCGATGCCGCTGATGGAAACGTCCTGTGGCAGTCCCAGGGCCAGTTGACTGACCATGCGTAGAGCAATCGGACGTACCGCCTGCGAAGAATAGCCTCCGGGGACAGTGTGTCCTTCAACGGTGGGCATCGGCCGCAGAGTTTCCAGGTCTACGCCAATCACTGAGAGAATCGTGTTGATGGCTGAGATACCGACAGCGCCACCGCGCACGGCGGCCAGCGATGGCTCCTTGATGTTGGTAATATTGGGAGTCATCTTTGCCCAGACGGGGATGTTGGAAACTTCTGTGACCCAGCTCGTGACTTCTTCACACAGGTCCGGATGCTCGCCCATTTCGGACCCCATCTTCCGTTCCGTCATGCCGTGCGGGCACGAGAAGTTGAGTTCAAAAGCGTCCACGCCCGTGTCCTGAACCATGCGCGTCAGCTCCTGCCAGCGGTTTTTGTCGAACTCCTCCATGATCGAAGCGATCAGAATGTGTTTGGGATATTCCTTTTTGATCTGGCGAAACTCCTCGAGCCAGATATCGATCGGGCGATCAGAGATCAATTCGATGTTTTCAAAGCCGATCACTTCTCCGGAAGTCTTTGAACGCAGCTTGCCATAGCGGGGGACGACGTTAACGACCTTCGCCGACTCGAGGCTTATAGTTTTGGCGACCGCTCCGCCCCAACCAGCGTCATAAGACTTAGCGATAACGCGAGCGTTGGTTCCCGGGGGGCCTGAGCCCAGCAGGAAAGGGTTGGGAAAGGTCATCCCGTTGACGATAATCGAGAGATCCATCTATTCACTCCATCGTTTGTCTCAGGTCTCAGGTTTCAGCTCTCAGGTCTCACGCCTCAGGTCTGTATTCCTACAGCGGCTGGCTTATACTTCTTCCCTGAAAACCGGGATTGCCTTAGATAGCGAATGAGTCCGCTAATCAGGCGACTTAATTGAATCGCCTTTGTTGTTAGCTCTTGAAACTCTGCTTCTGAAATGTACTTCTGATCAAGTGCCAGGCAAAGTTGTGCTCGCACCTCACCACACGAGCCCTTAGCCACGGAAAGGAACTGAACAAACTCTTTATCGCCGTCTCGCTCAAATCCCTCGGCTATATTAGACACAATTGAAATGGCGGCTCGACGAATCTGACCGCGTAAAGCGAAGTCACGTCCGAAATTACCGATCCCGCTTGAAGCGTACACTAAACCTGTCAACGCCCGTGTTGACTTCCAAGCTTCCAAATCTTCGAATCTGTCGATGTGCTCATGGGCAATTTTCGAAGAACCATCCAAGACCTGAGACCCTTAGACTTGGGACCTCAGACCTAGTCCGCCACCAACGGGCCATACGTGTCTGGACGCCGGTCGCGGAAGAATTGCCAGGTGTTGCGCACTTCCCGAATCATGTCGAGGTCGAGATCGGCAACTACCAGCGCATCCTGATCGCGCGCGGCTTCGGCGACGAAGCGTCCGCGCGGATCGCAGAAGTAACTCTGCCCATAAAACTCGCCGATGTCCCAGGGTTGTTCGTGCCCCACGCGATTAATCGCACCGATGAAATACCCGTTAGCCACGGCATGTGCCGGCTGTTCAATGCGCCAGAGATATTCGGAAAGACCGGCCACCGTTGCTGACGGGTTGAATACGATCTCTGCGCCATTAAGGCCCAGCACGCGCGCGCCCTCAGGGAAATGCCGGTCGTAACAGATGTAGACACCGATGCGGGCAAAGGCCGTGTCAAAAGCCGGGTAACCTAGATTGCCGGGCCGGAAGTAGAACTTTTCCCAGAAGCCGGGGTTCACGTGGGGTATATGGTTCTTGCGATATTTGCCGATGTATTTGCCATCAGCATCGATCACGGCAGCGGAGTTGTAATAGACGCCAGTAATCTCTTCCTCATAAATCGGCACGACCAGTACCATGCCATGCGTCTTTGCCACTTCCTGCATCAGCCGCACAGTTGGGCCATCGGGAATTTTTTCGACCGCTTCGTACCAGCGTGTTTGCTGTTCCGCGCAAAAATAGGGAGTAGTGAAAATCTCCTGCATACAAAGAATTTGAACTCCCTGCTTTGCCGCCTGGTCGATAAGACCTAAATGCTTTTCGATGTTAAGGCGCTTGATGTCTTCGATGGGCAGATCAGTCGGCGCGGCATTCGCACATTGAATCAGTCCGCATTTAACTGTACGTGGCATTCAGAACTCCCTTCGGCTCATTTTTGAAGATATTTGAGACGCTGGACGCGATTAGGAATCGGGAAGAGAAACACCCCCGGCAGTTCCGGGCGCGTCTAGGCGCGCCTAATCTGCCCATTCATGAGGACGTAGTATATGACGAAACCGAGTCCGAACGTAACGAACCACGCGTAGGTGTACATTGTATCAAAGAAGGTTGGGTCAGTAACTTGGCCGCCTGGAGTTGTGGCGGCCCGGATGAACCCCGGGACTACTGGAGCTATCGCGAAGAACAACGTAACCATCGCGCGCCAATTGATCCCATTGCTGTAAGAGTAAATTCCGTTCTTGTCAAACAGGTCGACGAGACTCAATCGCTGATTTCGCAGCACCCAATAGTCGCAAATAAGTATGCCGGCGATCGCTCCCATCAAACCGGAGTAACCAATCAGCCAGGTGAAGATATATGCGCCCATCGTGCCCATGAGTTTCCAGGGCATCATGATGACGCCAATGAGCGCCGTAATCAGCCCGCCCGTGACATAGGAAATGCGCTTGGGATTTAGGTTGGAAAAATCGTTGGAAGGCGAAACAACATTGGCGGCCATGTTCGTGGTTAACTGGGCAGCAAAGATCACCGCAGTCGCGAAGAGAATGATGGCGACACTGTTGAACCGTTTCATGAGGTCAACGGGGTTCGGAATGGCCTCGCCGTAAATCAAAAGCGTTGCACTGGTCACGGCGACGCCGATGAAAGCAAAGGCCGTCATGGTCAGCGGTAATCCCAGCGCCTGTCCCAGCAGCTGTGATTTCTGTGAGCGCGCATAACGAGTAAAGTCCGGGATGTTCAGGCTCAGCGTCGCCCAATAGCCCACGGATGCAGTTAGGGCTCCGGGGAAAATGTGCCAGAAGTTGCCGTGCTGTTTTTGCAATGCCGCGGAGGCAGAGAGCACGTGGCCCAGCCCACCCGCGCGCCATGAGGCCCAGACCAGCAGGATCAATCCGCCGGCGAGCAGCAAGGGAGCCGACCATGTTTCGAGATGTTTTATCCCTTCGACGCCTTTCAATATGATGAAAACCTGAATTCCCCAAAACAGGAAGAAAGCAATCCACGTATGTAAGGCGACATTTAGAATCATCGCGTCGCCAAGCAGATGCGCCCATCCTGCAGACATAACGCTGAACAAGGCGTCTATCGCCGTGCCGCCGATCCAGGTCTGAATTCCAAACCAGCCACAAGCTACTATCGCCCGCAGGATGGCAGGCACGTTTGCGCCCCTGGTACCAAAGCCTGCGCGACATAAGACTGGAAATGACACGCCATACTTGGTGCCGGCATGCGCGTTGAGAATCATGGGAATGAGCACAATCGTATTGCCCAGCAGGATCGTGATCATGGCCTGCCACCAGTTCATTCCGGCTTCGATAAAACCGCCCGCGAGTGTGTAGGTGGTTATGACGACGCTCATCCCGATCCAAAGCGCAGCAATGTTCCATGTTGACCAGGTGCGCTCTTTGATGGTGGTGGGCGCGAGATCTTTGTTCCAAAGCGGACTCCGGGAAACGTCTTTGTCCAGTTCTACGAAGTTCGGTTGGGTGGCGGTGCGTGCGGCGGAATTGTTAGTGGGCATGGAGGGTTGTCAGACTAGTTCGAAGCTAACGATCGTTAGTGGTTCGTAGCACAGAGTTCAAATTTTATTTTGCGTTCTCAACCCAGCGGACGGCTTCAACGACATCAGAACCGGGAGCGGGTAGCGACCGGCTAGAGACGCAACTGCAAGAGCGACATTCATTTGCCTCAACTCCGGACAGTTGAGCATCCAGCCGGTCGCTACCGCTCCCGGTTCTGATACAGCTTCGACTCGTTTATTTTGTCTTGCGCAACGCCGTACTGCACTAATCATTCATCGTCATGGGCGTCACGTCAGTCGCCAATAAAGTACGCCGACTCGGAAGCGCATTCTACATTGCCACGCATGTTCCGCGCTTCAAAAACCTTCCATCGCCGGGCTTGCCTTTGTATTCGCCATTTTCAATTACGACTTTGCCACGGGAAAGCACGGTTTCGACAATGCCCTTGATCTTCTTTCCCTCGTAGGCGTTGTAATCGACGTTCATGTGGCTCGTCTTCACGCCCAGAGTTTGCTCTTTGTCCGGATCGAAAATCACTATGTCGGCGTCTGAGCCGATGGCGATAGTGCCTTTCGTTGGGAATAAGCCAAACATTTTGGCCGCGGCAGTGGAAGTGAGTTCGACAAAACGATTCAGGCTGATACGGTTTTCCACGACGCCGCCGTTATAGATTAGCGGTACGCGATTCTCCACGCCGGGTGCACCATTGGGAATCCTGGAAAAATCGTCACGTCCCAATTCCTTCTGTTCCTTCATGCAGAAGGGACAGTGATCCGTGGAGATAACTTGCAGGTCATCCGTCTTCAGGCCTTTCCACAGCTCAGCCTGATTTGATTTTTCGCGCAGCGGCGGAGTCATGACATACTTGGCTCCATTGAAGCCCGGTTCGTCATAGTTATCGAGTGAAAGGAAGAGGTATTGCGGACAGGTTTCAGCGAACGCAGGCAGTCCGCGATCACGCGCCTGACGCACCTGGTTGAGCGCATCGGCACACGACAAGTGCACGATATATACCGGCGACTCGGCCATCTCAGCAATCGCAATCGCGCGATGCACGCCTTCCGCTTCGGCTACCGTGGGCCGAGTCAGCGCGTGATATTTGGGCGCCGTATGACCTTTTGCCAGCGCGTGCTTGATGATTTCGTTTATGACGATGCCGTTTTCGGCATGCATGCAGATCAAGCCGCCCCGCTCGCCAGCAGCCGACATGGCGCGAAAGATTGTGGCGTCATCGACCAGAAACACTCCCGGGTAGGCCATGAACATCTTGAAGCTTGTTACACCTTCATCCATGGCGGTGTGCAGTTCTTCAATCTGGTTATCTTCAAGTTGGGTCGTGATGAGGTGGAAGCCGTAATCGATTGCCGTCTTGCCTTCTGCTTTCTGGTGCCAGTTGTCAATCCCCTGAATGAGCGACTCACCTTTGTACTGCACAGCAAAATCGACGATGGTCGTTGTACCACCGTGCGCGGCGGCGCGCGTGCCGGTGAGAAAATCATCTGAAGATTGCGTCCCGCCGAAGGGCAGCTCCATGTGGGTGTGTGGGTCGATGCCCCCCGGTATAACCAGCTTGCCGGATGCGTCGATAGTTTTGTCAACCTCCATGTCGAGTTTGGCCCCGATGAGGGAGACAACTTCGTTTTCGATCAGAAGGTCAGCGCGGTAGTCGTCAGTAGCCGTAATGATGCGGCCGTTTGTGATTAAAGTTTTCATCTGCGCCTCATTGTTTTGATAGCCCATGAGCATGTCTTCGCTGAAGATTGAAAACACATTGTTATGGTGATCCCACAGCGAGTAGCGATAAGCACGCTCTTGTCTTGGTGTCGCAACTTCTGGAGGGAGGAATTATGGCCATGCTTCTTAAGATGGTCAATCACTCGGCGACTGGTAATTCCATTTACGAAGCGGAGGATTTTGGTGGCTTGAATGCGCCATCGGTTACCCGATGTAAATGGTCCGGCATTATTACACAGGCATTGATTGAAAAGCCTGTGGACTTTCGGGCTTCATCCAGAGCGTTGCAGATTACGACTTTTAGAGTCTCGGTGCGAAAAACCGGCGGGCGGTCCTTTCCCATCGCGGTGAGATAAAGAGCCGGCGTGTCTCTTGAAATGGTATGCATGAGGCGTAGCCTCATGATCCCAGGTGGCGTGCTGCGGAATGGTTAAGCCTTTCCGCACAGCGGGCGGCAGAGCCGAAAAAAAGGGCGGTCGGAACCAGAAATGGAACCAGCCGCCCTTGAGCATTTAGTTTAGTTCGTTGCCTATTGCACCAACTCCGAAGTCAGCAGCGCACCGCCGAGGCTGGGAAGGGTGGCAGTGATCTTGACCACCTTATGTGTGTCCCGGGCAATCCATACGGTCTGCCTCTCGGAATCGTTGTCCGCCGCAACCAGTTCAACTTTGTAAGTGTCAAACGTACCGGCGGGAACGGTTACTGATTCCGATCCTACCATCTTCAATTGCTTCCATTCTACTTTCTGCTTCTGTACGTCGAAGTTTCGCAAACTGGTCGTATAGCCGGCGGCTAATGGCAAGCGGGCGATAACATCGAACGCGCCGGCGCCATCGCCGAGAATTATACCGCCGACATCAACCATCAAAGGTCGCGCCTGACCATTCATAGTCATCGTACCGGTGGCTTTGCTGTCCTTAAAGTCGACCTCAATGACCATCGGTCCTTGATTGATCGAGCGATGCAAGAGAGCGAGCGTTCCCTTCTCAATCGTCGAGACATCAAGAATCTGCCCTTGAGGCGTATCGGCTGTTTCAGTCACCAGCCAGTTTGCACCTGCGTCTTTGATTTCAGTCTTAACCGTCAGCGGAATTGTTTGGGTTCCCAAAGCGATCGACGCTTTGTAATTGTAAATTCCGGGTTGCAGATCGCTTACCGGCCTGGCTTCGGCCATCGCTTCCATCTTCTTAGGCAGCATGACCGTCTTCACATCCACCGAAATGTCCTTGAGTCGCTGGGCAACCTCCGGGGTCATAGTTTCCTGGTAACGCCCGCCCAAATATTTCGCAAGGAACTTTTCGGTGGTGGCAAACATCGCCATGTTATTGACGGGCCGGGCGAAGCCGTGACCTTCATCCGGCGCCACCAGATACTCGACCGGGTAGTTGCGATCGCGCAAAGCAATCACAATCTGATCCGCCTCTCGTTTGTTGACGCGTGGATCGTTTGCTCCCTGGATCACGAGCAGCGGTGTTTTGATTTTCGCGGCGTGGTTCAGCGGCGATTGCCGTTCAAGCTGCGCTTTGCCGTCAGGCGTTGCCGGATCGCCCATCCGCGCATAGAAGAGTTTGCGGATCGATTCCCAGTAGGGGGGTATCGTCTCGAGCAGCGTGACGAGGTTAGAGGGGCCAACAATGTCCACTGCCGCAGCGTAGAGATCAGGGGTGAACGTGACGCCGGCCAGCGTTGCGTACCCACCGTAGGACCCACCCATAATGCCTATGCGCTTTGAGTCGGCGATGCCCTGTGCGACCAGGTATTTCGCGCCCCAGGTTACGTCGTCCTGCATTTTATCGCCCCATTGCTTATTGCCGGCGTCGAGAAACTTTTTACCGTAGCCGGTAGAAGCGCGGAAATTCGGCATCAGCACCGCATAACCGCGGTTGGCCAGGAACTGTCCGATGCTGTTATAGCCCCATGAATCACGACCCCATGGTCCTCCGTGTGGGACTATGACGGTTGGCAAATTTTTTGCGGGAACGCCCTTGGGCAGAACCAGGTAAGCGGGAATCTCCAGGCCATCAGACGACTTGTAGCGGACCGCGGTCATCGGCGCCAGATAATCCCGGTTGAGTCTTTCGCGTATGCGATATTGAAGCGTTAGCTTCTTTGTGTTCCGGTCAAACAAATAACGCTCGCCCGGTTCGGTATCGCTGCTGGCCACGATCAGGAACAAGCGCTCATCCTTCGTGCCCGAAGCAAACCCGATTTCCTTACCCGGCAGTTTCTTTTGCAGCAGCTTGTAGTCTGATTCAAAGGCCTTGTCTTTCCAGTAGATTCGTTCACGCTCATCGTTGTAAGTCGTGGCGATGATGTCGTCAGTTACTTCAGAGAAATTTGCGTTGCCAAAGTCAACGCGATTCATCGGATCAGATTCCACCAGCTCTTCCTTGCCGGTAGCCGGGTCGAAAAGTTCCAGTCGCGACAAATCTATGTTGGCACCCTTATTGGTTTCAAAGTAAACGCGTCGTCCATCTTTGTGGTAACGCACCGGACCGCAATTCTCAAACACGTTGCACGAGTAGACCTTCGTAAATCCGCTATCGTCGACCCGCAGTACTTCCGTGTCGCCATTGTCTGCCGAACGAGTCGCCATCCGCAGTTGATCTTTCAGATCGAAAACCCAACCGGTGATGCGCTCCGTATTCTTGCGCACAAGCGTCCGCTCGCCCGTTGAGATCTTTACTTTGTAGAGATCATGCCAGGCGGGATCGCGATCGTTGAGTCCGATATAAATAGCGTCGGGATCGCTGCGGGGAACGGCGTAGATAAACGCTCGCACGCCCTTGGCGTCAGTCAGATTACGGGCGGCAGGTACATCTTGACCGGGCGCCGGCCCCTCCGCAGGATTGACAGCATAGATGAGATAGTTTTCGTCACCGGCCTTGTCCTGGGCAAACAGAATGTATTTGCCGTCCCGGCTCCAAAAATACTGCGTAATTGGCCGACTCTTGTCCGCGGTCAGTGGCTTGGCAGCATCGAAGGGCTCCTCGGTTTTCTTTACCCAGATGTTGCGGGTGCCCTTGAAGGGTTTTACGAAAGCAATGAATTTGCCGTCAGGAGAAATCTGGGCGCCGGAGATTTCCGGATCGCCAAAAAATAGCTCGCGGTCGATTAGAGGGGGTTGTGTAGTTTGCGCGAAAGCCGTTCGTGATGGAGCATGCAAAAAACCGGCACAGAGAACGGCAAACACAAATGCCAGCGATTTGCGGTGGAAACTTGTCATAGAACCTCTTTCATTGAGTAGGGAAATGGGTTATCGGACACGAACAGACTAGTACGTCGGAAGTGGGCCTGTGGTTTCAGTCAAACCGCAGATTCAAGGCGCTGGAGTTTTTTCGGCTCGCCTTTGCGCAAAAAGTCAATAAACACAAGCCTGGTCCTATCAGAACCGGCAGCGGTAGCGACCGGCCAAAGATTCAGTCTGAGAATCGTCAACCGGTACCGAGGCTTGAGTATTGGGTCGGTCGCTACTCTCCGGTTCTGATAAAGGTGAAGCACTTTTTGTGCAAAGCATTTCGGTTCGAACAATCCGCCCTGGTCTGCGGCTGTCATTTGGCTCGTTAGTTGAGCGACACAAAACCGGCATCGAGGGCAGCGATCATTTCATCGACATGATCTTTGGTTGAATTGAGCATTAAACCGGTCCGAATCACATTGCCGTAGAGTCCGCCTTTACCGATCAGAACACGACGGCGTTTCGTTTCTTCAAATACTTTCGCGACAGCCTGCGGCGCAGGCTCTTTCGTCTCGCGATCGTTCACCAGCTCAAGGCCCTGCATCAGTCCCAGCCCACGCACGTCGCCGATTACTGGGTACTTTTCCTTCAATTCGTCCAGACGCTGTCGCAAATAACCACCCACCACAGCGGCGTTTGTCTTCAGATCCTCTTCTTCAATGACACTGATAACCGCAAGCGCAGCGGCCATCGAGACGGGATTGCCGCCAAATGTGGAAAAGGTCAAACCCGGATACTTGTCGGCAACTTCCGGTGTGGCCACAGTGATGCCGATGGGCACTCCGTTACCAAGTCCTTTGGCCGAGCTGATGATGTCAGGCTCCACGTTCCAGTGTTCAATTCCAAACCATTTCTCACCGGTTCGTCCCCAGGCAGTTTGCACTTCATCAGCGATAAATAAACCACCATGCTTGCGGGCGATCTCGACGGCGCGTTCGAAGTAGCCGGGTGGTGGCACGATAAAGCCGCCGACACCCAGAATCGGTTCGGCCATAAACGCAGCAATCTCGCCCATGGTAGTTGTCATGATTAATTCTTCGATGTCATTCGCACAGGCAAGGCCGCATTCCGGATAAGTGAGTTTGAACGGACAACGGTAGCAATAAGGCGCTCGCGCGTGAACGAAACCAGCGACCTGGGCCGGCAGTGGCCGCCAGGGCGCGTGACCCATCGCAGAAAGCGACGTCGCCGAGCGTCCACTGTAGCTGTGACGTAATACCACAATCTCATGACGGCCGGTCGCGAGCTTGGCGGCGTGGACCGCCGTATCGTCGGCTTCCGTGCCGCTGTTGGTGAAGAAAGATTTCTTCAGACGACCAGGCGTGATTTGATGCAGCTTCTCGGCCAAATCGGACTGTGGCTTATTGGCATAAAGAGTGGACGTATGTTGCAGCGTCTTGACTTGATTAATTATGGCTTCAGTCACTTTGGGGTTTGCATGACCCACACTGACTGTCAGCACGCCGCCAAAGCAATCGAGGTATTTGTTTCCCTGATCGTCCCAAACGTGTGATCCTTCGCCGCGCACCAGCGCTAAAGGCTCCTGGTAATAAGTTGCGACTGCCGGGAAGAGGAACTCCTTGTGCTTGCGCACGGTTTCCGATTTCTCAGGGGTTTGCTCCGGACTGCTCACGATGCCTCCTGGTTAATGTTGCATTTAGCGAACGCTCCTACGAGACATAAATCTCGGTGGGAGCAAAGCAGAGTTAATACAGGTTTCCCTCGCGCTTCCGGCCGGTGTAGTCCACGTAAACAACTTTCAGTTCCGTGTAAAAATCCAGCGCGGTTGATCCCTGCTCACGATCTCCTATGCCCGTGCCCTTTATTCCTCCGAAAGGAACATGCGCCTCACCGCCAGTTGTAGGAGAATTGATGTGGGTCATGCCTGTCTCAATCTCGTCTACGAAACGGAAAATACGCGCCGCGTCGTTGGTAAAAATTGAAGAAGACAAGCCATATTCCGTATCGTTCGCGACTCGCATCGCTTCTTCAAAATTCTTCACCCGCAAAACGGACAACACGGGTCCAAAGATTTCTTCACGCGCTACACGCATGTCTGGCGTAACATGGTCGAACACTGTCGGCTGTACAAAAAATCCTTTATCGAGGCCATTGCCGCTGGCGCGTGAGCCACCGCAAATAAGCGTGGCGCCGTCTTCGCGTCCGATATCGATGTATTTGAGAACCGTCTTAAACTGATTTTCATCCACGCTCGGTCCCATCTCCGTTGCCGGATCCGTGCCGTCGCCGATGCGCATCGAGCCGGCTCGTTTGCTGATGCGATCGACAAACTCGTCGGCTACGTCGTTAACGACCACTGCGCGACTGGTGGCTGTGCAGCGTTGTCCTGACGACCCAAACGCGCCCTGCGCTGTCGACTCAACGGCGAGGTCGAGATCAGCATCTTCCAGAATTATCACCGGATTCTTGCCACCCATTTCGCATTGCACCTTGGCGCCGCGTCGTGAAACCTCTTCATAAAGGCGAATGCCGACCTCATTCGAACCGGTAAAGGAAACTGCCTTCACCGCCTGATGATTGATGATCTCGTTGCCTGCTTCCGAGCCCGATCCCAGAATCAGATTCAAAACACCCGAGGGGATGCCAGCTTCGACAAACAACTCCACGATGCGCACCGCAGTTGCGGGCGTCAGCGTAGCAGGTTTGAAGACTACCGTATTTCCCGCGACGAGTGCGGGCGCAATCTTCCACACGGGAATTGCCACGGGAAAATTCCAGGGAGTTACACACGCAACAACACCGAGTGGTTGTCTGATCGTGTAGGCGAAATTTGAGGGCAGCTCAGACTGAATCGTTTCACCGTTCATGCGACGGGATTCGCCGGCGCAAAACTCGGCAACATTGATCGAGCGCTGCAACTCGCCGCGCGACTCTGCCAACGTCTTTCCTTCTTCTCGGGTGAGAATTTGGGCCAACTCTTCCTTGAATTCCTCGAGCAGACGAGCCGCGCGCGCCACAATCTTTCCGCGGGTAGGGGCCGGAGTAGCGCGCCAGTCACGAAACGCGTTGCTGGCAGCTTCGACCGCCGCGCGTGCTTCTTCGCGCGTAGCCTGTTTGACCGTGCCGATTACGTCATCGATGTTTGCGGGATTGATGTTTTTGGCGATCCTGGTGGAAGCTGATTCGCTCCATTCGCCGTTGATGAAATTTCGATAGTTAGTCATAGAAGCGAGAAAGAGTGGCTCAAACCGGATTGTAGAAATGGACGGTGCTTAATATATCATCCCAAACGTCTTGAATTACAACCGGGTTAGTGGGCTAAAACGACCAACCATCGAACTACAACGATCGAATCGATATGCAAAGCGTGACTGACACCAACACGAGCTCGCCGAAACCGTCCAATGAGCCTGAGAATTTGCGTGACTTGCTCGAGCGTAGGGTTGCAGTTGCGCCGGACAAAGTCTTTCTCTTCAGCGAAGCAGACGGAAGACGTTTCACGTTTGCGCAATTTGACGAGGCGGTGAACAGGACCGTGCGGCTGTTGCAAGCCCATGGCGTAGCTCGCGGCGACGTAGTCAGTCTGCTGCTGCCAAACAGCGCCGAATACATCATCGCCTATTTTGCCTGTTGGAAACTCGGAGCAACCGCCGGCCCGGTGAATTCGTTGCTCAAAGCCAAGGAAATTTCATTTGTAATTTCTGACTCAGAAACCAGAACACTATTAGTCCATCCTGAGTTTCAGCCGACGATAGACAGTATTAAGAACGAATTGCCGGGATTGAGACAGGTGATCAACTTTGCCGACGAAGCCCTCGCCACCAGTGACTTTGTTGCTGAAACCGGCGGCAGCACAAGTACGGTCTCGTCTGATATCAACAGGGATACAGAGGCGATTATCATCTACACTTCTGGTACGACCGGAAACCCGAAGGGATGCCTTCTGACCCATGGAAATCTAATCGCTAACGCCAGACAGATCAGTCGCTGGCTGGGATTCACAGAGAATGATCGACTGCTCTCGGTGATGCCTTTGTTTCATATGAACGCCGTATCGGTTACTACAATGTCAGCGCTGTATGCGGGCGGTTCTACAGTAATTAGTCCGAAATTTTCCGCATCGCGATTTTGGCAAATCATTTCCGATTATCAAATCACTTCTTTCGGCTCGGTAGCGACAATGCTGTCGATGTTATTGACTACCCATCCCGATGGCGTTCCCCAGGGACTTAAAACTGACCAGCTCCGCTTTGCGATGTGCGGCTCGGCGCCCGTGCCCGCGGAGGTGCTGCGACGTTTTGAAGAAACCTTCAACTGTCTGGTGATCGAGGGCTATGGATTATCGGAGTCAACCTGCCGCTCAACTTTCAATCCTCCGGACGAACGACGCCGGCCGGGCTCCTGCGGTATGCCAATCGGAAACGAGATGCGTGTGGTGGATGATGATAATAACGAAGTGGCCAATGGCGAACTCGGCGAGATAGTTTTGCGGGGAGAGAACATTCTAAAAGGCTATTACCGCAATCCGGAAGCAACAGCGACAGCATTCCGTAATGGCTGGTTTCACACCGGCGATGTGGGCTATCGCGATGCCGATGGATTCTTTTATATCGTCGACCGCAAGAGCGACATGATTATTCGTGGCGGAGAAAATATTTATCCTCGTGAGATTGACGAAGTGCTGTATCAACATCCGGCGGTTGCGGCGGCAGCGACTATAGGCGTGCCCGATCAGCTTTACGGCGAAGACGTAGCTGCTTTTGTGGTGCTGAAAGAGGGAAGGGAAGCGACTGCGGAAGAGATTATTGCCTTTTGCCGTGCGCGTCTGGCCGATTACAAGTGCCCCAAGTCAGTACGGATTGTTGCTGAAATTCCAAAAGGCCCAACTGGGAAATTACTGAAGCGGGAGCTGGCGCAGCAGTTTCAGCAAAGCGAACAGGGCTAGCCGGTTTTGCGGTATTCAGGCCAAACAAAAAGGCTCGTCGGCGACGAGCCTTTTTTTCACGAAGCGTTTCAATCCTAATGTCGTGCTTCAGCGAGAGGGCCGGGCGTGCCGCTGTGCCGCAACCGATCAATCAGCCATCCAGTTGCTAACCATAAGCCGCAGACCGAAATCATAACTACTGAAAACCATTTGCCATACAGGCCATCCGGCGAGAATTTTTCAGTAGCGGCATGAAGCGCATCGCTGTTTGGCAGCAGTCCTGCTTCCGAGAACTCGTGGAACGAATAAATGCCGACCTGAACCATAAAAAGCAACAGAAAGATTCCAGTGACCTGGAAGAACCGTTTGACGTTAATGAGATGTCCGAATCTGGCCCAGCTCCACGCGAATCCAGCCGCTGCGCAAAGTCCAAGGAGTGCTCCACTGAGCATCTCAGAACCATGAACCTGCAAAAGCATGAGCGCCGTTTCCATTCCTTCTCGTGTAATCATTAAGAACGTGAACAGGAAGATGCCAGTCACGGCCGCTACCCTTGAGGAGCGCGAGGACATTGCACCGAGACGTTCGCGCATGCGCTGCTGCACCTTTGGTCCCGTGCGCCACATGTAGATGACAAGGCTGCCGACCATGACTATGGCAACGATGCCGAGTATCCCTTCTCGCAAGGATTCGTTACCCAGAAACTGACTAACGTATCCACCCGCGGTCACACCGAACACTCTTTGCAAAGTCAGATCATCAACTCCCTGACGCAGCAGATAACCCAGTGCGGCGCTTGCGGAGAGAGCAAAAATGATCGCTGTGTAGACGGCCGGCGTGAGCCACCTCTGCCCCGACTTTCGCAGGAAGGAAACAATCACTGCCACCAAAAGGAAGGATTCAAATCCCTCGCGAAAAACGATTATGAATGAATTAAGCATTAAGTGCGTTCCTGGGTTAAATAATGTACTGGCGGGGCGGGAATGATGACCTTCCTCCACCGCAGCCGCGAGTATAGACTAATTGAAAACAGTTTTCAATTTCAATTTAGCGCGGACTCGAAAGCAGAAAGCGAAGCGTCTATTGCGATGTCACAGGGATTATCGCCAGATCGGCGCGGATTGCGCCAAGCAGTGTTACTGCCGTAAGACGCAAAGGCAGCCGCCGCTTGTCATCGCTGATCCAGGCGCGCAGTTGGTATTTGTCTCCCTCGGCGTCATCGGTCGTGAGCGAAATCAAAATCGCGGGAATTGTTTGCGAGCCGATTTGCACATTTTCTCGTTTCATGGCCGTCACGAACAAGGTCTTTGGTTTGTTGTTAACGAGGATTGAAATCGCGTTCCGTTTGGAAACTGACAGATTAAAAGTACGAACCGCGTAAAAGTAAGACAAATAATCGTGCGTGCCGATGGGGATTTCTATTCGCTCTCCCTGCTCAGTAGTAGCCGTGCCGTAGTCCTGGTTGATCGCCAGCTTGCTCGCAAAGCGCCGCCTGCCTTCGTTGAAAACGAATTCAGTATGAAAGGGAAGCAGGGTCTTGGGATCCACATAGGATGTTATTACATCGTTCGCCACAAACAACTTTTGTAGCGCAGTTGTGGTCTGCGCGTTCAAGGTAAAAAGAAATCCATCATTATCGAAATACTTTGAGCGAGCGCGAACTTGAAAGGTAGCCAGTCCGGCCGGCGCCTGGACGTTTGGCAAAAACACCTGGTAGTTCAACTGTTCGCCCACCTTGAATGGCAGATCCACCGCCTCGCCGTTATCGGTTACCGGTTTGGAGGAAATGATGTTAGGGGGTGTTGTGGGGATTGCAGGCGATGGCGTCGCGCTCTGGATCGGGGGAGCCACTGGTGTGGCCACGAAACCGGAGGATGCCAGTTCAGCCCGAATCTCGCCTCCCGAGATACGCGAGACTATCAGAACGGGTACGTGTCGCTGATCATCGCTGAAGTACGCCTTCAGGAAATAATCTCCCTGTGACTCGCTCCGCAGGCGTACCAGTGAAACTACTGTGTTGAATGACCCGACATTGGTCTTGATCACCTCTTGCCCGGTGACGCGAACTTCGATTTGGTAGTTTTGGTTGTCGTTGCGCAGCGATAGTTTATAGACGGATCCCTGCGATAGCGGTAGTG
>DATGYM010000350.1:0-2391 GCA_035297925.1 Pyrinomonadaceae bacterium | reverse complement strand
CACGTAGGCTGTTCGCTTACCACGGATTTATTACAGCAACAGGCCGCTTTGGCGCTCAGGAACCCCTCAGTACTGGAGCCTGCCGGCGGCGATCCTTGCCAGAATACGGGGGGAACGGGACGGTCGATGGGGGTGGGGATGTCCTTTGATCCGCGCATAGAGAGTAAGGTGTCGCGTATCGAAACGCCCCGTCGTTTTCATCCATTAAACGTCTTATGATCCTGAGTCGACCGTATCGAATGTACGCGCCACGCTTTTTGAAGTCGAGTTCGTCGCGTGTGGGTATGGGTGTATTCCAGGTAACAGGTGACACTCGGTGACACTGATTTTAGAAAGTCCCTTATGAGAATGATTTATGGAGAAGTTATCAAAAACAGCGTCACCATCTGTCACCTTGGTTGGAAATAAGCTGCCGTCGTGCGGGCTGGGTCAACTCAGGGCATCAGATGGAAATTTTATTTTGACCCATGTGACTGTTAACTTCACCGATATGATCCTCACGCTATCGGTAAAAAATTTTTGCTGAAGCACTCTACTCATTCGACAGCGACCGACCCAGATACAATCTCGCATTATCAGGACGACTAAAAAAACCGCTGGCCTTAGTCATTTAACAGCTTTCTTACTCGCTCAACTACCTCTGTGGGCTGTCCAACGACCTCCGCTGCGGAATTCTGCAACTCTTCCGCGGTAGACGGGTTCAATTCCAGCCGCAGTTTTTTGATCTCGACAAGAAAGTCGACGTCCTTCAATACACTGGAATAAGCTGCGCGCAGTATCTTCAACTGCTCTCCCGGAATGGCCGGTGCAGCTACCATCGGGTAACCAAATTCAGGCCCCGATAGTATGACCTGGGCCACACGTCGACTCACGTCCGGCGTCTTATATTGGTCCATGAGTTCATAAATCGTAGGAACTTCAGCCATTCGCGTGTCCCGTGTGCGTCCGGTTTGAACGATGTGCCGATCGAAGTTTCTCTTGTCCCAGGACATATGCGGTTCTCGGGTAAAGTGGCTCTGGACCGGCTGGCCTCGGCAGACAATCTCACCCCTCTCAACCGCCAAGTCGACCAACCCTATATCTGCATAGCCTAAAACCACGTTAATCCTGGCCCCTACCGTCTCTTCCAAAAGCTTAGCCAGCTGATATCCAGAACTGGATGTTCCGACGTCTCCGCATTTAGGTGGTTCCTTGGCTTTGATTATATCCTCCATAGACTTGTAAGGAGCGTCGGCACGCATGATCAATACCAGCGATTCCTTGCTCGGCGACCCGATCCAATTGAATTTGCGCACATCATAACCAATGTCTTTTGAGCCTACGAGCTGATCCATCGCCAGATATCTACTGGCCATAAGAAGGGTTAACCCGTCCGGTTTCGCAACGCCATAGACATAATTAGCGGCCACTCTCCCGCCTGCTCCGGGCATGCTCTGGACGATAATTGCCGGATTCCCCGCGATATATTTCCGCATATGACTTGCAAAAAGGCGCGACCAGCGATCGTATCCCCCGCCTGAGCTGTCGGAAGTGATGATTCGTATATTTTTCCCCTGATAAAATGAAACGCTTTGGGCGTTTACAGTAGTGGCGAGATCCGACGTGCATGCAATCGAGACGAAGATCACTAGCCGGGGAATGAGGGGAAATTGAGTTTTCATGCCAACCTTCTTTTCTGACGCAGTGCCCTCCCTTTTTGCAAGGTCACTTGCTGGCTTATGGCGACCGCGAAATAGTCGCGGCACTTAGGGCACTTTCTGGGGATGTACCGGGCCATTGCCGCTGCTATATCGCGGTGGCTCCCGGTTAGTCAACTTTTCCATTGCAATCAGACGGGCAATTTCCTGCTTCGGTATTTCCCACCAGAGATGCGGGTGAGCGCCACTTAGTCGAATTGAACTTGCGCTATCGCGGTTCCCGGAAATTTCTTTCGAAACATTCTCCCATAACGGCAAACAAGTGCGACTCTGGGACGCAAAGCCACGGGTCAGGTCAAGCCCTCCCACCTGGGAGATGCCGAAAGGGCACGCCCGGTGCGGGATCAGTAACAGCGGTCGAAAGGAGGTACGCCCGTGGCCCTCATTACACTAATGATAATTTTGCTCGTCAGACTCTGGCGCCGGTTGCGTAGGCATCCGTAGCAGGGTTTGCAAGTCAAACACGTAGGCACCGTCTTGGTGATGACGTCAAAGCGTTGCACCCGGCGATGTCTACGCGGCGGCGCTGTCCGTCTTGTGTCTGTGAACGCTCGCAAAAGTGAATTAGTTGCGAGTTGCTTTTTGCGGAGAGATGCCTTGAAAAACCTACGTGGTTTAGAAGTGTCCGCCATTCACTTTTTGCCCCTGCCAACATTTTGAAACGGAAGCCTCGTACAGTCCAATCTCATGGCAG
>DATGYM010000349.1:0-29052 GCA_035297925.1 Pyrinomonadaceae bacterium | reverse complement strand
AAGCACTGCGTTGTTGGCCACAAAAGTTGCGCGATGAAATTCTACCAGCCGCTCGCGCGTGGTGGCGTCGACAGACTCAGGAGTGGGCGCCGTAACGTGATAGGGATGTTCACCGAACATAACCCGCGCAACCATCTCGCTTGCCAGAAATGAAGGCTGGGCACGCTGCTGCTTCAGACTTTCTTTCGTATTCTGTTTAGCCAGCTCCACTTCGTTGGCTGGAAAGACAGGCCGAAGAGCTACGTCAGCGAGCAACTCGAGGATTTCGTCGCCAAAGTTGGCAAGTGCCGAAGCGGCGACGGTCGTGTAGTCAGAGTTGGCGCCCGCCTGAAGCGTGGCGCCCAAAC
This sequence comes from Pyrinomonadaceae bacterium, assembly GCA_035297925.1. Taxonomy (GTDB): domain Bacteria; phylum Acidobacteriota; class Blastocatellia; order Pyrinomonadales; family Pyrinomonadaceae; genus PSRF01. The sequence goes on along the minus strand of DATGYM010000349.1, from coordinate 28,705 downwards.
GCGCAACCTCGTCAGCAATCTCCCGGCTGGTACGCGACTCAGTTCCTTCGCTCAAAAGACCGGTCAACATATCCATCAGACCAGGCAGATCGGAAGGATCGTGGGCGTCGCCCATGCGCAGCGCCAAACGATAACTGACGAGTGGCAGCCGCGGGTCCTCCACCACGACCACCGCAAGGCCGTTTGTCAAAACGGTCTCAAAGGCAGTCGGCAATTTCAGGGGACGTGCGGGTAGCGGTGGCGGCGGCTGCGTTAGAAAGTCTGTTTGTACATTCATCGTTTAAGTATGCAAAGGTCCTGAGCCCCGTTCAGCTTGCTGCGGCGGATCCGTAGGCTGCTGAGATTGTTCCGGATTGCCGCTAGCTGTACCAACCACAACTGCGCCTGCAGGCTCCTCTACCGGTGGCACAGAGGGAACCTGCGGAGGAGGCGCCGAAGGTTGTTTAGGTTCTCCCGGTGGCTGCGGTGACGCACCCGCGGGAAGTTCGACCTCTTCCGTGTCAAGTTCTTCCTCAACGGTACCCGGCACGATATCGAGGACCACGCGATTCTCAACATCCAGAAAGCGCTCGACTGCGCTTCTGATTTGCTCCGGAGTAATCGCCAGATATTGCTCGAGCTCAGAATCAAATAGCCTGGGATCGCCGTCATAGAGCGCATATTCGGCCAGCCGTTGCGCCCGGTACATCGTTGACTGTCGGCCACGCACTACATCATTGCACAGCGAGTTTTGCAGTTTCTCCATCTCAGCGGCAGATGGTCCCGACGTTCGCAGCGAGCGAATCTCGTCGAAGATTTGATTCCTGATGGCGGCAACTTCCTCACCAGGTTTCGGCAGGGCAAATATGTAAAGAGCTGAAGGTCCACGTCTCTCGTCTATGCCGCCCTGAATGGAGACAACTGATTCATCACCCTTCACCAACTTTTGATAAAGCCGGGAGCTATCGCCCTCGAAAATGAGATCCGCAGCGAGCGACAGCGCATAGAAATCGGGAGTTCGGCGAGGCGGAATTTTCCAGCCAAGTACAAAGGCGGGCGCCGGCGCAAGTTTGTCGTCAAACACTTCGTGGGTTTGGGCCACATCTTCAGGCTCAGTTACATCAACGGCGGGCGGCGGCGGCTGGTTGGGAATTCCTTCAAAGTACTTTCGCACCAGGGTCATCGCTTCCGCGGTTTCGAAATCGCCGACAATTGTCAGGACCGCGTTATTAGGGGCGTAATAAATCCGGAAAAATTCCTGCACGTCTTCAATCGTTGCGGCGTCGAGATCTTCCATCGAACCGATTGTCGAATGTGCATTCGCGGGGTTCCTGAAAATCAACTCATTGATGCGCAGGAACGCGTTGACGTAAGGCTGATTGTCGTAGCGCAATCGCTTCTCTTCCTGAACGGCATTCCGCTGGTTATCCAGATTTTCCTGCGTAACCCTTAGCGACCGCATGCGATCGCTCTCCAGCCAAAGCGCGAGGGGAAGATGACTTGCGGGCAGAGTCTCGTAGTAGTTTGTGCGCTCTGTAGAAGTCGTGCCGTTCATCGTGCCGCCGGCGTTGAAGATATATTGGAAATGTGCTGCCTTGGGAACGTTTTCCGAACCCTGAAACATCATGTGTTCGAAAAGGTGCGCGAAGCCTGTCCGCCCAAACTTTTCATTGCGAGAACCCACGTCGTAATAAAGGGCAACGGACACAACGGGCACCGCCGAGTCTTCGCATAAGATGACGCGGAGGCCATTTTCAAGAGTGAATTGTTGGATTTGGGTTGGAGAAAGCTTTAATCTTTCGGCCACTTTTGTCTCGATTCGTGAGAACTTCTTTCGGACGTGCGTATCCCCCGGTGGGAGTAGCACTTCAAGTTTGGGGATAACCGGGGGAAGTACGGCGCGCTTAGACTGGTCGTTCGTTGACCATGCCTCTCAACTCGGCACGCAGGCGCTCAATCTCGGCGAGCTTCTGCTGCACTCGTTCGAAAAGCGCAGCCTGCGTCTTAATTCCTTCGTCAACTAGAAACCCGGCGGCTTCCGCGCGATTCTTAAAGATTCCCGCCGCTACTAATTGGTCCACCTTTTCCTGTGCGCCCGGTGAAATCTTTACCGCGACAACGTAGTCGTCCTTAGCGGCCATCGCGCGTTCAATTGTGCGACTGATGTCGCGTCCAATAGCGCTTAGCGATTCGGGAATCCGCGACGCGATGTCTCTGACTGACGAGGCAGTGCGAGTCCGCTCTTCCGACTCGCCTTCACCTTCGTCATTCCTGAGCATCAAGTCGTCGACGGTTTCAGTCGCGCCTGCAGTTTCCTTTTGATAAGGGCTGTTTTGATATGCATTGCTCATAGCCAACTCCTCAACTCCAGGATCTGTACTCGACTCTATGTACGTTTTGAATCTTGGTTAAGTTCATTCTACGGATGGGCTTGAAGAACCGTCAAGCGAACGTCCCGGAAAGGTGGCTTAGTTTGACTTTACTCTTTGCGTCAACTCTGCGTTCTCCGCCTGAAACATCAGATCACCTTGCTCACTTGTATCGCTTTAGCTAGTATTTAGTTCGACAAGAAAATCGCAGGCGGCGGCTGATGCCTTCGGGTACTGCCGGCAGCTGAAGGTCAACATCTTTAGTCTTTTATTCTTCAGAGGGTTTGCAGTGAAAAAGATATTTCCGCTTTCGCTGGTAGCGCTGATCTCGCTCACCTTAACTATTAATCCCTTCGTTTTTGGGCAGCAAAGGCCGCCGGCAACCAGCGGCAATTCGGCCGCCGGCAGAATCCCCACAACTTCGAGTGCCCCTGGCCGGCGCACCACGCGCACAACTTCATCGGCTATTCCCGTTATCGAGAAGGATTTTGACGAGGCGGTGCGGATGATTCAGGAAAACTACGTTGAGGGGAATAAGCTCGACTATAACGCCGTAGTCAAATCGTCGATCATTGGCATGTTGCGGTCGCTCGATCCGCATTCAAACTATTACGATCGAGAGGAGTATGAAGAGCTGAAAACAGATCAGCGTTCGGAGTACTTTGGTATCGGCGCTTCGATTCAGAACTACATTTTGGGAGATCTGGCCGACACATTCATTACGGCGACGTTTCAAAACTCACCGGCGGCGCGCGCCGGCCTACGCTTCGGCGACCGCATAGTTGCAGTAGACGGTTGGAAGACCTCCGGAAAAACCTCTTTGGAGGTGCGCGACAAGATTCGTGGACCGCGCGGCTCGGCCGTCAAGATTACAGTCGAACGCGCCGCTGACAAGCGCATTCAGACAGTTGAGATAACGCGCGATGTAGTGCCCCAGCCTTCAATTCCCGATGCCTACATGCTCAAACCCGGCGTGGGTTATGTGGATATGACCCGCGGGTTCAACTATTCAACGACCGAAGAGCTGCTCGAAGCGTTGCAAGGTCTTCACGCGAAGGGGGCAAATTCGCTGGTGCTGGACTTGCGAAATAATCCGGGCGGGTTTCTTGATCAGGCGATTCACGTAGCGGAAGTGTTTCTACCCTACGGCCAGCTGATTCTCACACAGAAAGGCCGCAACGGACTGCGCGATAACACCTACGAGTCAAAAAATAAATCTGCAGATCCGATCCCACTCGTGATCCTGGTGAACGAGAACACCGCTTCCGCGTCAGAGATTGTTGCCGGTGCAATGCAGGACCACGATCGCGCGTTAATTGTTGGCCAAACCAGTTTTGGCAAAGGCCTCGTGCAGAGCATTATTCCGCTGGACTACGGCGCCGGTCTGACTTTGACTTCAGCTAAATACTATACGCCGTCCGGCCGTCTCATTCAGCGCGACTATTCGGACAACAGCTTTTACGACTACTATACGCACGGCGGTTCGAGGCGCCTCGACGAAAAACCAGATGACACCAAACCTTCGGGGCCGGAAAAGAAAACGGACCTGGGCCGACCCGTCTACGGAGGCGGCGGCATTGCTCCCGACGAGAGCGTCAAAGCCCGGACAATTACTGCGGCCCAGCGCCGGTTATTGAGCCCGCTGTTTGCGTTTACGCGCGAATTGGTTAATAACCGAATTGCCGGGATCACAGGTTACAACGTGCGCGGCGGCATCGATTTCAATCACGAACTACAGCCGAGCGATCTTGCCGTCTCGGATTCAGCGTTCAAGGCCTTCAAGGATTTTGTGGCGGCAGACTCGAGCTATAAAGCGCTGTCGCCCATCATCGATCACAACCGCTCCTTCATTGAGCTTCAGTTGCGCTTCAACATTGTCACTGCCGCATATGGTCGCGTAATGGCGGATCGGGTGGTTATCACAACTGACGATCAGCAGGTAGCGCGCGCTGTCGATGTACTGCCACGCGCCCGCGATTTGGCAATGTCGGCAATTAGCCATCACCAACCCTAACAGTCGGAAGTCACCCTTTGTTTGCGGTTAACTTTGCGGGCCTTGGGCTGCCCACTCGCTGTTTCAGGTGTAAAACAGAGTCTTGCGTCTAAAACCGTGCTGTGGTATCGTCACCACGGAATCGAGGAGAAGCCAATGGCCCGCGCAGCAAAGTCTTTAATCAATACTGAAGAACTTGGACGAGCAATCCGCCGCCGGCGTGAGGATCTGGGACTTAGTCTGCGGGATGTTGCCGATCAGACGAAGGTTTCCGCTTCCACGCTTTCGCGAATTGAAAACGGAACCGGAAAGCCCGATGCGGATAATATCGCCCGTTTGACTACCTGGCTCGACATGCCGCTTGAACGCATTCTCCAACGCGGTCGCGAAGACCCCAATGAAGCCAAGGCGGTTGTGTATTATCCGCACGAATCAACACCTGAGATAGTGGAAGCCCACCTGCGGGCAGACCGTAATCTGTCGCCTGAAACAGCCGATGCTCTGTCGCAATTGTTTCGCGTCGCCTACTCACAATTCAGTCGAAACGAACCGGGCAGTCCGGCGCGCAAGCGCCGCTGATCCTCTCGACTTGTCTGCCGTTATAATCCGAAGCATGACGGAATTTGAATTACCGCCAGGTGAAAAGTGGCGGCGCTTTGAAATTTATGCGTTAGGGTTCCGCGATTTCGCGCGTCTGCGACGCGACGTGCCCCTGGATCCATTTCGTTTGGCAAGGTTCGCAAACCTGCTGGTGGTTGAGTTTGATCAAATCCAGGGGCTGGCCGCTGAGGTGCGCGAACATCTGCTGGGTGCCGCTTCCGAACGGTGGTCGGGAGGTGCATGTTCTGTTCCGCTGCCTGACGGCCGCAGGATTGTGATACTCAATCCTACGCACGGCCGCATGAGAACAAACGCCACTTTAATGGAGGAAGTATCCCACGTTTTTCTGGGACACAGGCCAAGCCGCTTGAAGGTAGTTGCTGAGACCGTCCATGGTCAGACCGTGTCGCGCGAGTATAGAAAGGCTGATGAAGAAGCGGCATACGCCACCGGTGCTGCTGCTCTTGTTCCGTTCTCTGCCTTAAGAGTGCTGGTTCTCGAAGGTAAAACTTCGCAGCAGATTGCAAAGCATTTTCGTGTTAGTCGCGAGCTTGTTGAGTACCGTCTAAAAGTGACCCGGCTGTGGAGAACATATCGCGAGGCCTAACCAGCTCAACCGGCAAACTATTAGTTGCGCGCAAATTTGTGTAAGCCGCATACCAGCTTTAGCAACGCTGGTGGCGTCCTGATTTCAGTTTCTCAGTGCCGTCTCTGAATGCTGTGTGACTCGGTGGTGAGTAAACGTTAAGCAAAAACACACCTCGCAGGCACGGAGCAACGGAGAACCCAGGAAAACGGCAAGTCATGGCACTACCGCGACATCAGAATACTTCATGCTTTCAGGCTTACCCCTTATAATAACATTTTGCTTCCGAGACGGTCCGCAACGCGCGTAACGGCGGTGTTTCAATATGAGTGAACAGATTAAAGAGCTGCCTTTGCTGGGTTTGACTACTACAGACAAGCTCCGGATGTTGCTCGACATCACTAAGAAGATCAGCCGTTCGCTGGATCTGCAGGAAGTTCTCAATCTTGTAATGGATACCCTTGATTCCCTGATCCCTTACGATGCGGCCGGCATCTTTGTGGTGAAGTGCGTTGACGGTGCCGGGGCGGAAGCAACTGAGGAACCTTGTGTATTTCAGGCCGAGGCTGTCAGGGGTTATGACATCCAGGAGCTCACAAATCTCCACCTCAAACTGGGTGAGGGCCTGATCGGACAAGTGGCCCTGACCGGCGAGTCAATCATTTCTTCCGACGTGCGGCAGAATGCAAATTACATCAATGCACGCAGCCAGACCCGCTCTGAGATGGTCGCGCCCATAATTTCAAACACGGAAGTCATCGGCGTCTTTGATCTCGAAAGTGACGAGCTGAACGCTTACTCCGATGATGATCTTCAAGTTCTGATGCTGCTGGCATCCCAGGTTGCGATCATCATTGAGAAGGTGATGCTGCACGAGCAGCTCATAGAGAAGAAGCGTCTTGAAGGTCAGCTTGAAGTCGCGCGCCAGGTGCAGTTGGAACTGTTGCCGCCCAAAGATCCGCAACTCGAAGGGTATGACATCAGCGCTTACAACTTCCCGACTGAGGAAGTGTCGGGTGACTACTATGATTGGGTGAAAATCTACGACGATCAAATCGGGTTAGTGATCGCAGATGTATCAGGCAAGGGAGTGCCGGCCGCTTTATTGATGGCGTTTCTGCGCGCCAGCCTGCGCGCCGCTACACATATCGGCTATTCGCCCCACATCTCGATGGCCAAAGTGAACTATCTGCTTTGGGAATCGATCGAGCGAAATCAGTTTGTAACGGCGTTCTATGCAATTCTCGACGTCACCAACCAAACTCTTACTTATACCAATGCCGGCCATAATCCCCCAATTCTGCTGAAACAAAATGGAGATTTCAGCTTTATGGATCGGGGTAGTGTACCGCTCGGAATGTTCAGGGACACTCGCTATCATGATTACTATCTGACGACTGAGCCGGGTGATGTGCTGGTGCTTTATACGGATGGCGTTACCGAAGCGCAGAACATGAAAGGCGAGGAGTTTGGCCGGGATCGGCTGGCGAGCGCAGTGACAACCTATCGCCACCTTAGCGCGCGCGAGCTAATCACTGCATTGCACACCGAAGTGATTGAATGGACGGAGGGTCTCGGTGCTACCGATGACGTTACGTTCTTTGTGATCAAAGCGCTTTAGTAGATCATCAGCGGGCGCGGCGCGTTGCACAGGAAAGTTGCGCCCTTACTAAGCCGTCGTCACCCTAATGAGCAGTTAAGGAACAATGGGCGTGGTCGCCACCCGGCGCCAGTGGCGCGCGATAGTCTCCGAAGTGGAACCGGGTCTCATTTTCTGAAAATGCGTAAACGTCAAATCCAAACGCGTCAAGATAGTCTGCCAGATCATCGGGTGAAAGGAGATAGACGACGGGAGCGAAGCCCGCTTCAGCGCGAATTTCAAGCAGGCGCTCCAGCACTTCCATTGGTGCAAAGCAGCTAACAGGGTCCCTGTAGGTTGCCATTCAGCGCCTCCCTCGCAAGCTCGAATCGAAAGCCATAGACTTTCACTAGCGAACCTTTGATGTACGCTACGCTTTTGGCGTTCGTTCGCCAAATACTATTTTTGTTTCGCAGACTTTTCGACGTAAAAAACAAGGAAAAAGTTCCCAATAGAAATGAGCAACCCAATCACAAGCGATACGCCGCCCAGCCCGCCTCCGCCGCTAAATTTTGTCGCCATTCTGCGGCAAATGCTGAAAACCTCGGACAAAGTAAGCGACCTGATTTTTTCGCCCGGGCGTCCGCCACAAATAGAATTGGCCGGGAAACTGCAACCGGTGCCCTTTCCGGGCCTTGAAAAGCTGACACCAGCCCACACAGCCGGCATGGCCAAAGTGATTATCGGCAATCACGCCAGCGCGACAGACAGTCTCGAAAAGAGCGGCTCCGCGGACATTTCGTTTAGCGCCCCCGGCGAAGCGCGCTTTCGCGTGAACATTTTCAAGCAGCGCGGAACTTATGCCATCGTGATGCGTGTCATTCCCACGAGCCCGCCTAACTTTGACGACTTTAATTTGCCGCCGCAGTTGAAAGAGATTGTCGACATAAAAAACGGGATTGTGCTGGTAACGGGACCGACCGGCAGCGGCAAGAGTTCGACCCTTGCAGCCATAATCGACCTTATTAACGAGAAGCACTATTACCACATCGTGACCATCGAGGATCCCATCGAGTTTCTTCATAACCATAAGAATTCCACCATTCACCAGCGAGAGCTTCATTCAGACACTCCAAGTTTTGCCATTGCCTTGCGCGCGGCCTTACGGCAGGCCCCCAAAGTTATTTTGCTGGGCGAAATGCGCGATCGGGAAACAATCGAAGTGGCTTTGGAGGCCGCCGAAACAGGCCACCTGGTGTTGTCGACATTACATACAATCGATGCTTCCAAAACGATCGACCGCATTATCGGAGTCTTTCCGAAGAATGAAGAGCGAGTGATTCGGACTCGAATCGCCCAATCGTTTCGCTATATCGTGTCTCAACGTCTAATCCCGCGCCCCGACGGCAAGGGACGGGTGGCGGCGATTGAAATTCTGAAGTCGACCATGCGCACCCGCGAATACATCGAAAGGGGCGAATCAGAGGGCAAATCGCTGAATGATGCGATGGAGCAGGGAGATCAGGACGGGATGCAAACCTTCGACAGCGTCATCGAGGAGATGGTACGCAAGGGCGTGTTGACGCAGGAGGCAGCCATGCCCTATGCCACCAACGCTGGAAATCTTCTCTTGCGTTTGGGCGACCTTGGAGGTGCGCCGGTGGCAAACGCTCCAGCGAAAGCAGACGACTCGATGCTTGATATGATGGAAAGATAGTCGTAGGCTAAAAGCCCGGCAAGTTTTAACAGGATTCGAGAGTTTTTCGTTTTTCTCCCCACGATTCAGTTCTGTCCAAGAAATTTCATAATGTCCCTGCGTTCGCTTAAGTGTTTCCTTGTCGCTCTCTTTTTACCCACCGTCATGACATTTGCTTGCCTGGCGCAAACGGGCACAAGTGATGCTTACCCTGGGGTACAAATCGAGTTCCCGGCAGGTGGCCAGCTGCGAATTGAGAACGAGCTGGGCAGCGTGGTCATCGAAACCTGGGATCGACAGTATGTGTATGTAACTACGAATGAAGCAGGCAGTCACCGCCGGTCGTCGTCAGTGACGATTGAAAACCGGAGCCATGGCTTTGTGGTTCGAGCGGTACGGCGCCCCGGCGCGCTCAACACGCCGATCGATCTCAACGTAAAGATTCCGCAGAGTGCCCGCCTGGAAATCACAACAACCAGCGGCAACGTTTCGGTGCGCGGCACTCCTTCCTCAACAACAATTAAGTCAATCGCGGGTAACATTAACTTAGGGTTTTTTGGGCTGGACGATGTCGACATCGTGGCGGGGGCCGCCAAAGGCGAGGTACGCTCAGAACTGCCACAAAGCTCGGATGGTGGCCAGCATGTATTCCAGGCGCGACTCGGCCCAGGAACACGCCCGGTCAGAATTAATACCGATACGGGAAATATCACCATGTCGTTACTGCGCGCAAACGACAACATTGCCGCGGATAATATGCAGGCGCCAGATCCTTTGGATCCCGGCTCCACAGCGAAGGCCGCAGGTATTCCAGCGCCTGCTCTGGACGCTCAGGAGATAAGTGAGGGCGATGTCATTCGCGTCGATTCTCAGCTCGTAACGCTGAACATGAGCGTTATCGACAGGGAAACCAACCGTGGCGTCGTCGGGCTCACTCAGTCGGATTTCAAGCTTTTTGAGAATGGCACTGAGCAAAAGATTCTGCAGTTTGATTCGTCAGCTGCGCCTTTTGATCTGTTACTCGTAATCGATCTTTCCGGCTCAACTCGTGACGTTCTGAAATTGATACGCGCGGCAGCGCAACGATTCGTCACCGCCGCCCGTCCTTCAGATCGCATTGGCGTCATTACCTTCGCAGGCCAGGCTGCAGTAGTTTCCCCGTTGACTCTGGATCGCCAGGTTTTGAACCAGCGGATCAGCGTGATGGACACCGCCGCCGGAGATACCAAACTGTACGATGCGATGGATGTCGCCATTAGTCGATCGCTGCGGGATGGCAGGAACGCGCGCCGCACGGCGATCATTCTCATGAGTGACGGTCTTGATGGCAGCATTCCCGGCGTACAAGGCGACGGGTCAAAGCTTTCTTACAAGGACCTGCTCAACCGTGTTGCAGAGTTTGATGGCGTTGTATACACGCTGTGGTTGAACACCGAATATGAAGCCTTAAGTCCCCTGGATACGCAGCCGGAAGCTTTTGATGCCGGCTACGATCGGATGAAGGAGATGGCGGATACCGGCGGGGGTGTGTTTTATGAAGTGGAACGGCTCGAAGATCTGGCCGGCGCTTACGAACGCGTAGTAGCGGACCTCGGCACCGTCTACAGTCTGGCTTATCGCCCGTCGGACAAGACGCGCGACGGTAAGTGGCGAGCTATTCGACTAAACGTGGTCACGCGTCCATCGGCAATCCCGCGCGGCAAACGCGGATACTATGCCAACTAAAAAAGATTCGCCGCCGTTATGCAGCTAGTTTGCATGAGAACTCTGTTTCTGGTTTTCTGGTTGTTGCTACCTGTGGTCTGTCTGGGCCAATCCGCTGAACCCGTAGACACTGTCCGCGTCGACTCGGACTTGGTGGATTTAAAAGTCAGCGTCGTTAGTCTAAATCCACAGAATCCCTCGAATGGCTTACAGCAAAAGGATTTTCTGGTCTTCGAAGATGGCAGGGCACAGGACATAGAGTTTTTTGCGGCTGCCGATGCTCCCTTTGATCTGGTGTTGCTGCTCGATCTCTCCGGGTCCAGTAATCATAAACTGAGTCTGATACGAAAGTCCGCCAAACGCTTTGTCGACGCTACGCGGCCAATGGATCGCGTGTCTGTGGTTGCCTTTACCGATGTGGTTCAGGTCGTGTGTCCTCTGACGCAAGATCGTAGTCTGCTGAAAAAGTCGATTGACGATATTGAAGAGCCGCAAGGTGGGACGAAGTTTTGGGATTCACTGCGATATGTCCTCGCAATTCTCGGGGCCTCGGGAAATTCGCTGCGGCGCACCGCGGTTGTAGTCATGACTGACGGTGTCGATAATGCCCTGCCTGAGGTGTTTGGGCCAGGTTCGCAGACGAGTTTTGAACAGTTACTGCAGATAGTGCGGGCCTCTGAGACAATTGTTTTTCCAATCTATCTCGACACTGAAGAGGAAGAATATAAACGGCATCGTACGCCGCGAATGGCATTCGCGCTCGCGCGTGAACAATTGACCCAACTTGCTTCGGCTTCAGGCAGCCGCTTTTACCGCGCAAATAAGTTGAAGGACCTGGATGATGTTTACCGTCAGGTGATTGGCGACCTCGGACATATCTACAGTATCGGATATCGACCCTCCAACACCCTCCGCGATGGCAAGTGGCGCTCGGTGACTGTGCAAATCCAGGATCGACCTGATGTGGCAGCCAGAACAAAACAAGGGTATTACTCAAAAAGCCTGCCCAATTAAATATTTAGGGCCGTTACACGCCCCGGAGAATTGAAAAACTTGTAAATGCGGGTGAGAGGACTATAATCAGATCCTCCCAGCCACGGTGAAAACTAGACCGGTTCGAAGCAAAGGAAAAATCCATGAGAAAAGCTCAACTCATTCTTCCAGTAGCGGCTTTTGTTGCGGCGCTCGTTCTGGCAATTCCTCTAAACAACTTTGCACAGAACCGTGAAAAGTTTGTGATCTCCGCTAGAGCCGGCGGGGTTAACGCCGTGACCGGGCGAGCGTCGATGCATCCGCGCGGCAACACAGAATGGCAGCAACTCACAATTAAAGAAGATTTGGAGGCCGGGGACGTGGTTAAGACCGGGCTCGACGGGCGCGTGGAAATGCTGCTCAATCCCGGGTCTTACATGCGCGTCGGCGAAAACTCAGAGTTTGAGCTGGCTGATAATTCCCTTGAGAATCTGGAGGTGCGGCTGATCAGGGGAACGGCCATAGTCGAAGTTACCGGAGCGGACGACGAGGAGTTGTTCATTGGAATTACAACTCCACACATGCGCATGTCCATCATTCGCCGCGGTCTTTACCGAGTTAACGTGGTGCCGGGCGATACAACCGAGTTAATTGTCCGCAAGGGGCGAGTGATGTTAGAGGGCTCGCACACGAAAGTTAAGGGTGGCAACAAGGTAGTGTTTAGTAGTACTTCTTTTTCGGTTGCCAAGCTGGAAAAAACGGACAAGAAAGATAAGGACACGCTGGAAGCCTGGAGCAAAGATCGCGCGCAAACGCTTGCCAAGGCGAATAGTCAAATCTCCGACCGGACGCTAGGCAGCTTTGCCTCAAGCTTTCGCAATGACTGGTCATTGTTGAGCTCGTTCGGGCGTTCGGGCTTTTGGCTCTACAGCCCGCGCGCGCGCTGTTACACCTTCGTCCCATACTCCGCAGACTATTACTCGCCTTACGGTAGTGGCTATTCGAGCTCCTTTTGGGGTTGCGGAGGCTGCCGGCAAGTGTTTCTCGCTCCCGGCTATGACAGCCGGGGATACGCGATACCTGGGTACCCAGCCTCGGTTCCCAGTGGTTCCGGCTCATCTCCGGCCGGCTCTTCGTCGAGAGGGCCTGGCATTAGCGATTCTCCTATGACGAGTCGCGGGAAGCCGGACATCACTAGCGCAGGCGATGGACCCGCGCTGAGACGGCCCAACAAAGAATAGTCGGTTTTCAGGGTTGACCCTGTAAAGGAAAGCTAATCACCCTCTTTATAGAGACGGTTCAGCTCGCTGTCCACCAGCGCTCGCACTTCCGACAACTTCAAACCCGCCAGACACAGATGCGTAAGCGCAGTGCCTAACTGACTGCGAAGCTGCTCATCCGTGGCTTCACTCAGCACCCGGGAAGTAACCACAGCCCCGGCCCCGTGTCTCACCCGGACCAGCCCCTGTTTTTGCAGTTGCCTATAGGCGAAGGCGATCGTATTGAGATTTACGCCCAAATCTGCAGCCACCTGCCGAACCGGGGGTAGTGACGATCCCTGTGGCAGTTCGCCCGCGGCTATTAAGGCCTTTATCTCGTCGACAACCTGCTGATAAAGAGGACGTTTATCGCTTTCGTCAATGGTGATATACATATTGTCTGTTGCACGTATACACCAGACAATAATGCTTGTCCAGCGGTTTTTTCGCCTCAGGCGGTAAGCTTATTGGCGAGTAGTAACGCTGACCGAGTTAGTCCTTCAATGCCAAACGGATAGGTCGTGTCACCGACGATGAAGAGGTTCTTTATTGATGTGGCGTAGGCGGGCCCGTCGAGCCAGAAGCTCAAGGGCGTGGGAGGGAGGCTGCCGACCATGCCAAGTTTCCGCCGCGTCTGTTCATAAAACGTGCGCGGGTTCGCAGTCTCGATTACTTCGACTGAATCGCCCAGTTCGGGTAGTGCGGCATGGAGTCGCAGCCAACATTGCTCCAACATCTCCTGGTCCTTTTCCTCGAGTTCAGTTTCATCCTTATGAAAGGTGAACCAGTCGTCGACGTCGGTAAAGGCGTGAACGGTAACGGCACGTTTTCCCGCCGGCGCTCTGGGATCCCAGGAAGGCGCGGCAGCAAACATCAACTGAGCCGCCGTTGAATCGTATGGTCGCCCGTCCTGCCAGTCGGTTAACGCCAAAATGTGATCGGCAACTAAAGAAGCATCCTCTTCCATTCCCAGAAGGAGCAGATAGGCACCCCAGCCCTTCTGTTTGTTCAGCTGTCTTCGAATTTCAAGCGGCGTGTGGTTAAGTCCGGCGAGTTTTCCGTAAGTGTCCCAAACCGTCAGATTGCTGACCACGGCTCTTGCGGCCGTCACAGTTTCACCACTCAGTAGATCGACCCCACTTGCGTCACCTTCTGAGTTATAGGAAAGCCTCAGCACGGGCGTGTCGAGCCGAATCCTGCCTCCGTTACCGTAGATGGATTGCGCCAGGCGTTTGGCGAGCTCAGCAGCGCCGCCGCGCATTGCAAACATTCCTTCGCGAGGTGCATTAAGCGCGAGCGCCGCGTGAAGATAAGGAACCTCGAGACTGCTTGCCTGTGTCAGGGTTTGCAACTGCACGTCTACAAATCGACGAAAGCGCAGGGAAACTTCCCCTAGATAATCGGCCGTGGAACGCTGACTCGCCTTTAATATCGCTGCCGCAATTCTTCCTTCCGGCACCAGTGAAAGCGCGCGACGCGAGTTGGACATTGACAGCAAGTCCGGCGACCTTTGCAAGACCCGGCGCAAGGTGGTGCCTAGCGTCGCTATCCCACGATAGAACGCTACGGCACCGGTGGCGCATTCAGGGAAGGTCTTGCAGAGATTCTCTTCGAATCGCTCGTTGTCATTGACCAGGGCCAGCTCAGCTTGATCAGGGAGGCGAACCAGGTAGCTCGGAACGCACAACCGAGTCTCAGGCGCTTCAATGCCCAGCTCCGCGAACAAGAGTGCGTGTATCTCATCAGGTTTCCAACCGGTGAAAAGACCATAGCCTGGTTCGAAGCTGTAACCGAATTTTTCGAAGTTCGTGGCGCAACCACCCACCTGCGGTTCGCGTTCCAGCAGACAAACGTCGACGCCGCGTTTTGCGAGCAGGGCAGTAACAGTTAACCCGCCGATGCCTCCGCCGACTACAACGACTTCACAGGCCATATTCCTCAGAAAAAGAAGTGAAGCAACGGCAACAGCATTGACGCCGTAGGCACGACGGGTGCAGTTGGCGGCACCGGCTGCTGGAAAAATGGCTCAACTATCAGCAGCAGGGCCTGAACAGCATTGAATGACATGTGGATGATGATGCAGGGGAGTAGCCTTCCCGAGTATGCGCGCACAATCGTTAAGACGATACTTAGCAGCGCGACCGCGGAGATCACGCCGACATTGGGCCAATACTGCGGGACATGAATTAACGTGAACAAGCCGAGAACCAATAGTACCGCCGCTTTCACGCCGATTAAGCGTTGTAGCGCTGAATAGAGCACGCCCCGATAGACAAATTCCTCGACAAAAGGGGCCGTGAAGACGGCGAGCGCCGCAATGGCGTACCTGGCGGCAAAAGAACTATTGATCAGTTGCTCCAGTTGCGTGGGCTTCTCCGCCCCCAATAGTTTTGTTAGTGGCGCAGCGATAACAAAGAGCGCAACGCCAAGTCCGACAAATCCCACCGTCTCCCAAAGTTTTGCGGCACCGTTAGACCGCCAACCCAAACTGCTCAAGAAAGGTCGCCGTCCAAAGCGCGTTACGAAAACCCAAACGAGCCCGAGCGTCAAAATGTGGGTTGGCAAAATCGAAACTATCTGAAGAAGAATTGCCGTCTTGTCCGTGACTGCCAGCTCCAATGCAGACCTGGCAAAATCCGGTGAACCGGGATTAAGGCCGCGATGCAAAGCAAAGGGGATGATGAAAAGCAGCGGAATAATTGCCTGGACTACAATGCTTGCCAGCCAAACCAGCAGAGCGCCGGCCACGCCCCAAACCGGATCATTCGGATCAATCACATGATGATGCGGAGGGCTTTGAAGTTCTTCTCGATAGAGTGAATCTCGATCTTCCAACGCCGGAAGTGTGCGGGGTTCGTTAGATATAGGCACGGACTAAAGTGTAGGGGGTTGCTTTAAAGGGGTCAATCCGCGACTTGATTTTAAACTGCCGGATAGGCAGCCTCCAACAGCGAAGGTCCCACGCGAGGCGCCGCCAGCATGACGCCGATGATTGTTTTGGCATCCTCTATTTCTCCCGTGGTGATCATGGTGAGGGCCTGTGAAAAGGGGATTCGCACCACCTCGATAATTTCGTCATCTTCGAGTCGTTGTTGAGTTTCCGTTAGGTCAGTAGCCAGGTAGATCCACATCTTCTCTTCCAGGAAGCCCGGCGAAACAAAGAACTCGGATAATTTCTCCAGACGGCCTGCAACCAAACCCAGTTCTTCCTCTAGTTCGCGGGCCGCTCCCGCTTCCGGTATTTCGCCACGCCGCAAAGTTCCAGCCGGAGCTTCTAACAGGTAACGAACCGCCGGATGCCGGTATTGGCGGACCAGTGCAATGGTGCTGTCGTCAAACACGGGAACGATAACCGCGCTCCCTGGATGATGGACGACTTCGCGCTTATACGTAATTTCGCCTTCGCCGATCGTGTCGACCGTTACTTCGATCACACGGCCGCGAAAAATATTTTCACTGGCAATCACTTTGGGCTTTTCTTTATGCGACGTATCCATAAAACGTTTCTCTTTCCGAGTTAAGAGTTAGCGCCTATTCAACTGAAGCGACCGCTTGCGCCGTATCGTTTGGAAAGCCACTGTCTCACCTCACCGACAAGGTAGAGCGAGCCGGCAACGCAAACAAATTCGGCCCGCCCAGGATCGTCTCCCAGCGCACGCTCCAAAGCGGTGGCACTGTTGCTTGTAAGTTCTGAAGCGACACCGGGGGCGTAACGCCCGGCCAATTGCCTCAGTTCTGCGATGTTGGCAGAGCGCGGATTGTGCGGTTGAGTCAATATAAGGCGACTGGCGACCGGGAAGAGCGTGGCTGCCATCTCGTCCAATTGTTTGTCGGCCATCGCCCCAAATATGAGGGTGAGCGGTGCGTTTGTTGAGAGTTTCACATGGTCAAGGTATGTCCGAAGCGCTCTGGCTCCTGCTGCGTTATGTGCGCCATCCAGGAGCACGGAAAATTTCTCACCATTCTCCGGATGGCCCTCAAATAGTTCCAACCGACCCGGGTGGCGCGCGGACTTTAAGCCCTCCCTGATTGCCTCCTTGTCGATTGGCGCACCACTCAATGCGAGCATTTCTGCGAGCGTAATCGCCGTGGCCGCGTTTGTCAGTTGGTGCGCGCCGCGCAGTCCAAGTTGAATGTTTTCGTAGACCTTATTTGCTGTGCGGCAAATGTAACGGTCTCTCAGACTCTCGCAGGAATCTTTTCTGACCCAAACTGGTCTGACGCCAGTCTCCCGGCAGCGTTCGAGAATTACCCGCTGTGTCTCCGGCGTTTGCGGCGCTACCACCACTTCGCTATGGGGGTGAATTATGGCCGCCTTTTCCGCGGCAATTTCATTGAGCGTGTGCCCGAGATATTCCTCGTGATCCAAAGATATCGGTGTGATGGCGACGATTCCGGCGCCGACTGCCGTAGTAGCGTCAAGGCGGCCGCCAAGCCCTGTCTCCAGAATCGCCACCTCCACACGGCGTTCCCTAAAAGCCAGCAGTGCAATGGCGGTAACCTGTTCAAAAAAAGTTGGACGGGCTTCGAGTTTTCCCAGTGCCACCAATTCCTCGCTGGCCGTTCTTACCTCGGTGGCGTATGCGGCAAAGTTCACTTCGGTAATGTCCTGCCCGTCGATTTTTATTCTCTCGGTAATAGAGACGAGGTGGGGCGAAGTGTAAAGGCCAGTAGCGATGCCGGCCGCACGGCATATGGAAGCGAGAAAGACTGCAGTCGAGCCTTTGCCATTTGTACCCGCAATCTGTACGGACCGATAAGAATTCTCCGGGTGGCCGAGTTGTTCGAGTAACAACTTCGTATTCCTGAGACCAAGTTTGATGGCCAGGGTCTCGTGGCCGAGACTAAGGAGATACTGAGTGGCCTCGGAAAAGTTCATGCGGACATAGCATTAACACCTCGAGAACTAAACAGCAAAGCAGGCTGCGATTGGGGTGCGGCTGTTGTCTATCTTCCCGAGCTGGCGCGGGTGCGTAGACGTTCCATTTCCGAGTGGCTGGAGATTTCGGGATTCAGCATAAAGTTGAGGAGCTTGATGATGTAGTCGCGCAATTCGCGTCGATCCACGATTGCGTCCACCATTCCATGTTCGAGCAGGAATTCCGATTTTTGAAAGTCCTTAGGTAGTTTCTGCCGAATCGTTTGCTCGATCACCCGCGGTCCGGCAAAACCGATCAGCGCCTTTGGCTCAGCGATGATAACGTCTCCCAACATGGCGAAACTCGCAGTGACGCCGCCGGTAGTCGGATCAGTTAATACGGAAACAAACGGCAGCCGTGCTTCATCGAGTTCGGCCAGGGCGGCTGAGATTTTCGCCATTTGCATTAGCGATAGGGCGCCTTCCTGCATGCGCGCTCCGCCCGAAGTCGCAAAGATCACTATGGCGCCATGCTCTTTCAGGGCGCGCTCGATAAGTCGCGTAACTTTCTCGCCAACTGCGGAGCCCATCGACCCACCGATAAACGACATGTCCATCGCCCCGGCGAGCACGAGATGATCGCCCACCTTGCCGCGCCCATTGATGATGGCTTCAGGCAAACCGGAAGTTGTCTGGGCCTGCGCGAGCCGCTCGGGATAGGCTTTTGTATCCACAAACTCCAATGGATCCATCGAGATCACTTCGGCATCTAGCTCTTCAAACTTGCCATCGTCGAATAACATCGCCAGCCGTTCGCGAGCGCCGATGCGGAAATGGAAGCCGCAGTGGGAACAAACCTGCAGCGACTCTTCGAGTTCGCCCTTGTAAAGGTGCGCTTCGCAGCCGTCGCACTTGACGAAGACGTTCTCTGTTTTGACTACGCGCTCCTCGGGGGGAACCGCCTCGATTTGTTTACTTTTTTTGCTGAACCAGGGCATAGGAAACGCCTATTCGGAGAAAACTCTCTTGTTTGGAATCAGCTCTTCGGGATCCTGAAGAGGTTAGCATAGACAACGGACGCGTAGAAGCACATAGCGGCACTCCGCCCGCTCCCCTTAGAACTCTATACCCTGCTGCGCGCGAATGCCGGCGCTGAAGGGGTGTTTTATCTCTTTCATCTCGGTAACGAGATCGGCGGCTTCAATCAATTCGGGTGGGGCATCGCGGCCGGTTACCACGATATGCAGAGCCGGCTGAGAGGCGCGGATGCTTTTGAATTCCTCAAGGACTTCGGCCAACGGC
Organism: Pyrinomonadaceae bacterium; assembly: GCA_035297925.1. GTDB lineage: Bacteria > Acidobacteriota > Blastocatellia > Pyrinomonadales > Pyrinomonadaceae > PSRF01. The sequence goes on along the minus strand of DATGYM010000349.1, from coordinate 9,808 downwards.
AACAATTCGTAACTCAACACGTAAACCAGCTCATCGAAGACCAGCAGGTCATAATTACCGCTGCGCATTTTCTCGACGCAAAGATTCCACGTTTCGCGGGCAGTCGCTCGATCCTGCTCGGGATTTTTTGTGTCCCAGGTAAAGCCATCGCCCATTGTGTGCACTTCGATGCCCAGCTTCTCGGCTGATTCGTGTTCGCCGTAACGGTCGTGGCGCGACTTCATGAACTGGACCATGCAACACTTCAGTCCCCGTCCCGCAGCCCGCATCATCAGCCCGAGGGCACAGGTAGTCTTGCCCTTGCCGTTGCCGGTATTAACCATCAACAGGCCGCGCGTCTTTTCCTGATAGTCCTGGCGCCGCCACTTGTATTTTTTTTCCATGGAAGACCTGGGGGGAAGTTTCGGGGTTCAAGTTCCGAGTGCTTAACGAATTGAATCCGAAACGCAGGACCCGAAATTCAGAACCGGAACTCAAATGGAAAATGGAAACCGAAGAATGACAAATGGAAAATGTTTTCCGCGACGGCCTTCCGCTAACATCTACTCTTGACTGATGACCGCGTCTTCAGTGATGTCCTTCGCTCCGTTGGCTCGTTCGACGGCATCCTGAAGCAGCGCAATGATCTTTTCTTCAGCCTCTTCCCAGGTGCCTCGCAGCGTGCAGCCCGCCGCGTTGCGATGACCGCCGCCCCCAAATTTCTCGGCCACCTTGGCTACGTTCACTTCACCCTTCGAGCGCAGGCTGGTGCGATAAACTCCCAATTCACACTCCTTGAGCAGAGCGACCGCCTCAACTTCGCCCACCGTCAGCGGGTAATTGACAAAACCGTCCGCATCTTCATCTGAAGCGTGGGCGCTGTGTTGCATCTCGAGGCTGTGGCGCAGCAGGGCCACGCGGCCGGTCGAATCACGGCGCGCAGTGGAAAGTACAGCTCCCATCAACTGGATCCTGCTCCAGGGGTAACTGGCAAAGACCGCCTCAGCAGTCTTGGCAGGTTTTACCCCAGTGCGCAGCAGTTCTGAAGCGACTTTGAAGGTGCGTTCTGTCGTGTTCGAGTAATGAAACGAACCGGTATCGGTGATAAGGGCCGTGTAGCAGCATTCCGCGATTTCTTTAGTGACGCGAACACCCAGGGCTTTGGCGAGGTTGTAGATCATTTCGCCGCAGGCCGACGCCGTCGAGTCGATCCAATTAATCTTGCCGAACAGGGCCGTGGTAGCGTGGTGATCGATATTGACGACGAACTGTTTTTCCAGGTCCTGCAGCCCAGGGCGCGCCATGTCGGAACATTCGATAACGAAGACACCATCGTATGACTCTTCAGCGGCGGGAGTGACCCTGACATTTGTGGCGCCTGGCAATTTCTGATAGGTGTGGGGCACGGGGTCGCGCATGATAACTTCCACATCCTTTTCCAGCGCGCGCAGCAACCAGTAAAGACCAAGGGAGGAGCCGAGACTGTCACCGTCGGGGCGCAAGTGCGAAGTAATGGCAAACTTGCGTTTGCTTTCGATCAATTCAACTACCTGACTAAGCATTAAAATCAGGGATGAAGGATGAAGGATGAATTATGAAGCACGCAGGGTGCGCGACTCCCTTATTTCATCTCTCATCCCTCATCCTTCATCCTTTCCGTGTGCGGTTCCTGAGCGATCTCCTGCAGCAGGCGGTCAACGCGTTCTCCTGCCTCTTCGACTGTGTCTCTCACAAAATGAATCTCTGGTGTGCGAGGCAGGTTTAGCGAAAGACTTAGCTGCTTGCGAACGTAGGGAGCGGCGTGACGCAGAGCCTTAAGCGCCAGCCGATGTTCTTCTTCATCTCCGGCAACGGTGACAAAAACCTGCGCATCTCTCCGATTCTCAGAAAGACGAACATCGGTGACCGTCACCATCGTCAACCGCGGGTCTTCGAGTTCGTAACCAACGATCTGCGAGATCTCCTCACGAATTACGTCTGCAACTCTTTCTGGGCGACGCATACAAGTACTGGGCAGTAGCCATTAGGCAGTGGGCAGCTAATTGCTTCTGCCGTTTGCCGAGTGTCCCTGCCTCCTACAATTCCGTGGCCGCGACCTTCTCAACCACATAAGCTTCGATCTGGTCGCCGACCTTCAGATCGTTGAAGTTTTCCAGGCCGATGCCGCACTCAAAACCTTCGCGCACCTCTGATACGTCATCTTTAAAACGACGGAGCGAAGCGATATTGCCTTCCCAACTGACTACGCCGTCGCGAATCAAGCGTGCCCGCGCGTTGCGGCGAATATTGCCATCGATGACCATCGAGCCACCGACCACGCCGGCCTTCGGAACGCGAAACACTTCGCGCACGTCGGCTTTGCCGATGATCCGCTCTTTCTCGATCGCTTCGAGCATGCCGATCATTGCGGCCCGAATCTCTTCCTCGACTTTGTAAATAATCGAGTGAAGCCGGATATCGACGCTTTCCTGTTTGGCGAGATCCGCGGCGCGCGCGCCCGGTCTGACGTTAAAGCCGATTACGACTACCGCCGAAGCCGCGGAACCCGCCTGAGTAGCCGAGGCGAGCAGCACGTCTGATTCGGTAATTGCGCCCACGCCAGAGCGAATCACCTTGACCTTCACGCGATCGGTCGACAGTTTTTGCAGGGTGGACTTGAGCACCTCGACGGAGCCCTGCACGTCAGCCTTGATCACAACGAGCAGTTCCTTAACTTCGCTTTCGCCGAGAGCCTCAATGCCACGCTTGGTAGTTTGCAGCAGCGTAGCCTGCCGGCTGAGCATCTGCCGGTGTCCAGAAATTTGTTGAGCGCGAGCGATGTCGGCAACCACCTGGAAGCCGTCACCTGCCTGCGGAACACCCTGTAGCCCGAGCACCTCGACCGGTGACGCCGGTCCTGCCTCAGTAATGGCCTCGCCTTTGTCGTTGAACATCGCACGAACGCGACCGAAAATCTGGCCAACGATAAAGGGCTCGTGGACGTGCAGAGTGCCTTGCTGCACAAGCACCGTTGCCACAGCGCCGCGGCCGCGATCCAGTTTCGCTTCCAGGACCACGCCGGATGCCAGTCGCGTGGGACTGGCGCGAAGGTTCAAAATGTCTGAAGTAAGCAGAATCGTTTCGAGAAGGGTATCGAGATTTTGGCGTTTCTTGGCGGAAACCTGGACCATTTCGGTTTCGCCGCCCCACTCGACTGGATTGAGGCCCTGTTGCGCCAACTCCTGTCTGACGCGATCGGGATTCGCGTCCGGTTTGTCGATCTTATTGATGGCGACAACTATGGGGACGCCGGCCGCGCGCGAGTGTTCAATCGCTTCGATTGTTTGCGGCATCACGCCGTCATCTGCGGCAACCACCAGCACCACTACGTCAGTAGCCTTGGCGCCGCGTGCGCGCATAAGCGTGAATGCTTCGTGACCGGGCGTGTCAAGAAAAACTACGCGACGCGTTTCGCCGGTATGATCCGGACTCGGCACCTGGACGCTATAGGCGCCGATGTGTTGCGTGATGCCGCCGGCCTCGCCGGCTGCAACTTCGGTCGCGCGAATGGCGTCGAGCAGGGAAGTCTTGCCGTGGTCGACGTGGCCCATCACGGTGACTACAGGCGCGCGGGGCATTTCCACGTCGTCAGCGTCGGTGGCAATAAGTTCTTCAAACTCCTCTTCGGCCACCATCTCCTCGAAGGGAACGAACGTCACGTCGTAGCCAAATCGCTTGCCGAGATCTACAGCGACGTCGTCATTTAGCGGTTGATTGATAGTCGCGAATACGCCGCGTTGCAGCAAAAGACTCACGATGTCTTTCGGCTTAATGCCGAGCTTCTCTGCGAATTCCTTGACCGTGGAACCTTCAACGATGCGCACCGGTTTTATTTCACCGGGAACGGAAGGCACTTCCATCCTGCCGGCGATACGATCTTCGAGCGAGAGCGCCCGCGGCGGCGGAATGAAATCGCCTTTATCGAACCTGCCGGCCTTGCCTTCAATCTTGCGGCCACCGCGTGTCGGCGTGCGACGCGAGCGACGCCGGCCGGCGTCAGGCGGAGGAATATAGGTTGTTTGCGGGGTTAATGTTTCTCCAGGCGTACCAAGACGTTCTGTTTTTGAAAGTGGCGTACGTTCCCGGACGCGTGTACTGCGGTCGCCGCGATCTCGCGGAGCAACCGGTGGTGGGACAATTGGAGAAGGAGCACGTTCACCGGGGCGAATGCCGGCGTTCAAAGCTGCAACTGTTGGCCGCAACACGCGGATTTGGCGCGACGGCGGCGGTACAGCTGCAGGAGTCGCCGTGGCCACGGTGGCAGCGGGCGAATTTGTTTCCGGCGCCGCGGCTTCAGTCAACTGGTCGTTCGCAGCCTCAGGCTCAAATGTTGCCTCACTCGGCGGTTCGGCATGCGCGGTCTCAGCCACAGGCTGTTCAGCGCGCGCCGCGGGTGTCAGTTTTCTGAGTACTCTGGCGACTGTCGCGGGTTTGGGCGCTTCGGGAGTGGCAACTGTCGGCGCGGCTTCTGGTTTTGGAATCTCGGGGAGAATTTCAGCCGCAGGAGGGGTGGCTTCGGCAACGGCTTCGGGAGCTTCAACCGGCGCTGGTTCTTCCACCGCTCGCTCAGCGCGTTTAACTACGCGAACGCCACGCTTGACCGCCATTTCTTTCTTGGGGAAGTACTTGTTACGAATCTTCTCCGCCAGCTCCCTGGAAACAGAGTTGGAGGGAACGCTGACATCCACACCTTCGCGGCGCACCTCTTCAATGAGGCGCTTGGTGTCGAGCTTTAGCTCTTTGGCGAGATCGTATATACGAATCTTAGAGGAAACGGTCATGCACTCCTTTTCAGACGCTCATAAATCAGTGCGTCTGCCGTCTTCAAGTGGTTTAAAGAACTCTCGCTCTTGTCCACTTGAAGCGTGCCTCAGAAGCGCAACGCGTAATAGTGGCAGGAGAGCGAGCAACGCAAACCGCCGGACCCACCGGCGCCTGAGTTGAGTTTAATTTGCCGCATCGGAGGAAGCATCCTGCTTCTCGTCGTCATTGCTCTCGCCTGATGCGGCATCTTCCAAAACTGCGGGAGCAGATACTTGTGTCTCAGCACTCGTTTCGTCGTTTTCTTCCGCGGCTTCCGACTCTACGAACTCTTCGAGACTTTCAAGATTTTCGTATGCCGCCACTTCGGCGGCTGTAATATCCGGCGCCGGCACGATCGTGTCCGGACGTAAATCGCGACCAGCTTCCTGAAGAATAATGTCATCTTCACTGAAGGGCTCGGCTTCGGTCAGTGCAACCGGATCGGCAGATTCCTGCGCCAATATTTCCTGCTCGGCACCAAAAGGCACGCCGTTCTCGACCGCCTGGTCGTAACCTTCAGCGGTCGAGTCATCTGAAGATCCAGCTTCAGGAGCACCGGAGGCTGCGTCGGCCTGAGATTCGGCCCCAGCCATCTCTTTCCCCTCGACTTCAGCGCCTTCAGAGCCTGCAGCGGTTGCTTCTTCGCCGGCTTGCAGCGTCCGGTCGCGCATGGCGACAACGTCCTTGGCAGCGTTGAGAATCACTTCGGCCTCGTCCAGGCTCAGATCCAGAAACTCGACGAGATCGTCGATTGTGGTTTGCGTCAGGGCGTCGATGTCGTTAATGCCATGTTCAGCGAGCGTATCGGTTTGCTGAGCGGTCAAGCCTTCGATCACCGACAATGGCACCGAGGCGCCCGAAGCGATGAGCGCGCCCATCTGCTCGGTGACTTCGCGCTTGATTTCCTCTTCGCTGCGAATGTCGATATTCCATCCGACCAGCTTGGTTGCGAGCCGCACGTTTTGACCGCGCTTGCCGATGGCGAGCGATAGTTGATCTTCATTGACGATCACTTCCATCTGCCGGTTGTCGATGTCGGTGATGCGGACCTTATTAACTTTGGCGGGCGACAGCGCATTCGCGGCGAAGACCGAGGGCTCGTCAGACCATTCGATGATGTCGATTTTTTCGCCGCGCAATTCGCGAATGATTGCCTGCACGCGTGAACCCTTCATGCCGACGCAGGCGCCGACCGGATCAACGTCGCGCTCGTTCGAAGTAACGGCAATCTTCGCGCGCTCACCGGGCTCGCGCACTGCTGACTTGATAACGACCGTGCCGTCATAAATTTCGGGCACTTCCATTTCAAAGAGGCGGAGCAACAACTCAGGAGAGGTGCGGGAAACTTCAACCTGCGGTCCTTTTGATTCTTTGGAAACGTTATTGATGACCACGCGAATTCGCTCGCCCTGGTTCCACTGTTCGCCGCGAGATTGCTGGGAGCGGGGCAGAATCGCTTCGAGGTTGCCGAGGTCGACGATTATATTTCCGCGCTCAAAACGCTTGACATAGCCGTTTACCAAATCACCAATCTTATCGATGTATTGCTCGTACACGTTACTGCGTACAGCGTCGCGCACTTTTTGAAAGAGGATTTGCTTGGCGGTCTGCGCCGCAATGCGACCCAATTCCTCCATCGGCAAGGGCAACAGCAGCGCATCGCCCAATTCGACTTCCTCGCCGGCGAGTTCGCGCGCTTCATCGATGGATAACTCGGTGGCGGCGTTTGCTACTTCATCCACTACTACCTTCGTGGCGGAAAGCTCAATGCCCGTTTCGGGGTTCCAATCGACCTGGATATCTTCACCGGAGCGAAACTGTTTCTTCGCGGCAGCGCGAACAGCTTCCTTCATTGCGTCGATTACGAGATCGCGCTCTATTCCCTGTTCCTGGCAGAGCGCCTCGATGTTTTGTGCGATGGATGAACTCATGAAACTTCTTCTCTCCGGTTGGCTCGGCGCGTTTTCGTGCGTCGTTGAGCCTATTCAATTGTTATTCAGTTGTAATGCAAACTCCTGGTTTGCGCGTAGGATCCGTTCCCCTAAGTCGAGAGCTTGCGTTCCCTCGCAAACTAACAGTTTGCGTTATTCCCCGGCTTGCGCCCGCTTGAACTCCGCGTTGACATCCAGTTCTAAATTCGCCTTGGCGATCGCCTCAAGCGGAACAGTTACCCTGCCGTTGGTTCGATCGTCAAAAATTACGTCGTCGCCATCCATTCCCAGGAGCCGGCCGCGAAAATTCCGCTGTCCATTAATCGGCTTGCGAGTCCTCATTTTGGCGAGGCTGCCGGCGAAGCGCTCGTAATCCTGCCGTTTGTAAAGACCCCGCTCAATCCCCGGCGAGGATACTTCCAGCGTGTAAGACGCGTGAATGAAGTCCTCAACGTCGAGGATCGTGCCAATGTATAAACTCACTTCCGAGCAGTCCTGATGAGTTACGCCGGTTGGCTTGTCGATAAAAATGCGGACAATAGGCTTGTTGTCAGGTCCGGCGACTTCGGCGTGCACGAGTTCTAAGCCGTGGTCGATTGCCACGCGTTCAGCGATTGCCTGTACGCGCTCTTCGACTGAACTCGACCCCATCAAACACCTCCGAAAAACCACTCGCCCAAAAGAAAAAGTGGGCGCGAACCCACCGGATGATAACTCCGCGCTTCGAGCAAGCCGTGAATTATACGGAATAGGCTGAGTAGAAGCAAACGGCCACGAATACTGGTAATTGGTCAGTTTGAAGGGCGAGCGAGAGCTCGTTACAGGCCCCATCGCAGCAGCGCCGGATGCTGTAGTCAATGCCAGGAATGATGTTAGAAACTGCAAGAATTATCCGCTCCTTGCAGTTGAATCGAGCATCCGACGCTAACGCGCTCATTTCTGCACCTGCGTGAGCACCGCGCTGAAGCGCCCTGTGATTCAAATCACTCAGGTCGCATGCGGCCATCCCAGGAAATCATTGAAAAGCCTCTTGCACTGAAGTAGTATTCGCCAGAACTATAAGCGACTGCGTTTTCAAAGACTTCCCAGGCAGAGGTTCCCGCCGTTTACAAGCGACCGCGTAACTGCCGGTTACGGCCATCCGCCAATGATCGGGCAAACAGTTTCACATTATAGAATTCTGGAAGCCCTCGGCGAGGGAGGTATGGGTACCGTTTACCTTGCCGAAGATACCCACCTTGGGCGGCGAGTGGCCATTAAGTTTCCCTCATTGAATTCTGATTCACACGATTATCGCGCGCGATTCCTGCGCGAAGCTCGCGCCGTCTCCGAGTTGAACCATCCCGGCATTGCTACCCTCTTTGATTACGGCGAAACAGATCAGGGCCGGCCTTTTCTGGTTATGGAGCTGGCGAAGGGGCGGCCATTGACCGAGTTAATGCAGAAAGGAGAACTCAACCTGCAGCGCGCCGTTTCCATTGTCATTGAAGTGGCCACAGCGCTTGGCGAAGCCCATGCTCGCGGGGTCATCCACCGCGACATCAAGCCGTCAAACATAATAATCGATGACCACGGGCAGGTTAAGGTGCTGGATTTCGGACTCGCGAAACAACTGAACAAAGACCTGGCACCGAGCGCAGAACCTGAAGCCCAGACCCTTCTGTCCACAGAAACACGCAGTGGTGTCGTGCTGGGCACGCCGGCTTATCTGTCACCGGAACAGGCAACGGGCAGCGCAGTCGACGGGCGCAGCGACCTGTTTGCGCTCGGCACTCTGCTTTACGAAGCCATAACGGGACGAACGCCTTTTGCGGGTCGCAGTTTTATCGAGATTGCCGCTAACGTTCTTCACGTCGATCCGCGGCCGCCATCGCAGGTTAACAGGCTCGTGCCGCGCGAGCTTGATTTCATAGTTCTGAAAGCGCTGGCGAAAAAGCCAAATAAGCGTTACCAGTCGGCCAACGAACTCATCACTGATCTGACCGCAGTTAAGGATCGTCTTGAGGACGAGTCGGGACAAACTTTAATCAAGCGCACTTCAACGGCGGCATTGACCGGTCACAGCCGAACCCTCAATAACATTTCGCAAATTTTGCAGCGGCCCAGGATTCCGATTTCCTACATCCTGATCGGCGTGGCAGGTTTGATCGTGCTCGGGGCACTGGCCCTCAGACTTGCACGGCCTACGCCGCACACGCCCCCCGCGGAAGCGTTACGGTGGTACGACATAGGAACCGCAGCGCTAAGAGATGGTGCTTTCTACCAGGCAAGCCAGGCGCTGCAACGAGCCATTAATACCGACGATGGTTACATGTTGGCCCATGCGCGCATGGCCGAGGCGCTGGTGGAATTGGATTATGTTGACCAGGCGAAGGATGAGCTGTTGCGAGTAAACAGCGCCGATCGGGCCGGTCTGCCGAGGCTTGATGCGCTCTACATCGACGCGATCACCGCCACGGCCAGGCAGGATGCCGCTAAAGCGGTCGAACTTTACAAGCAGATACTCAAACTGGTTTCCGACAACGAGAAGCCGTACGTGCTTGTCGACCTTGGCCGTGCCTACGAAAACAATAACGATCTAAAAGGCGCTATAGAAAGTTACAGAGAAGCTAGTAATCGCAATTCGCAATACGCGACTGCCTATTTGCGTCTGGGAATTCTCGATGGCCAGCAGGGCGATGTCGCGGCGGCACTCGATTCATTTGGCAAGGCCGAGTCGATCTACCAGGCGTTGGGTAACATTGAAGGTCGGGCCGAAGTGATTTACCAGCGTGGAACACTATTTAATAAACGCAATCGGCTGGCTGAGGCGAAAGCGCAGTTGGAGCAGGCGTTAACGCTTGCCAACGCAAATGACAACAAGTCGCAAACGATAAAGACATTGTTACAGTTGTGCAGTGTATCGTTCGACGCCGGGGAGACGGCACGTTCAACCGAGTATGCGCAACAAGCAGTTAATCTCGCGGAAAAAAGCGGCATGGAAAACCTCAGCACCCGCGGTCTCGTCGATCTCGGCCACTCGTTCCTGGTTCGTGGCCAGCAAAGTGAAGCAGAAA
>DATGYM010000348.1:0-39836 GCA_035297925.1 Pyrinomonadaceae bacterium | reverse complement strand
TCCGACATCCTCGCCATCAGCCCTCCCTCACGGTCGGGCTACTGCCCCGGCATGACCGCCCTGTCGTTAGCGCAGTGATTGCAACCCCGTGCGGAGTTCCGTAACCAAAAGCTCCGGCTGCTCCCACGCCGCGAAGTGCCCGCCTTTGTCGAGCTTGTTGTAATGAATGAGTTTTGGATACGCCTGCTCCGCCCAGCTCCGCGGGGTTTGATAGAGCTCGTCAGGAAAGGCGCTCACAGCAGCTGGGACGGAAACACCTTTGACACTGAAAAAGCCGAACTTGTTCTCCCAATAGAGACGGGCCCCGGAAATCGCCGTGTTCGTCAACCAGGTAAGCGTGATGTTGTCGAGGACATCGTCCCGGGTGAGGCCGGCAGCTTCTCCGGAAAAGACGCGTGAAATTAGCGCGTAGCTCCACGCATCGTGGTCCAGAAAATAGGCGGCCAGGCCGACGGGGGAATCCGCAATTCCGTACAACGTCTGCGGGCGCAACCCCATCTGGTAGCCGTAGGCGATGCCTTTGCTGTAGACGAATTTCAGCCGCTCGTACGCTAGTGTCTCGTCGGCGGAAAGATCTGATGGCGTCGGAGCGCCGGACTGGGCCGCCTTGTCAATATCGGGTGGGATGACGCCAGGCATGTTGGAGTGAATGCCGAGCAATTCCGGAGGTGCTTGTGTAGCCATCACATCCGTAACAACCGCACCCCAATCGCCGCCTTGCGCCACAAATTTCGTGTACCCGAGGCGCTTCATCAGCACGACCCAGGCGCGCGCGATATGCGTGGGATCCCAGCCGGTGGTGGTGGGCTTTCCTGAAAAGCCGTAGCCCGGCATCGACGGAATCACGACGTCGAAAGCGTCCGATGCATTCCCGCCATGTGCCGTGGGATTGGTGAGCGGATCGACGATCTTGAGCTGCTCGACGACAGAGCCGGGCCAGCCGTGGGTAACAATGAGCGGCAACGCATTTTCATGTTTTGAACGAACGTGAATGAAATGGATGTCGAGCCCGTCAATCTCGGTGATGAATTGCGGTAAGGCGTTTAGTCTTGCCTCGCACTTGCGCCAATCGTAATCGGTCGCCCAATAGCGCGCGAGTTTCTGCATCGTCGCGAGCTGCACACCTTGCGATGCATCTGTGACCGTTTCCCGCTCAGGCCACCTTGTCGCGTTTATGCGTCTGCGCAATTCGGTAAGTTCAGCTTCCGGAACGTTCACGTGAAACGGACGAATGGTGGTTTGTTGCGTTGCACTGCTTTGGGTCATGGTGTCCTCCTTTTGAATAGTTTTAGATTTCTCGTCTGCAAATACCGCGCTGATCGTACCTGGGCTGAATGCGATTGCCAGACCCAACAGCGAGCTCGTCTTGAGAAAGCGACGGCGCGATCTGACGTCTGGTTCTATCATTGTGTGCACACAAAACCCGCGTTCGAGGCGGTCATGCGTGTTGGTTCGGAGCTCCAGCTATTACCGCTCAATCTGCCTTTTTTGAACCTTGAAGCGTAGTCAAAGCTTAAGAGGTCCGCTCTGTGCGCTACAAGACACTTATGGTTCTTTTTTGTTTGTGATTCGCATTTGATGAAGAAGTCTGCGAGGCGGTTTCTGGCCGGCGATTGCGGCAGGTTCGTCTGAGGAAAAATTACGCTTGCATTTGTTTTTTACTTATAGTAGTCTAATTTAGATTACTGGGGGGCGAAAGCCCAAATTCCGACTTTCCAAGGAGGTATGCATGCAGAAATCCAAACGGCAACTGCGAGACTTAATTTCGGTAGGCCCGGCTACGATGCTTGATTTCAGACTGCTCGGGATTCATAGCGTTGCCCAGCTCGCAGAGCAGCAGCCACGCCAGCTTTATCGAGAGCTCTGCCGACTGAAAGGAGAGCCTCAGGACATCTGTTGCCTTGACGTTTTCGTGGCCGCGGTTGCCCAGGCAAAGGATCCACACCTCCCTCTGGAGCAATGCCAATGGTGGTTCTGGAGCAAGAAGCGGAAGGCCCGCCATGTGCGCGGATAAGAACGCTCTGACTACGCCAGACCTTGTTATTTTGAGTCTACTGGCAGAACGGCCGATGCATGGCTATGAAGTAAATGCCGAGCTGGAGCGCCGCGACGCCCGGGACTGGGTCGCTATATCGCGGCCTCAAATCTACTACTCGCTGGAAAAGCTCGTGAAGCAAGGTCTCATCGAAGAACGGGAAAGCTCGGAACCCGTACTAGGTGCCGCGCGTCGGGTCCTGGCAACAAGTGCTGGAGGCCGTTCGCTGCTCGCCCAGGCACTCGACCGTGAAAGTTGGACCATCGAACGAGATCGTCCCGCGTTTCTCACCTGGCTAGCGCTTTCCTGGCAAGCAGCACCGGCGGTTGTCAGGCGCCAAATTCGCCGGCGCAAGACATTCCTCGAGTCTGAACTGTCACGCGAGCAAGTAACGTTGCGCGCGGTCCGGAAAGAAGTGGGTCACCCTTACCATGAAGCTGTTTGGATGCTTGGCTTGACGATCGCCCAACTGAAACTGGAACTGCGTTGGTTGAAAAGGACAGAGCGCGAGCTTCAACACCGGGCCCCAGCACAGGGAAAGCCGAAAAGAACAAAGAAAGAGGACAGCAACTCATGAAGAAACTCTTATTGACTGGTGTTATCTACCTGGCCTGTTTGGCTCCGCAGCTTCCACGCACTTAACGCCTCAGGAGCCGCTTGATGGCCAACAGCGGATCTTTCGTAACCAGTTCCTGGACAATCTGACCGGTGAGTGGAAGCTGACGCGCAAGTTTGACAATCGCACGGTTGAAAACACGATCAGCGTGGAGTAGGTCTTGAATCACCAATTCCTGCAGCTTCATATGAAAGATGTAAACGCCAGGCCCATTTACGAAGCCATGGTGTTCATCGGGTATGACAATGCAAGCGAACGCTATGTCGCACACTGGATAGACGTCTTCGGCGGACGTTTCTCAGAAAGTCTCGGTTACGGCACACGCGCGGGCAACTCAATTAGATTCGTGTTCGAGTATCCGGATGGTCCGTTCTTAAACACGTTCACATGGAACGCTGAGACCAGGACCTGGACTTTTCTGATGCAGCACAAGAACGCAGCGGGTATGTGGGTGCGTTTTGCAGAGGACAGCTTGCGAAGAGCCTAGTGCCAAGGCGATCCAAAGGAGAAGAAATGTTTGAAGGGCTGAGAACAGTAATTTATCACGTCGATGATTTGGCCATGGCTAAAGAGTGGTATGCGAGTGTCCTGGGAATCAGCCCATATTTTGATGAGCCGTTTTACGTCGGCTTCAATGTGGGTGGTTTCGAGCTGGGCCTTGATCCGGACACGCAGGGCGTCTCCAAAGGCGAAGACGTTGTCGCCTACTGGGGTGTGCAGGATGCGAGAGCAGCATATCAACAGTTGCAGAATCACGGTGCAAAGGAATGTTCTGACGTGCAAGACGTCGGGAGTGGCATTCTCGTAGCCACAGTGAGGGACCCGTTCGACAACATTCTCGGCATCATTGAGAATCCCCATTTCAAGTAACATAGGGAAGCTGAGAAAAGAGAGTGTCGGCTGTGTGAGAGGCTAGCGACGTCCCCGCCATAAGCGTGACTAACGGTGCTGGCGTCGGAACCGGTTCTTCCGTTTTGCGCGAGGAAGCGAATCGTATTTTGCTGATGCGTCGATTGTCGACTCGTTCGATCGTAAAAACCCCGGCTTCATGTTTGACAGTGTCACCCGTCTCGAGCACCCGCCCTGCTCTGGCCATCAGGAAACCGGCGATAGTTGTATAGCTATCATCCTCTGGCAAATCCAGGCCGAGACGGCGGTTCGCGTCCCGCACGGCTAGCAGCCCATCCAGGAGGTAAGTTTCACCGTCTTTACTGATCTGTTCTCGTATCTCCTCATCGTACTCGTCGTTGATCTCCCCGACTATCTCCTCAAGCAGATCTTCGAGCGTGAGTATTCCCTCTGACCCGCCGTGTTCATCGATCACAAACATGAAATGAACACGCCCGTTTTGCATCTGCCGGAGGGCCTGGCCAAGCGAGGCTGTAGCTGGTATGTAGGCCGGAGGCCGAACCAGTTCCCTCAAATTGAAGCCCTCATGAGGAATTCGCCCCATGTCCAGATCCTTTCTGAACAGCAGGCCGATGATGTCATCAAAGTGCTCACCATAAACCGGAAGGCGGGAATAGCCGGTAGAAAGGAAAGCCGTTCTCGCGTCTTCCAGAGTAGCCTTAACCGGAAGAGCCCTGACCTGATTGCGCGGCACCATCGCCTCGCGCACTTCAGCATCTGAGAAATCGAAGACCCGGTGAATGAGCTGTTGCTCTTCACGCTCGAGGTGACCGCTCTTTCTCGAAACGTCTACCAGATGGCGCAGTTCTTCTTCAGTGTAGACCGAAGCGTGATCCTTTGTCGGACGCAATCCAAACAGCCGCACCGTGCGAGTGCCTGCCCAATCGAGCAACCGTATTGGCCATTGAAAGACTTTGTAGAAGGTTTGCATGGGCCAGGAGATCGCCAGGGCAATCTTCTCGGCCCGCTCCAACGCCAGCGTCTTGGGCGCGAGTTCACCAAGAACGATATGCAGGAAAGTGATAATGGAGAACGCTACGGCAAATGAAATCGTGTGGAGAGTTACTTCGGACACTCGTCCCTTAAGCGGACCTTCTAGTATATGAGCAAACACAGGCTCGCCAATCCATCCCAACGCAAGGGAGGCCATTGTGATACCCAGCTGGGTCGCAGAGATATAAGCGTTCAGGTTGTCGAGTAAACCAAGCAGGCGCCTTGCTCTGGAATTCCCTGAGGCGGCGAGGGTCTGTATGCGAGAGCGCCGAACTCCTACGAGGGCAAACTCCGAAGCTACAAAGAACCCATTGGCGAAAACGAGAGCAAGGACTATGACGATGTAGAGAAGCGTAACCACGGTGAGACTTCATTGTAACTCAACGCGGCGATGCGTTTCAGCCGCGAGTCCGTGCTCAACTGACAAGTACCTGGATTGAGGCCATTTGCCAGTTCCCTGCTATTACCGGCTCGAGGTCGCGCTAAAGGTTGCGCGGTTTCACGCAACTCCCTGAGCATCTTTTCGCACGTTCAACCCGGCAAACCGCGCCGAGTCGTGGGAATTGCTACCTTCCTATCCGGCATATCTGTTGCTCTACCACAATGTTGGTAGTGTAACCGAAGACGAATAAACCGCCGGCTCACCGCCTGACGTCCAAATCAGAAAGAGTGGAGATTTGCATGAGCCGGGCGAAAGATCTGTGATTCAGTCAAGCGGAGGTGTGCATCATGACACAGGTTATTTATGTGGTTGCGATTGCCCTGTTGGCGACAATCCTCTTCTTTGGTATCCGTTATTTTGTCCGCCAGTACGTGCGCTATCGTGACTCTCGCGTGATCACTTGTCCGGAGAATGGCGAGGCTGCGATCGTCGAAGTTGACGCGGTGCATGCCGCCTTAACGTCGGCCATTGGCCAGCCCGACATCCGCCTGCAAAACTGTGGGCGCTGGCCATTGCATCAGAACTGTGGACAGGAGTGTCTGCTCCAGCTCGACGTCGCGCCGCCGGAGTGTCTGGTCCACGGTGTCCTGATGAGGTGGTACGATTCCAAATCCTGCCTCTATTGCGGGAAACCGTTTCACCTGATTCAGTTGCTGGATCACAAACCGGCTCTGCAGAGTCCGGAAGGAAACCTGCTCGCATGGAGCGAAGTGGCCATCGAAGATATGCAGCGCGTGATGGACAGCTTCAAGCCGGTCTGTTGGGATTGCTACATTGCCCAATCGTTTGTACGCGAGCATCCTGAAGCGGTTGTTTACAGGCCCTGGCGACCAGGAATTCACCGGTCACCGTGACAACGCACAACCCCCAATACTGAAAGGTAATCACGCAATTCGGTGGTTGCGGATAGGTGCGGGTTTGTTAACCGGTCGTTCCCCCGGCGTGAATGACAAGTCTCACTCTGTTCAGCCATTGAGTCCCACCTTCTGATCTTCGTTTTGATTCCCAGTCACTTTCGGTTCTTCAAATGTAATGTTCTTATCGGAAGTGTCCCGCCTCATTGCGTTTCGTTCACCGTCAGTGCAGTTGGCGGTTTGTGATGTCTTCAGCGTCTGATCCCGCTCACCTTCAGGAGGTTGCTCATTTCCGGTAACGATCTCCGTATCGGCCGGAGACTCAACCCCAGGGACGCTCTCGGCAAACACCGCCTGCGACTCCACGGAAGCAACTTCAGTCTCCTCCGGCGATTCAGGCGGTGGAACTGGTAATTTGACCGGGGGCTGCTCATATTTTTTTCGTTCACTCATATAGAAGAGGACCGGCACGGTCATACGAGAGAGCAAGAGCGAGGCGACCTCACCGGCCATGAGCGAAATCGCGAGGCCCTGAAAGATCGGATCAAACAAAATCACTGCCGAGCCCGCAATCACGGCTGCCGCCGTTAACATCATGGGGCGGAAACGGACTGCTCCGGCGTCTACTACAGCGTCTGCAAGCGCCATCCCCTGGTTCAATCTCAACTCGACGAAATCAACCAGGATGATCGAATTACGCACGACGATCCCGGCACCAGCGATGAAGCCAATCATTGAGGTAGCGGTGAAGAACGCGCCCATCAAGGCGTGCGCGGGCAATATGCCGATAAGTGAAAACGGAATTGCGGCCATGATGGTCAAGGGCGTCTTGAAGGATTGGAACCAGCCAACGACGAGGATATAGATGAGCACCAGCACCGCGGCGAATGCCAGGCCCAGATCACGAAAGACTTCGTACGTGATGTGCCACTCGCCGTCCCACTTCATGGCGAGCTTACCGGCGCTGAGAGGCTGGGTGGCGACATAACGTTCGAGTCCATAGCCTTCCGGCAGTTGCAGGCGATCCAGAGCCTCGTTGAGTTGCAGGATTGCATAGACAGGGCTTTCCACTTTTCCCGCGACATCGCCGGTGACGTAGACGACGGGCATCAGATTCTTGTGATAGATGCTCTGGTCGGCCGTCTGCTCCTCAACGCGTACCAGTTCACCCAAAGACACCAGGTTTCCGTTCTGCCCGATGACCTTGATCTGCTTCAGGTCTTCAACACTTGATCGCTCTGCTCGCGGCAGGCGAATAAGAATCGGCACATCCTCTTTTTCCTGCGGCTGGTGCGTTAGGCCAACGCTCATCCCTTCGATAGCGATGCGCAGAGTGGCCGCAACCTGCTCGGCCGAGACGCCGTTCAGCGCCGCTTTCTCTTTGTCGACCACGAAACGATACCTGGGCTGTGGGTCTTCGATGTAGGAGTCAACGTCGACGACTCCTTCAGTGTTATCAAAAATGTTTTCGATCTGCCGGGCCACTTCGATCTGGCGTTCGTAATTCGGGCCATAGACTTCTGCAACCAAAGTCTGGAGGACCGGCGGACCGGGAGGCGTCTCAGAAACTTTGACGCGGGCCATGTATTTCGCAGCTATTTGTTGAATTGCGGGGCGGACTCTTTTGGCGATGTCATGGCTCTGTGCCGAGCGTTCACTTTTCGGCTCCAGGTTGACCTGAATGTCGGCCACGTTAGGTCCTCGTCGCAGAAAATAATGGCGCACCAGACCGTTGAAGTTGTATGGGGAGGCAGTGCCGACATACATCTGATAGTCCGTCACTTCCGGCACCGTGTGAATATAATCGCCGATCTCGCGCGTTACAGCCGCGGTTCCTTCGAGGGTCGTGCCTTCGGGCATGTCAACGATGACCTGAAACTCACTCTTGTTATCGAACGGAAGCATCTTCACGCGCACCAGTTTCAGAGCAACGAGCGAGAGCGCCGCGATTAGCAACAATGCCACGCCAAAGAGAAATAGATACCGCCGGCGCCGCTCGTGAATGAGCGCGCCCATTACACGGCGATAAGCGCGCGTCGTCCAACCTTCTCGATCGTGCGAGTCGTGTTGATCGTTCTCCCGCTTGAGTAGCCGCAGACTTGCCCAAGGTGTGACAACGAATGCCACCAGAAGTGAAAAGACCATCGCGGCTGATGCGCCGATCGGAATTGGCCTCATGTACGGCCCCATCAACCCGCTTACAAAGGCCATCGGCAATATCGCGGCGATTACTGCGAAGGTAGCCAGAATAGTGGGATTGCCGACTTCGTTCACAGCCTCAACGGCAATGTCTACAATCGGCCGGTCCCGGTTTTCAGGCAGGCGATAGTGGCGGGTCATGTTTTCTACCACCACGATGGCGTCATCGACCAAAATGCCGATCGAGAAAATCAGCGCGAAGAGTGTGATGCGGTTGAGCGTGTAGCCATAGAAGTAGAAGACCGCGAGGGTGAGCGCGAGCGTTACAGGAATTGCCGTCGCGACTATGCCTGCTTCTCGCAAACCAAGCGCGAGCCAGATCAGCACTGAGACAGAGAGGATGGCAATCATCATGTGAAGGAGAAGTTCGTTCGACTTCTCACTCGCGGTTTCACCGTAATTGCGCGTAACTACGATACTGATGTCCCCCGGGATCATCGTGCCCTGCAACTGCTTGACCTTCTCAATTACGCGATCGGCGATAGCGATGGCATTAGTGCCTTTGCGTTTAGCGACGGAGATGGTGACGGCCGGTAAGACACTTTGCTGAGCAGCCGATGGGACGACATTAGCGAGAATAGTTTGCTGATGTGCCGGGCCAACTCCGTAAAGAACGTAATCAGCGGGCTCTTCCGGGCCATCTTCAATTCGCGCCACGTCGCGGAGATACACGGGCCGGCTATTGAAAACGCCGACCACCACGTTGCCGACCTCTGCGGCGGAATAGAGAAAACCTCCAGTTTCGACGAGAAACTCGCGACCGCCTGATGAGAAGCTACCCGACTGCAATTGTTTATTCTCCTGCTCGAGCATGGGAACAATGCTGGCCGGGGCAAGGCCGTAAGCAGCCATGCGTGCGTCGTCGAGCAGCACGCGAATCTGACGACGCTGGCCACCAATAATCTTGACTTCCGAAACGTCTCTGACTTCTTTGATCTGGTCGTTAATCTGGGACGCCAGGCGTCTGAGCGTGGCATGGTCATAGCGGTCACTGGTAAGCGTAAGCGCCAGCACAGGCACGTCATCGATCGAACGCGGCTTGATTAGCGGAGGGTTCGCGCCTGGCGGAATGAGATCAAAGTTGGCGGACATCTTCTGATTGAGCCTGACGATGCTCGCCTCTTCATTCTGGCCCACGTAAAAGCGGACCACGGCCATCGAGTAACCAGGTGCTGAGGTCGAGTAGATGTATTCGACGCCGGGAACTTCCCAGAGCAATTTCTCCATCGGCTTCGTCACCCGCTCCTCAACCTCTTTGGCTGATGCGCCAGGCATCTGCACAAAGACGTCAATCATAGGCACGACGATCTGCGGTTCTTCTTCGCGTGGGAGCAGCAATACTGCGCCGATACCCAGCAGTATCGAAGCGACAATGACAAGCGGCGTAAGTTTTGAATTGATGAAGGCACGCGCCAGTTTTCCGGCGGGTCCAGGTCCGTCTCTCATCCCTCTTGCACCTCGGGCTATCTCGTCGCGGCGGATGACAAACCGGGCGCAACTTCTCTCACCCGGCTGCCATCATTGACCGCTGCCACGCCCTCAACCACGATCTGCTCGCCCTCGCTTAATCCGGAGAGCACTTCCACGCGGTCGCTGTAAGTCTTGCCAATCTTCACTAATCTCATGCGCGCGATGCCCGACTGGTCCACCACGTATACGCTCGTAAGTTGACCTCGTTCAACGACAGCTTTCTGTGGAATCGCCAGGGCTTGTGTCTGGCCGGTAATGAAACGGGCTTTGCCGTACAGGCCGGAACGAATGATTTGTTGACTAGTGCTGGTCGGAGCGATGCTGATCTTCACCAGGTAAGTTCTGCTCGCGGGATCAGAAGTCGGAACAATCTCGACTACCGTGCCCACAAGTTCCTGTGGACCGAGCGCATCTATCTGCACTCGCGGCTGATCGCCCAGATGAATCTGGTTGATTTGGGATTCCTGTACGGCGGCTTCGAGCCGGTAATCAGTGCCACTTTCAATCGTGAGCAGAGGAGCGCCGGGCGCGGCCATGTAACCGACATCTGCTTGCTTCGAAACAACGACTCCGCTAATGGGTGCCGCAATTCGAGTGAAGCTCGCATACACCTGCGAGCCGGCTACATCCGCCTTCGCCTGATCAATACGCGCCAGCACCATTCGCCTTTTAGCCCCCAGCGATTGCAGCATTCGTGCAGCACTCTCGGCTTCCGCATTAGCCACCTCATGCCTGGCACGTGCTTCGTCAAATTCCTGTGGACTGATTGATTGTCTCGCGAGCAACTGTTGGTACCGACGGAAGGTAGAAGTGGCAAGCCTGCGATTTGCTTCGGCGGCAGTCTGGTTTGACTCTGCAGCTTTGATGCTTCGGTCTACTTCATCCAGTGCGCCATTCATCTCAGCCAGTCCGGCGCCCGACTTCCGCGCCTGAATGCTGGCCTCGCGGCTATCGATTTCCACAAGAATCTGTCCTGCGCGTACTGTATCGCCTTCGCGCACCTTCATCGCCACAATGCTTCCCATTACTTTCGCTGAAACGATGCTGCTGTTTTTTGGGCGAACTGTACCGACTGCCTCGTAGCTCTCATCGACGGGCTGCCGGGCCACCGTCTCAATCTTTGCACCCTGAACTATTGGGCCTGTCGTTGTCACTTGTTCCTGTTTTCTGGAGCACGAGGTCGTTCCGCCAAGGGCCAGAACCAATACGGCGAAAGTAACAAGGTATTTCATCGAGGGCCTCCCTGTTTTTCGCACGCTGTTCACCACCCGGCGAGTTCGCAGGTTTTCACAACACAAATGGCTGAACATCTTTCAGTCTCCCCGTGGCCAACAGGACATTTGCATAGGCGACGTAGTGGTCGTGGCGGGCCGCCAGAACATCCGTACGTGCTCGCACCAGGGCCATCTCAGCCCGCAATACCTCAGTAATAGTTGTGAGCCCTTCACGGTAACGATCCTGAACAATGCGCAGAACTTCACTGGCCTGCGCGGTAGTTTGATCGACTACGTGCAGTCGCTCTCGGGCAGAGACAAATTGCTGATAAGCGCGCACAACTTCAAAACTGATTTGATTAGCCAGCTGCTCCTGTTCTGCCTGGGCGATGGCCTCGCCCGCGCGAGCTTGATTGATTCTTGCTCTGCGTCCTGCATCAAAAATATTGAGGGTGACAGAAGCGCCCGCGGAGTAGTCCGAACTGCCGGTACCTGGATTGCGGCCGCTGGCGCCGAAATTGGCGAAGGCGTCTACACGCGGCAGCACTTCGTCGCGCGCTCCGCGCGTCTGCCGGACATTCGCACGGACGGCCAGTGCTGCCCGGGCATAATCGGGACGGTGCGCGAGCGCCTGGCGATTAAGCTCATCCGGGGTTTCAACACTGAAGAGTCGTTCGCTTAGTTGGTCAGCGATCGTTTGTGGCAAGTTTACAGACAGGCCGAGCGCCGTATTCAATGCCGCCTGCGAAACTACAAAGTCACCAGCAGCTTGAATCTTCTGCTGGCGAAATTCAGCTAATTGAACTTCGGCGGCCAGCAGGTCGGAACGAACGACGAATCCCGTTTCAAATCTGTCCCTGGCTCTCTTGAGGTCAGCCGCGGCAGTCTGTATGGCTTCGTCGGCGACTACCAGTCTCGACTGCGCCAGCAACACACCGTAATAAGCCTTTACCACTTCGAAACGAATCTGTTGAGCAACCGATTCCGTCTGCTGGTCAGCCTGTCGTTGACCAAGGCGGGCTAGATCAACTCGGGCTTTAGTCTGCCTCTGATCGAATAGCGGCACGCGAACTGATAGCCCGGCGCGGAAGTTAGTGAGGGCCTCGGGGTTGTTAAGTGAGCTGATCGAGAAATTGTTTGGCCCAAATCTTCCCTGTTCCAGGAGCGAGCCAAACACGAACACCGGATTGTTGCTCCGGGTTACGGATTCTGATGCCTGCAACATCGGAAACCGGGCCGCGCGGGCAACTTCCATTTGCGCATCGGCAAGCTGACGACCTCCCGCTGCAACTCGCGTCAAAGGGTTTCTGGCAAGCGCGATATCGACTGCTTCAGTGAGAGTCAGCGATTTGCCGGCTTCAGTTATCACCGTTGGCGCCACGATCGGATCGGCTTGCGACTGGGCGCGCGTCGAACGAGCTGCTTCTAAGTTCGGTAACAATAGACAAAGAAGCGCCACGACTATCTGTTTCAGCGAGCAATGCGTGAGCATAGGTCCAGCGTTGAGACTTTCAGACTGCAATACGAAGTTTTTCCCGATTTGGCGTTATCTGGTCCCTTACTCCCAGCGCGCGAAGGAAACTCATCATCGGGCACCAGTTTGTAAACGCGGACTGAATCAAGTTGAGCGCTACAAAGCCGGTGAACAAAAACCAGTAGGGACTAAAAAAGTAACCGAGTAACAAAGCGGTGAGCACAAAGCAACCGGCGATTAATCGTAAATATCGTTCGACAGTCATGAGAACTCTCCTTTCCAGACCACGCTAAATAGCAAGAGTCATTCCCAGTGAAGATCATCAGATTAGGCTGCCAGTTTTGTGCATCGCAGAGTCCAACAGTTGCGAAATTACGCAACTGTGGGGACAAGGCTGCGAAATCTTGCGCGTTGGTACGGGTTTCCGAGAACGCTTGCGGACGAAGATCGTCCGATCTTCAACCCCACAAAAAGAGAAATCGCGGTCACTTTAGTTTCCGCGACTTAGTAGGGGTTAACGGCGGGGTGCGGGTAATCGGATGGCCTGCGGTTTGCGAGACGCAATGAAGCGTTGTGTTGAAACTAAAGCAAGGTTTAGGTTCCAAAGGTCGGTTTTTATTTTCTCCATCACAGATATGGCAGCCAACAAGACAACAATGAAGAAGGACAAAGAAATATTCGAGCGGCAGGCGCGCATCTGCAGAGCGTTTGCTCATCCCGGGCGTTTGCAGATTCTTGACCTTCTGGGCCAGGGAGAGCGAGGCAGTTCGGAGCTGCAGGATTCGTTAGGTATTTCGAAGACAAGTATTTCTCAACATCTTTCCGTCCTAAGAGCGGCGGGCGTTCTGACAACCAGACGGAAAGGTAAACAGATCTACTGCTCTTTAGCGATGCCGGAGGTGAAGCAAGCGTGTAAGTTAATACGCAAAGTGCTTGAGGCTCACATTGCAGAAAGCCGTCGCTTGATCCTCTAAGCCAAGCCTTCTCGAAACCGCTTCGAAGAGTCTGCTGACTTACTCCCTGGTGGGCGAAATCAAATACGCCCTTCCGCTCTGAACGAACGTTAGGTAACGCTCACTGCACCGAAGCGTACATCGGAATCAAAAGGTACCGAGGACCTTTTCCATTGACAGTGAAGCCGAAAGCCTCATTGCTCAGAATTGATCGTGTCAGTTGTTATTATTTAGTCGGAGGAAGGGATGGGAGCTCCGAAACAGTTGGTACGAATATTTATTTGGACATCACCCGTTCCAATGCTGTTTACGGTCGTTATTCCCGCGATTATCAATCTCGCTCTTGACTTCTCTCCAATCGCGCGTGCGCCGAATATCGTCATCACGCAGGTTGGCCTGACGTTGAGCGGTCTCTTCATTATCGTCGGCCTTTACCTCACAGCGCGTGCCGTTCTGAATGAACAGGGTGTCAATATCTTTGCGATTATTTTGGCGACGGTTATCGCGAGCTTTCCCGCAATGGTGTTCTTGTTGTCATTTTTGATGTTTACCGTCAGCTAAAATTGAAACGAACACGGAGGGTAATGCATTCAAGTAGAAAATGGCGTAACCAACCTAGGTCCGCTTCAGCAAAAGTTGACTCGGTTCCCGAATAGACATCCGAACCAGCCATCACGGGCAGAGTCCAACGGTTGCGAGATTCCGCAACTCCGGCCACAGGACTGCGAAGTTCTGCGCGTTACTAAGGGGTTCCGCCAAGATTCGCACTTTGCAGATCGCCATCTGTACAAGAAGAGAAATGCGGAAATTGCGATCTTTGCGAGGCAGCGACGTATCAAACGTCAACGCACGGCTTGCGGCTAATTAGATGGCCCGCGGTTTGCCACACACAATGAAGTCGCGGAACTTAGATCCATTTTGATGAAAAGCTCTTCTTGAGAAATCATAATATGAAAACAATTATTGAACCGTTCAAAGTTAAAGTAGTCGAACCCATAAAGATGACCACACGCGATGAGCGTGAAACCTATCTTAAAGAAGCTGCCTATAACCTGTTCCTGCTGAAAGCGGAAAACGTCATCATCGATCTGCTTACTGATAGCGGCACGGCTGCTATGAGCGCCGCGCAGTGGTCTGCTTTGATGCGCGGGGACGAGTCGTATGCCGGCAGCCGCAGCTTCTATCGTTTTGAAGAAGTCGTCCGCGACATCTTTGGCTTCAGGCAGGTGATCCCCGCGCACCAGGGACGCGCCGCCGAGCGCATCCTCTTTTCTGTCATGTGCAGGAAAGGAAGCATCGTACCCAATAACACTCACTTCGATACGACGCGCGCCAATATCGAATACGTCGGTGCCGAAGCGGCTGATCTTCCCATTCCGGAATTTTATCAACCGGCCGTCAACCATCCGTTCAAAGGCAACATGGACACTGAGGCGCTGGAACAATTGATCAAGCAAGTGGGCCCGGAGCGAATTCCTATCGTGATGCTTACGGTGACGAACAATTCGGGTGGCGGACAGCCTGTATCTATGGCGAACATCCGCAAAGTAAAAGCGATCTGTTCCCGGTTTGGACTGCCGCTCTATTTGGACGCCTGTCGCTTTGCCGAGAATGCATACTTCATCAAGTTGCGCGAAGAAGGTTATGCGGATAAATCGGTAAAAGAAATCGCGCGTGAGATGTTCTCGTACGCTGATGGCTGCACGATGTCCGCGAAGAAGGACGGGCTGGCAAACATTGGAGGTTTTCTCTGCACCAACGATGAACAGTTGGCCCAACAGGAGAAAGACCTGCTCATCTTAACTGAAGGCTTCCCTACTTATGGGGGTCTGGCCGGACGTGATCTTGAGGCCATTGCCGTGGGGCTTGAAGAAGTATTGCACGAGGATTATCTGCAGTATCGCTTTGCTTCAATTCGTTATCTGGGCGAACACATCTCGCGCGAGGGCGTGCCCATTGTGCAACCGCCGGGCGGTCATGCCATCTACATAGACGCCAGAGCAATGCTGCCACATATTCCACCGCTCCAGTATCCGGGTCAGGCGTTGGCCATCGAGCTTTACCGGGAAGCGGGCATTCGTTCCTGTGAAATTGGTTCGGTAATGCACGCCGAGAAACATTCCGAAACCGGCGAAGAGATGCCGGCTGCAATGGATCTGGTACGTCTGGCGATTCCCCATCGCGTCTATACGCAGAGTCACATTGACTATGTCGTGGAAGCAATCCTTCAGGTCTACGAGCGTCGCGCCTCGATCGGCGGATACCGGATCGTTAGCCAACCGAAATTCCTGCGCCACTTCACGGCACAATTTGAACCGTTGCAACGTCAGCTACAGGGTGAGACGGCACGTGGTGGCAGGTTTGGTTTGCAGCCGGTGGATCAAATCCAACCGGCGTGACCTGCACTCTGCATTGGAGCGTTTTAAAAAGAGGGCGCTTACATGAAAAAGCAACACGGTGCGAAGAAAGACAGCTATCGCATTCGCACTCACCTGATTCACGGCAACCACGAAAGCAGGCATTGGGACTTTGATCATCACCTGGTTCCGCCAATTTCGGCTTCGGCCGCGTACCGGCTGGGATCAGTGAACCGGGGAGCGCAGGGATTTGTCGAATTTGCTTCCGACGAGGCTGATGTCAAAGGACACATCCCGATTTACATCTATGACCGCTTGGACGAACCGACGCGCGGGATGCTGGAAGAACATCTTGCGTATGCCGAGGATGGCGAGACCGCGGTTGCGTTTGCGACGGGCATGGCGGCCATCAGCGCAGCCCTCGGTATCACCTGCAAATCGGGCACGGAGATCGTCGCGCATCACACTCTCTACGGTTGCACTTACAGCCTGGTAACAAACTGGCTGCCTCGGTTCGGCATCACCACGAAATTTGCCGACCTGAGAGATGAACAAAGCTTCAAAGCGGCGATTACGAAGCGCACCCGCGTCGTTTATTTTGAGACTCCGGTGAATCCAACCCTCGATCTAATCGATATTGCGTTGGTACGGCGCTGGATGGACGAAGTCAGACCCGGCGCGGACGAGAAAGATCGGCTCCTGATGATCGTCGATAACACTTTTGCCACGCCTTACTGCCAGCGGCCGCTGACGTTTGGGGCCGATCTGGTGGCCCACAGCCTTACAAAAGACATCGGTGGCTTTGGGACGGATATGGGTGGTGCGGTGATTGGACCACTCAAGTTTCACGCACCGCTCTTGATGTATCGCAAAGACTTTGGCGGCGTGCTTACGTCCAGGAGTGCCTGGTCAATCCTCGTCTACGGATTGCCCACGCTGGCAACACGCATGGTGAATCAGCAGAAGTGTGCGAACAAGGTGGCGCAGTTTCTCGAGCAGCATCCGAAGGTTGCCTGTGTTCACTATCCGGGACTCGAGACATTTCCGCAGTACGAGCTCGCTCGCCGGCAGATGACAAGTTATGACGGCAAATTTGCGCCCGGGAGCATGGTTTATTTTGTCCTAAAGGGCGAGGAGAAAGCGGCCACCGAAGCTGCTGATCGTTTCATGGATTACATTGCCAATCATGCCTACAGTGTTACGTTGGCTGTGAGCCTGGGACAAATCCGCACGCTGATCGAAGAGCCTTATTCAATGACCCATTCGGCGTTACCGCCGGAAGTGAAGCACGCCCGTGGGCTGGAGCCCGGCGGCATCCGACTTTCGATCGGCCTCGAGGATTGGCACGACATCATCAACGACTTGCAAACCGCACTCGAGCAAATTTGATTTCGACAGTTTCCAGCATGAATCTATTTCATCTCAGGATTAACCCAAGAGTTCTTTGAGTCCGCCTCGAAGAGAATCGCTGGTTCAACATGGCGCAAGCAAGTCACTGCCCAGCGGAATTAATCGAAAGAATAGACATAACAGCTAGTCTTGCGGTATTCCGTTTTCGGGTTGCGGAGCACCTCACCTTCACCGCCGGTCAGTTCGCGACTATTAGTGTTAAGGCTGCGGGCGATCTAGTGGAACGGCCTTACTCGATCGTCTCGTCGCCCTATGAGCAGTTTCTCGAGTTCTTTATTGAATTAGTACCCGGCGGCATCCTTACGCCAAAGTTGTGGGAGCTGAAGACGGGATCTACGATTCTGGTCCGCCCGCGCATCGTCGGCCGATTTACTTTGGATGCGCACGTGAACCGTCACTTGATGCTGGCCACCGTCACTGGCGTCGCCCCGTTTGTCAGTATTCTGCGCACTCAACAAATTGATCGGGGGCGCGGAGCGGCTTCCAACCATCAGTTTGTCGTCATTCATGGCGCCAGCCATTCTGCGGATTTTGGTCCCTACCTCGGCGAGCTCAAAGCCTTGTCACGCGCAGGATGGCTAAGGTACATACCGACAATCAGCCGACCATGGGAAGAACCGAACTGGAAGGGAGAAACGGGACGGGTCGAGGATCTGGTGCGCAAGCACGCCGACCAGCTTGGGTTGCATCACGGGAATTCGGTCGCGTACGCATGTGGTCACCCGCAGATGGTTGCGAAGGTCAGAGAGATACTGGAACGCGCTCGCTTTCTTAAGGATCAGATCAAAGAAGAAGAATACTTTGCTGATTAAGGTAATAGTGTGCTGCCGGAGCCAGGGCTATAGGGCTGAACTGGTCAAAGAAGGGGGCCCGCTGAGTTTCTCCCTCACCGCCGGAAGAAATCTCCACCGCGCCTTGTTTGTCTGACTCCGCGGCCGCTGTTGAATCAGCGACTGACTATCGGTGTGATTGTCTTTTGATGGATTGTGATTAGCTCAGGTCTTGCTGAGCAGGCGGGCCGGCTCGCGTGCTGAGGTACTCTGCCAGCGCTTTGTCAGCAGTTTGAATGTGAACAACCAGCCAACTGCGGAGGGCCTCGATCAAACCTTGCTTGTCAGTAGCTGTTCCCGCCGCCAGATTACGCTTGAGGTGTTGTACTTCAACCAGCAACCGCTGGTGCTCCAAAAGATGAGCCTCATAACCCTTGTACGCATGCAGTCTCATGGCGAGTTGTTCGGAGAGGAAATGGAGATTCGTGTGCTCCACCAGCTCATTGAGTAGCGCGTAGATCAAACTGTCGTCAGCCCCACTGCGAACGGCAGCTTTGAGGTCATTGAGCAGGCTAAGCTGACCGGCATGCTCCCGATCCATCGAGGCAACGCCGAAAGTCAGATCCGCTGTGTCTTCGAATTCACCCATAGCGCCATGTATTCTCGCATGTCTTTTTCCAAAGCGCCTAGCTCTGTCCGATAGCCGCGCCAGTTTGAGACGCGCCAGTGTTTGCTATGCGGGCACGCAGCAATCAACCGGGCACAAGGCTACGCATTGCGGTGAATCGTAATATCCCACGCATTCTACACAGGTATTGGGGTCGATTACATAAATGTCCGGTCCCGCAGTAATCGACTCGGTCGGGCATTCTGGTTGGCAAGCAGTACAATTAATACATTCTTCCGTAATTTTGTAACTCATTCACATCTCCTATTCCGTAGTTTTACCGTCAAAGTGTTCGTTGTCCTTCTCCGCCTCGGCGCGGGTGTGGTGGACTACACCGTCCCGATGATTCGGCGGCGCATAAAGCGTATAGAGCTTCAGTGGAACATGGCCGGTATTGATGATGTTGTGATTCGCTCCAGCCGGGACTAGCACGGCGGAGCCCGCACTGATTGCCGTGCTGACGCCATTCAGAACGGCCTCGCCCGTCCCTTCCTCCACGCGGAAGAACTGATCAAGCTGGTGCACTTCCATCCCGATCTCCTCCCTGGGCTTGAGCGCCATGACAACCAGCTGACAGTTCTTCGCCGTGTACAGCACTTGGCGAAACTCGTCATTCTTGACGGCAATGCTCTCGATGTTTTGCACATAACCTTTCATAGCAACTCTCCCAGTCGATTTTCACATCGTTTTAGTTAATTTGCCTCAATGTTGCAGCCAACAGGATTTCGAAGAAGAGGCGGCTGTTTCGCGCTGTGCTTGCCCGCAAGGCGCCAAGGGGGACGGACAATGGACCCCCTACCCCTTCACCGAAGCAAACCTCACAACGAACGAAGAAACGCAACAAGCTCCATTTTTTCCTGAGCGGTCAGGTGGAGTTGCTGCACCAGGTTGAAGTATTCCACTGTGTCCTCAAGGGTGAAGCAACGCCCGTCGTGCAGATAGGGGGGAGAGTCTTTGATCCCCCGCAGTGGGAATGTCTTGATGGCGCCGTCGTGGGCCATCATCATCCCGTTCACGAGCTCCTGCTTGTAGAAGCGCTCCGCCTTTAGATCATGCAGGTTGTTGTCGGTGTAGTAGGGAGCGGGATGGCAGGAAGCGCACCGCGCTCTGCCGTTGAAGAGCGCCTCTCCTCTGAGTTCAGTGGGTGTCGCCCTCGCCGGATCCAGTGCTCCGTAAATGTCGAGCTTCGGAGCTGGCGGGAAATCCAGGATTGCCATGAACTCTGACATGAAGTGGACCTGGGAGCCGCGCTCGAGGATGTTGACTCCTTTCTTTGTAGCCATGCTGATGTCGCCGTCGAAATATGCAGCTCGCTGTTCGAACTCCGTGAAATCTTCCACTGACTTCAGCGCCCGCTGCGAACCGAAGACTCTCTGGATGTTCACGCCGCGCAGCGAGGGGGTTTCAATCCGGTGTCTAAACTCCTGTGGGCGGATGTCGCCGACCAGGTGGTTGGCCCCGTTTGTGTGTCCGTTCAAGTGGCAGTCGAAGCAGGCAACGCCCAATACTCCGTCCGGCCTGTCCGTACGCCGGTCCTCAGTGGCGTTGAATTGCTGCTGCGGGAACTGCGTTACCAGGAGTCGCAGGCCCTCAAGCTGCTTGGGATTCAGAATGCCGTTGAAGATTTCGTAGTAATTGTTGATGGTGATGATGCGTCCCTTAGCCACATCACCGAGATCGGGTCGCGTCGTCAGGTAGATAGCAGGTGCGGGGTCTGGCAGGACGTGCTCGGGCAAGTCGAAGTCCAGGTCAAAGCGGGTCAGCCTCGGAAGAAGCTTAAGGGTCATTTGGGGAAAAAGCATGCCGCCTTCCGCATGGTCGGCGAAGGGCAAGGGCTTATAGGGAAAGAGTCCCCTATCCTTAATCTGCTCTGGAGTCATCCTGTCGAGCTGATCCCAGGTTATCCCAGAGAGCTTGGCCGTGGGCCCTACCGGCACCGGTTTTCCGCCCGACATCCGCACTTCTGATGTCGTTTTCGCTGCAAGGTTATAACGCCTATCCAGGAGATCCTGATGCTCTCTCTTGCGCTCGGCCTTGACGGCCAGGCGCGCCGCCTTGATTTGCTCAAACGTCACATCCTGGTTGGTCGGACCGTAACTCGACGAGACCTTCTTCTGCTGCGCGCGAGCGATGATCGTAATGGTAACTGTTGCCAGCAACACGACAATACTAATCAATGCTAACGTTCGTTTACGCTGTGAGTTCATTGCAGCCTCCTTCACTCTTGTTCATCGGTGATCACAAATGATCCCGGCTCTTCGCCCAGCGGAACTCCCAGCCTGTAATGCAGGGAGTTACCTCGTCAGATCTGTGTGACCGCCGTCCTTTCTGCCGGTCATGGGCTGCGTATTGCGCTCAAGCCGCAGTTGGAATCAAAAGCTTGACGGAATAATCGCAAGGCTCGTTCCTCGGCTCACTGTAGTTTTTTTGGCCTTGCTATATGCAGGTCAAACACTGTCGACTGGGTAACCACTGCGCAATCATCCCCAGCCGCAGCCGCAGAATTTCCCAAAGACAGGATCAAATGACGTGGGGACCCATGAAATCGTCACGGCGGTTTTCTCTGTGCAAGCTCCGTGTGCTCCGCGACTCTGTGGTGATTAAACGTTAAGCAAACACCCCACCACAGAGACGCGGAGCACCCAGAGTAAGCACAGAGATGGCAAATAGGGCACTACTTCTCGAGACCCAAAAGAGAAGCATTCGCCCCGACGACTCAGGAAAGTTGGGGAGGTTAGTTATCGGAGCTATAGTCCGCGCTCATCACCGTACGGAGGTGTGAGTAGTTTATCGACCGAGCATGAGAGAGTGTGGACAGTCTAAAAAACTTACGGCCGCTCGGCCGAACAATTAGCTTCGATTCCCGCGGATGCCGCCGCAGATGTTGAACGTGTGCCGGCTTTATTCATCCGGCTGGCTTAGCCCTCTTTCGATCCGAGCGATGTAGCAGCCGACTGACGCAGTACGGACGTGCAGATATTTTATTTCGGGATTTTCAAATAAGCTTTCGATTGCCTGTTCAACCGGACGCTCGCCTACCAGTTCCCCATCGACCATCATGCCGTCGTCGGCGTAACACCTGAGGGCCAGCGGCCGACGCGTTCTTAACTCCGGCGGAAAGATTTCCTGCTCAGCGTAGGGCCGGCACTCGCGCTCGTGAATATAGACTGGTCCTACTTCGTTATACGGATGATCATATTGGTTTGGCGCATACGAGAACAGAATGCGTCCTTCGCCTGTTACGAACACGGTAAGACAACTTCGACACGGTCCCGTGTCGTTCTCTCTGGCAACGGAAACGGACAAATGGTGTCCGAACTCATCGAGTCGGCTTTCTCTGATGCGCTGCACTATTGAGCGCGGAATCGGGAATACTTTGAACTTAGACAACGTTGCGTTCCTCCTGCATTAGTGTTCTTCAACTACAAGCCAATCCTAACCATAGGAGAGCAACGAATCTATCCGCTTCTTGCTATCGAAATATTTTTTGTAGTCCCGGGCCGCTATTATTTCGCGGTGAGTTTACTGAGCATCTCCGCAGCAGTTGAAATTTCCTGGATTTAATTTCAAAGACTGCTTGCAGTTCTCGATGGCCAGTTCGGTATCGCCGTTTTTCATGTAAGCCTCGCCCAGATTCCGACGGACTTAGGCTCGCTTGCCAGACACTTTGGCCCGCGTGAAAGCAGTTGGCAGTGCCGGCGCAGTCGAATCTAACCTCAACAAATATTTTCCCTCGCAGAATTTTTGAAACTCAGCGAGTTACTCTGTCTGCTTGAGTGCTTCGGACCTTCACTTGATTGCGTAAACCTTCACGCTCGCCGCGTAATCGTTGACGTTGTACCGCCTGAGCAGATCGGCAAGGCCCGCCTGCAATTCCGGTGTCCAACCAGCAGCAACCCCAGGTTCCGAAGAGCAGCAGCTCGAAGCTGTAACGGGCAGCGATCTTAGTTCCGAAGTACTTTCGCCCGCCTCAGTCGAACAGCAGCCTGCCTGGTTTTCCAGCTTGGCGTAGACGTTCAGATCTGCCGCAGAATCGACAACTTCGACCTGAGAGAAGCCAGCCTCCAACAGGCCTCGCCGGTAATCTTCTATGAGGATCGCTCCGGCAATGCACCCCACATAAGCCCGGAGGTCATTTGCCAACTCCGCCGGCAGCTTCTTTTTGAGGGCGATGTCACTAACTGCCAAACGTCCGCCAGGCTTGAGGACCCGCGCGATCTCGCGAAAGACTGCCGGCTTGTCCGCGGCCAGATTGATGACGCAATTGCTGATGACACAATCGACCGATTCGCCGGCGAGCGGCAGTTTATCAATCGTTGCCAGGTGAAACTCAACGTTGGTGAAGGGCTCTCCGTTGTTTCCATGCTTTGCATTGCGACGTGCGAGTTCTACCATCTCCGGCGTCATGTCGATGCCGATGGCGCGTCCAGTTGGTCCTACTTTGGCGGCAGCCAGGAAGACATCCAACCCGCCGCCGGAACCCAGGTCCACCACCGTTTCGCCGGCGCGCAAATTGGCTGTCGCGGTCGGGTTCCCGCACGACAATCCCATGTTCGCTTCGGCCGGAATTGAGGCGAGCTCTTCAGGCGAGTAGCCAAACGCTTCCGCCACCGCGCGCACGTCCTGTTGTTCCGAAGAAAAGTTACTCATTGCTACGGCGCCGTATCTGGATCGCACCGCCTGCTCAATCTTCTCAGACATTCCCGTCCTCCCTTCATAGCGGAAAAACCGCCGACCCATTAATCCAGCCAACTAATCATGCCGCTGCCGCCTGCCTGGGTTTTGGAGCGCGTACCACCTCAACCGAACATTTGGCGTGGGAAACGACAGCTTGCGAAACCGAACCGAGCAGTAAACGTTCCCAGGCCGGATAGCCATGCGAACCCACCACGATCAGATCGGGTTTCCAGACCTCCGCTTCGTCCAGGATCACGCCCCTCGCTGAACCCAAAACCGCCTTGCTCTTTATCTCTACAGCGTTACCAAGGACCGACTGCAATTTGGCAACGGCGGCTTTGATGATCGAATCAGCCTGGTCCCGTGCGCAGCGGTCGAGCTGTTCATAGTAGTCGGGCGGAATGGCCCAGATTTCAGGCGTCGCCGCCATTGGCAATTCGAAGGCATGCAAAACGAGTATTTCTGTTCCTGTGGGCCACGGGCGCTGCGCCACTTCCTCTAAAGCCGCGTCGCTGTGTGGTGACCCATCCACGCCTATAAGTATTCTCATGATACTTTCCTCTCTTTGGTCAGCCCGCCGCGTGAACGGTGGTTAGAATATATTTCGCTCGCGTGAATTTTAATTGGGCAACGCTCGTGCCCAACCTCTCTGATAGTCAAAAGGACTTCCGCTTTCGTGCCGGACACTTCCAAAGGGTGACTGCTTGGGAAATTTCACCCAACCCCTGAGCATGATTACCCGCATCACTGCAAAAGCGTTCGCATCAAACGCCGCTTCACAAGCTCAACCAGAGTAAGGTACGTGCCGGTGGCAACTGCGATAAACAGCAGGAAGCTAACCGGCAGTGGCGTGAAACCTATCAACGCGCCGAGTGATGTGAAGGGCAGCACCGTTCCAAAGAGTACGGCCGATATAGTGGTCAGCGTCAGCGCGAGACTTGGTCGGCTGCGCCATGGATTGCGGGCAGTACGAATCACAAAGATCACAAGCGTCTGGGTTGCCAGCGACTCTACAAACCAACCACTGTGGAAGAATTGTTCTGAGGCGTGAAAAATCCTGAGCAAAGCAAAGAACGTCAGAAAATCGTAGATCGAGCTGAGCGGTCCGATATAAATCATAAAGTCGCGAATCATCTTCACGTTCCAGCGTTGCGGCTTGTGTATGAACGTTTCGTCAACCTTGTCAGTCGGGATTGTTACCTGGGCCAGATCATACAGGAAGTTGTTGAGTAGAATTTGCGTTGGCAGCATGGGCAGAAAAGGCAGGAACATCGCCGCGGCGGCCATGCTGAACATGTTGCCGAAGTTGGAGCTCGTACCCATCAGCAGATACTTCATTACGTTCCCAAAGGCCTTCCGCCCCTCGATGATCCCTGTGTGCAGAACTGCGAGACTTCGTTCGAGCAAAATAAAATCCGCAGCATCTTTGGCAACGTCGACGGCTGTGGCTACGGAAATACCCACATCCGCCGCATGCAGGGACGGCGCGTCGTTGATCCCGTCGCCCAGGTAACCAACGACGTGACTGCGATTCTTGAGCGCCAGAATAATTCTGTTCTTTTGCGCCGGCGAGACTCGAGCGAAGACAGAAGTCTGCTCGACAACATGCGCGAGCGCGGGATCAGTCATCCTTTCAAGTTCGCTGCCGAGAATGGTGCGGCTGCTATCGAGGCCCACTTGTGAACAGACATGTTGCGTCACCAGCTCGTTATCGCCGGTCAGGATTTTGACTTCGATGCCGTCGCGTCGCAGATCCTGCAAGGCCAACTTCGCAGTCTCGAGCGGCGGATCGGAAAACGTCAAAAAGCCGGCAAGCACGAGCTGCTTTTCGTCATCCGCACGGTACACATCTTCAGTTGCAACATTCGCATAGGCGACCGCCAGCACCCGCAATCCATCTGCGCAGAAGTCCCGATAGATTGTTTCGCAACGCTTTCTTGATTGCAGGTCGAAGGGATACTGTTGACCAGCCAGCTCGTACGCGGCACATGCCGCGAGGACACTTTCAGGCGCGCCCTTAACAATCAGCAGTCTCGCGCCTTCATGCTCGACGACAATCGAAAGACGGCGCCGTTCAAAGTCAAAAGGGATTTCATCGATCTTGCGGTAGTCGTGAATGTCCGGTCGGTCGTGTCGCAGCACCGCCGTATCAAGCGGATTATTTCGTTGTCTCTCGCGAATAGCCTCGTCAAGTGGATTGCTGACTCCGGTTTCGTGCAGGCTGTTGAGATAGGCCAGCAAAAAAACCCGCTCCGACGCTGTGCCAAATGGATCGACATGCCGTTCGAGTGACATCTCGCCGCTGGTAAGAGTGCCGGTTTTGTCACTGCAAAGCACATCAATACTGCCGAAGTTTTGCATCGCCTCGAGATGCTTGACGATTACTTTCTTCCTGGCCATGTGCACGGCGCCCTGGCCCAGCGTCACGGTCGTGATCATGGGCAGGAACTCGGGGGTCAGGCCGACCGCCAGGGCGACCGCGAATAACAACGACTCCATGAAGTTGTGGTGCGCGAGGACACTGACGAGCAAAACGAACAGCACAAGCACAATGGTTGTCTTCATGATTAGAAAACCAAACTGTCTCGTGCCTCTTTCGAATTCCGTTTCCGGCGGCCTGGTGGCGAGGCGGGTGGCGATATCGCCAAAGGTTGTGTTTTTCCCGGTGGCCGTAACGACGGCCGTTCCTGTTCCACTAACGATTGAGGTGCCCAGGAATACTTTGTAATGTTCGGTACTTTCTCGCTGTTCCGGCTGAGAATCTGCGGCAGATTTTTCGACAGGTAGCGATTCTCCCGTCAAGGCGGCTTGCTGCACATGCAGATCGCGCGCCTCAAACAAGTCGGCGTCTGCCGGCACTAGATCGCCCGCCGAGAGTTTAATGACATCGCCCGGAACGACCTCACGTCTGGGAACCGCGACCCATTTTCCATCTCGCAGAACTGTGGCCGTGGGCGCAACTTCTTTGCGAATGCGCTTCACCGCCCGTTGCGAGCGATAAGTCTGAATGAGGTTCAGCGTGACACTGAACAACACCATAACCACTATGATGGAAGCATTGAGGACTTCACCCAGAGCTGCGGATATGGCACTGGCTATGAGCAGGACGATCGCAAGTGGATTTGCAAATAGAAAAAGAAGCTGGAACAGGCCGCCGGCCCGCCCGGCGATAACAGGTTCATTCGGACCAAATTTTGCCAGGCGAAGTTGTGCTTCCTGTGAAGTGAGACCGACAGGTTGCTGAACTGCATTGGACGCGGGCGAGTGTGTCGCGGAGTCCTGTTTGACTATGGGCAATGGGGATTCGGGGGTAGACACAACTTATCCCACCGCTGCCCTTAACGAAACGATCGGCGGCTCCGTGTCACAACGCCGGCCCCACGGGTTGAGTCCTCTTATTCCAGAGCTCTGCTGGAGAAAGGTCCAAAGTGGCTGTTTCATTCTGGGCATGGGTAAGCCGCGTAACTGCCGGTAACGAACTCGTTTCGAATTCGGCTACGCTGCCAGTGAAGACAATGCGACCGCCGTCAAGCACAATCACTCTCGTGTTGGGAGTCGTCTCTGAAGTTGTCTCCTCAATAACAACAGCGCCAGAGGAGCGCGTCGCTCGATGTGTTGCGAGGTAAGGTATCTCGTCGAGTTTCTTGGTGACGTACAAAGACGAGATCCCGTATTCATCGCGCGCTCGAATGATCAGATCAAGCACCTGAATCGCCGTCAGGGGGTCGAGTCCCGATGCCGGCTCATCGAAAAGCATGATCGAAGGCCAACCGATGAGCGCACGCGCAATTTCGAGTCGCCGGCGCATACCGCCGGATAGCTCCGAGGGCAGCTTCTCCGCCTCGCGATCCAGGCCAACGAATTGCAGCACCTCGCGCACAGCCTTATTAGTTTCCTCTTCCCTGACGCCGTGCTCATCCAATCTGTAAGCTACGTTATCGTAAACGCTGAGGCCGGTAAAAAGTGAGTCTTCCTGAAAGACCATGCCCATGCGCCGGCCACGCACGTCAAGCAACTCGTCTTCCTCAAGTGAAGCCACATCGCGCCCTTCGATGAAAACTTCTCCCTTCTCGGGACGCTCCAGGGCGATGGCCAGACGTAGCAGGACCGACTTGCCTGAACCCGAAAGACCGGTGATGAAGATCATCTGGCCAGGTTCCAGGCTGAGATTAATGTCACTTAAGGCTCGCTTCTCGTCGAAACTCAACGATACGTTGCGAAACTCAATAGCAGGAGGATTTTTAGTTGCCGTTCCCATTGCTTTTACCTCTGCGTCTTCGTGAACGCACAATCTCAACTGAACAATGAGCGCGTGCTGCGACAGCCCCGGCGGTACTGCCAAGCAGGAAGCGCTCAAGGCGATTGCCCACTCCGGTAGCGCCCAGGAAGATACAGTCCGCTCGCCACTCTTCAGCGATTTGTACCAGCACGCGTTTGGGATCGCCGGAAACAACCTCGGCCATCGTGCGCAGGCCGGCATCCTTCAGCTTCTTTGCCGCGGCATTAACAAGCCTCTGTGATTTTTGCTGCTCCTTCTTATTGAACGCAGCAACCGATCGCCGCACCGGAGCCGCGACGCCGCCAACGTAAGTTATCTCGAGCGGTTGATCGACAAGCACGACGCGCACTTCGCTCTTCGCCGGCCAATTGCGGGCAGCAATCTGTTCCAGGGCGGCGTTGGCTTTACGTGAACCATCCAACCCCAGCAGAAGCCTGACTGGAAAATCCGGCTCATCGAGTTTTCCCCGAGCCACTCGAACCGAACAACGCGCTTCATTCAGCAGCCATTGAGAAATGCTGCCGAGAAATAGCCGGCCCAGGGCCGAGCGTCCGTGCGAACCAACTGCAATCAGGTCTGCCTTGAACTCCTCAGCCCGTGAGAACAGTTCCCATGTAGGCGACCCCCAGACAGCTTCGTGTTTGACTTTCCACGCCGGAAAAAGTGAGCTAAACCGCGTAGCGGCCTTTTCGGCCATTGCGCCGGCTTCAACCACAGCTTTCGAACCGGCCATGTATTTGCGCTCAAGCCCAAGGGGCCCTTTTGCGACGGTGGCCATTTCAAGGATTTCTTCCGCGGACGGCGGCGGTGGTGGCAGCCAAACCTCGGCGACTGTCATGACGAGTGCCTCGCCTTTGTTCGGCAAACCCGCATGAGTCAGATCATCCAGTGCCGCCTCGGCACATTCAGAACCGTCATAAGCAATGAGCAGTTTCATAACTCACCTCCCAGCCTTTCACCTGCCCGTAACAAACAAACCAATGCCGAAAACTCGATTGTTTAGAGGGCAAGCGTTGTACCGACTTGAGAAGGCCGCAAACAATGAGCGTTACAAGACTGGCTGGCCACGAGGTGAGCAAAAGTCCGCAATGGCCAAACAAAAACACCCATTCCCGCCGACCCGGGCCTGCTCGAGAATGATAAAGTTCACGCGCTCGTGTTGGCACAAGGGATGCCGCTTAACGGTTTAATGCAGGCGCACATGCTGAATCAAGGCTTCAACAAAACCAAACAGGAGTTGGGTCTCTCGAGCGTGGAAGCGCAACTCAGGCTGAAACAGCACGGCCCAAACGCGTTGCCAGTGATGCCGCCTGTAACGCTCTGGCGGCGCTTCGCGAATCAGTTTCGCAGCCCTCTAATTTACATCCTGCTGTTCGCACTCACGGTCGATCTGACTATTTGGCTCATCGAAGGTCGTCCGGGTTTGCCGGTTGAGTCTTTCGCCATCGCTCTGATTCTTTTCCTTAATGCCGGCCTTGGCGTCTATCAGGAAAGCAAAGCCGAAACAGCACTCGCCCGTTTGAAGACACTGGCGGAAGCATTCGTGTGGGTGTTGCGTGACGGACGTTTGGTCCACCTGCCTTCGGCAGACCTTGTGCCCAACGACGTAGTACGGATTGAAGCCGGCGACCGCATCGCTGCTGATGGGACTTTACTTGAAGCCCACGGAATCATGATCGATGAATCTGTGTTAACTGGAGAGTCCCTGCCGGTAGACAAGACCGTGGGCGAAGAAGCACTCAGCGGTACCCTGCTGGCCCGCGGCAAAGGTTACATGGAGGTCACGCGCACGGGTGCAGCGAGCGCGGCGGGAAACCTGGCGGTGATGATCGGAGCGATCGAAGCTCAGCAAACACCACTTGAACGACGCCTGGCCGCCTTTGGAGCTCAAGTGGCGCGCTGGATTTTGACACTGGCAGTTTTAATAGCCGCCGGCGGGATATTCGTTGAAGGGTTCTCCAGGATTGGACACGTTCTGCTCTTTGCCGTCGCTCTCGCAGTAGCTGCCGTGCCAGAAGGCTTGCCCGCTGTTCTGACTCTTACGCTGGCGTTGGGCGTTGAGCGAATGGCAAAAAAGAAGGCCGTGGTGCGACGGCTGAGCGCTGTTGAAGCTCTCGGCTCTGTCACGGTGATTGCGACAGACAAAACCGGCACGCTCACCGAGAATCGCATGCACGTCAAAGCCGTAGACAGTCCGCATACGCAGCGAGCTCTGCGCGCGATGGCGTTAGCGAACGACGCTGAATACGATACCGGCGCAGGCGATCCACTCGAGCTGGCGTTGCTCGATTACGTGTTCGCTCAGGGACATGACGTTGCGGACCTCATCCGCACCTCTCCACGCCGCGGCATCTTGCCCTTCGACAGCGCTTACAAGTTCATGCGCGTCACAGTAGAAGAACAGGGTCGGCTTATCAGCTATCTAAAGGGCGCGCCCGAAGTGCTGCTGAAACATAGCCGCATGTCTGATGATGAGCGCCGAAGCTGGGAAGAAAAGGCCGAGGGATACGCACTCGAAGGATTTCGCGTGCTCGCACTTGCCTGGCGACACGATGAAGGCGACGACGACCTGACCTTCCTTGGATTAACGTTGCTTTGGGATCCTCCCCGCGCCGAAGTGCCGGAGGCGATCAGGCAGGCGCGCGAAGCCGGCATACGCGTAGTGATGGTCACCGGTGACCATCCCGCCACCGCGCTCGCGGTAGCAAACGAAGTGGGCATCCCGCCGGGTCGCGTGATCACCGGTCTTGATCTGGAAACACTGTCCGCCGCCGAGCTTAGCCATGCAGTTAAGGAAGCTAACGTCTTTGCGCGGGTAGCTCCACAAGACAAACTGCGGCTGGTCGAAGCGCTAAAAGCGAATGGCGAAATTGTTGCCGTAACCGGAGATGGCGTAAATGACGCCCCGGCGCTTAAACGGTCCGACGTAGGTGTGGCGATGGGCCAGCGCGGCAGCGATGTCTCGCGCGAAGTGGCCGACCTGGTACTGCTGGATGATAATTTCGCCACCATCGTCGCTGCGATAAGAGAAGGCCGCAACATCTATGAGAACATTCAGAAATTCATTCGCTTCCTCTTCTCTACCAATTTGTCCGAAACGTTGATTGTGGTAATTGGTGTGGTTGGGTCGTTCTTCCTTGGCTTGCATGACGAGACTGGCGGGCTGTTGCTGCCGCTGACAGCTTCACAACTTCTCTGGGTCAACGTCATCACGGACGGACCGCCGGCGCTGGCTCTGGGATTGGATCGAGATATAAGTGTCCTGCATAAGAGCCCGCGTGATCCAAAGCAATCTCTGCTCGACAAAGTCTCGCTGCGCTTTATCCTGACTACCGGCACGTTTAAGGCGCTGGTCGGTGGCACCCTGCTCGTCGGTCTGCCTTTCTATGGTTACAGTCTTACAACCACGCGCACCCTTTTATTTCTCTACATGACGATTGGACAACTGGTGTTCGCGTATCCGGCGCGGCACACTCTGGGCTCGCCACAAAGGAATGTCGCGCTCCATCTCTCGATTACCCTTGGCATAGGTCTACAACTATTAACCGTGTTTGTGCCTGGGTTGCGTATCCTGCTCGAGCTGGATTTGCCCGATCCTCTCGCTCTTGCCTGGGTGGCGGGCGCCGTTGCAATGACCTGGGGCGTCGCCGAAACTTATAGCCGTCTAGCCGCGGGGCCGGCACGCTCGGGCTCAGCGATCCCTTCTTCATGATTTGAGTTTCCGTTAGTGCTAAAGCTGAGAGGACTTTCGCCGGCGGACTACTTTAGTACGAGTGATCCAGTCTCCGGTGGGGTCTATTACCTGACCCTCATGATGTTCGCCGCAATGCCGTTGCTTGTTTGCGCAAGAGCGGGGCGACGCGGGAGACCAAATGCGAAACGGGCTGTTCGGTAGTGCATTCGCCCCGCACCAGCAACCAAACAGCCCGCCATGTTCCGTCCGCTTACGCGGCCGTTGTCATGGATTTTTGAGGAACTTCCTTGATTTCGAGTTTGCGCGTGTGCGATTCCATTTTGGGCGCGGGAATCGTTATTTCGAGCACGCCATTGTGGAATGTCGCTACAGCCTTATCGGTTTTCACACCTTCGGGCAGAGGAATCTGCCGATAGAAACGACCATAGCTTCTTTCGCTATGGAAAAAGCCTTCATGCTTCTCCTCTTTCTCTTCCTTGCGCTCGCCCGAGATGGTCAGCGCCTCGTCCGTCAATTCAACCTTGACGTCGTCTTTCGTAAGACCCGGGAGGTCGGCCTTGACCATGAGTTCTCCGTCATGCTTGAGCATCTCGACCTGGGGCATCCATTCGACGTTCTTGAATTCAGTTGGGAACGGGAAAAGCTCCCGCTCGAAAGTCGGAAAACGGAATCCTTCAAAGGGGTCGAACAGACGTTCCATTTCTCTTGTGAAGCGGCGCATCAATCCAAACGGATTGAATTCCGGCACCCTTCGCGCCAGCTCCATTTTTTCCTTTGTCTCCTTGTTCTTCATTGTTTTCACCTCCATCTCATAACTGCACATTAAAAATACGGATCGATTCGCAGATGATCCGTTACCTCAACTACACCGGGCGCATGGCTTATGGAACCGAGCACCGCTCGCTTCTCCTGCCACGAATGCACCCGCCCCCATAAATCGACTGCGCCATCATGAACTTCGACGCGCAACCGTTCTGCTTCACGATCCGCCCGCCGTTCAAGGGCATACTCGATCTGTTCGCGAAGTTCTTTTGGATCGACCGGCCGCTTGCGGATCGTAATCTTGTTAATAACGCCGACCACGCCAGTCAGGCGCAGAATCGCGCGCTGCGCATCTTCGCGCTCGCGCCAATAGTCTACGTCTCCTTCTAGCGTCACCCAGCCGTCGCTTACCGTTGACTTAATTAGCTCGTTGGGAACCAGGGCGTCCCATTCGAGTGCGTTACGAACGGCGCCGGCTATCTCCGTGTCGGTGCGCGCAAAGTGGTCCACAGGCTTCACTTCAATGTCATTTGCCACATCAAGGACACCGGCCACACGATGGGCTGCTTCCTGAGCTGCTATTTTGCTTGCATAGCTCGAAACCACGCCCGTTAAGGTTGCTACGGCGTCCTTCACTTCGACATTGATGCTTGCCCAGTCGATTTGCGAATCCCATTTCAATTCGCGCAGTATTCGCTGTGTTAGTTCTCTGTCACTCCTTCTTTCCAACATAACTCCTCCTGCCGGACGCTTTGCCGGATCCTTTTCGATCAAAAGCGAACCCGTTGCGATTGCTTAGGTCGCAGTCGCCGCTGCCGCCGTCGTCGTCGGCAGTTGATGCTCACAAATTGCCTGGTAAGTTTTGACGACGTTTACATAATCGATTGGCCGTTTGCCGTTAGTTTCCTTGACCTTAAGCACAATGTCGTTCATCGACAGAATGCCTTCCAGTTCGCCCTCAGAATTGAGAACCGGCAAACGACGAACCTTGTGTTCGCGCATGGTCTTAAGTGCTTGCTCGAGATCTTCTTCCGGCGCGGCCGCATAAACGGTTGCGTTCATCACCTCTTCGACGGAAATGCTCGAAGGGTTTTTATCCCGCACCGCAGTTGCCATGCAGATATCACGGTCCGTAATTATGCCAACCACTCTCCGACCGTCCTTAATAATTGGCAATACGCCGCAGTCGTGCTCCCACATCTCCTTCGCGGCGTCCGCCAAACTCTCCGTAATCCAAATCGCCGTCGCGTTTGGAGTCATCACTTCCTTTACTTTCATAAATTACCTCCTCAGCCTTTGCAGACCCTTCCTTCATTCGCCACCAGCCACGAATCGCCGGACACACTTTCTCATAGCTTTCTGCCTGTGCTGATCGCAACAGACATGCCGCTGCAATCGCTCAGCAACTGCTATAGGATTGCTTTTCTGAGCGCGAGTTTATGTGCAAAGTTCCACACTGATTGCGAGGAAACTCGCTAGGAAAGCGGCGGCGGATAGGAAAAGATTTGCGTCGCCGGGCCGGATACGAAGCGCAGCCGGTTGTCGCTCAAGTCGTACTAGTCACGATTCTCGCCCTGCCTATTGCATGCATCGACTATGGTCCGGTTTTTAGAACCACTCTGAAACGCGCCTTGCCGCTCATCATTCGTTCGTAGGCCTCGGCGGCGCGCTCAAGCGGATAAATTTCGGTTAGGGCTCGAACTCCAGT
Source organism: Pyrinomonadaceae bacterium (assembly GCA_035297925.1). Taxonomy (GTDB): domain Bacteria; phylum Acidobacteriota; class Blastocatellia; order Pyrinomonadales; family Pyrinomonadaceae; genus PSRF01. Next base: position 6,353 of record DATGYM010000348.1, on the reverse strand, counting down.
GAGTGTCGAGAATGCAAGCGTGTCCTCGGAGTCAATAGAAGTGCCCGAGTACCAACCCGCAACTGAAGTGCGGCCGCCGATAAGCAGGAACGCAGGCACCGCGATTGGCTCATGAGGCGCACCGAGGACAACCAGCTTTCCATCCGCGCCCAGCCCACCCAGGGTCGCACTCATTGCAGCAGCGTTCGTGACAGTAGCAAGGACGACTTTAGCGCCGCCCAGGCGCTGGAGTTCTGCCGCCGGATCGAGCGATTGACTATCAATGTAGTGGTGTGCGCCGAGCTGTCTGGCTAACGATTCCTTGTCGGTGCCGCGCGCGATGGCAATGGCCTTGAAACCCATCTTTGCGGCAAACTGAACTCCCAGGTGACCGAGCCCACCAAGTCCCAATATGGCGACCGTCTCTCCAGATCGAGCGCCACTGTTGCGAAGGGCGTTGAACGTGGTAACTCCCGCACAGACCAGCGGTCCGGCATCGACAGCGGCGAGACCTTCAGGGAGAAGCGCCAGCGCGCTCGAATGCGCGAGCATAAACTCGGCATAGCCGCCATCACGGGTGATGCCAGTTACCTGGCCCCACTGACAGGCAAAAAAGTTACCGCGCCGGCAAGGATTACAATGACCGCAGTATCCGCCGTGCCAACCGATTCCGACGCGCAAGCCCTCGGTCCAACCCACAACGTCTTTGCCGACCGCGTCGATGACTCCGGCCACTTCATGGCCCGGCACTCGCGGATACTGAACACCCGGAAATGTGCCTTCCTTGGTTAACGAGTCACTATGACAAATACCGCAGGCCTCCACCTTGACCCGAACCCCGCCGGCTCCTGGATCAGGAATCTCTCTCTCTACCAGCTCAAAGGCGCCATTGGGTTGACTGACCTGCACAACTCGCATCTTCGACATAAGCTCCTCCTGTTTCATAACCGCTTTGCGGCTTTGCACAAAGTGCCTGACCCTTTATCAGAACCGGGAGCGGGTAGCGACCGGCTCAATACTCAAGCCTCGTTCTCGATCGACGATTCTCAGACTGCATCTCTGGCCAACGAAAAATAACAAACCAGTTCCCTAACCAGACTGAACTTCGCGCAGTCGCTGCCCGAGATAACGGCGTTCGCTCTCGTTGGACACCAACTCGAGAGCTCGCGAATAGCTCTTCGCCGCTTCTTCCCTGGCTCCGATGCGGCGTAATAAATCAGCGCGTGCTGCATGCAGCAAATGATAATTCTCGAGGTCACCACCAGCGGCGATGGCATCTATCAACTGCAGCGCTGGTGGAACGCCATCTACCATTGCCACGGCCACCGCGCGATTAAGCGAAACGATAGGTGAAGGCTGCAACTGCTCAAGCAGATCATAGAGCCGTACGATGCGAGACCAATCGGTGTCTTCCGGCCGCGCTGCCTTGCAGTGCTCCGCCGCAATCGCGGCCTGTAACGCGAACGAGCCGGGCGCAATCGCGAATGCCTGGTCAACGAGTGGCAGCGCTTCGGCGATCTGCCGGCGATCCCAAAGACTTCTATCCTGATCTTCCAACACAATCAGATCGCCGGCCTCGTCCAAGCGAGCGGAGCGCCGCGAATCATGAAGCAGCATGAGAGCGAGCAAGGCAGTCGCCTCCGCGGGCGCTTGCGGCCCCGTCAACTCAACTACCAGTCGGCCGAGTCGAATAGCTTCTGCGCAGAGATCCGCCCGGACCAGTGGCTCACCTCGCGTGGCCAGGTAGCCCTCATTGAAGATGAGGTAGATCACGGTCAGCACTGCGTCGAGGCGCGCGGGTAGGTCGTATGTCTCCGGAACCTTAAAAGGAATGCCGGCGTCACGAATCTTCCGCTTGGCCCGTACGAGGCGTTGCGCCATGGTCGCCGTCGGTACCAGGAAGGCGCGTGCAATTTCGTCTGTCTGCAAACCACCGAGAGTACGCAAGGTCAGCGCGATCTGCGATTCAGGCGCCAACGCCGGATGGCAACAGGTAAAGATCAACCGCAAGCGATCGTCAGGAATTTCTTCCGTGTCATAGTCGGGTTCAGCGACAGTCGGAATTAATCCTGATTCCGCATAGGACTCCAATTTTTCCTTGATTCGAGTGCGCCGCCTGAGGCGGTCAATCGCCTTGTGTTTCGCTGTTTGGACAATCCACGCTCTGGGAAAATCAGGCACGCCCTCGGTCCGCCACTGACTGACAGCCGCCGCAAAAGCCTCCTGCGCGGCCTCTTCGGCCAGCTCAAAATCGCCGAATTGCCCAATGAGAGTGGCTACAATACGGCCCCAATCAGAATGGTAGACTGCGTCTACCGCCGCGTTTGCGTTTGCGAGCATAGCGAATGATAAAAAACTTTCTGCCGGAGTGTCGATCCGTCGTCTCGCCGTTCGACTCACAGATGAAAGCCTGGGTGGAACCGTTCAAAACACTCAGCGCGAAGAACGCAGAGGAAGCGCAGACACTTTGGAATAGAATCAAATCGGTGGAGGCACACACTTATGAAATATATGTTTCTCATTTACCATGACGAAAACGCGTGGCATGAACACAGCGAGGCTGAACGCCAGGATATCTACCGGCAGTATCGGGAGTTGATTCAAAGGCTGCAGTCTCAGGGCAAATATCTGGCCGGCGACCAATTGCAGTCGGCCAACACCGCTCGCACTGTTCGCGTGCGTGAAGGCAAGCAACTGCTGACTGACGGCCCGTTCGCAGAAACGCGCGAGCAGATTGGTGGCTTCTTTATGATCGAGGCGAAGGATCTGCGGGACGCAGAGAGTATAGCTGCGCAAATTCCCTCGGCACGCATGGGCGCAATAGAAATTCGACCCGTGGTAGAGCCGCAGGCGGCAACTGCTTGAGCGTGCTGCTACGGCTTCGCTTCGTACTAAACAGCGATACGTCTCGCCACAGAAGGAGGCTTAACATGAAATACATGTTACTGGTTTACTTAAACGAGCAGGCGCTGAGCGATGCCGAGCGCGAACATTGCTATGTCGAGTCCGCTCAACTGGCTCAGGATCTCAATTCCAGCGGTCGTTATCTTGACGCGAGTCCGCTCCATCCGGTCGCCACAGCGACCAGTGTCCGCGTGCGGGATGGAAAGCGCATCGTCACTGATGGTCCCTTCGCGGAGACGCGGGAGCAGCTCGGCGGCTACTACCTGATTGAAGCTGAGGATCTGGACGAAGCCCTGGGCATCGCTGAACGGATTCCACCGGCCCGCTTCGGAACCATCGAAATACGGCCGGTGCTGGAGATAACCGGGCTGCCGACGAATTAGTGATTTCAGACTGCTGCAAAGGAGCAAATAGATGCAAAAGATTACGCCATTCTTGTGGTTCGATAATCAGGCGGAAGAAGCGGTTAATTTTTATGTCTCCCTTTTTAAAAACTCAAAGGTCTTGAGTTGCAGCCGCTACGGAGAAGCGGGACCAGGTCCCAAGGGAACGGTGATGGTCTGTAAATTTCAGCTCGAAGGTCAGGAATTTCTGGCGCTGAACGGAGGCCCACACTTTAAGTTTACTGAGGCGGTATCGTTCGTGGTTAATTGCGAAACGCAACCGGAAATTGACGCCCTGTGGCAGAAGCTCTCTGAAGGGGGAGAAGAGGGACAATGTGGCTGGCTTAAGGACAAGTATGGTTTATCGTGGCAGGTTGTGCCGCCTGTCTTAGAACAGCTGATGAAAGACAAGGATCCCCAGAAATCGAAGAGGGTCATGGAAGCGATGCTCAAAATGAAGAAGATCGAAATTGCTGCACTTAGGCGAGCTTATGACGGGCAGTAGTCCTCGGCTTTGCTTTGCGAACAGAACCGGGAGCGGTAGCGATGGGCCAAAGATTCACTCTGAGAATCGTCGATCGAGAGCGAGGGTTGAGTATTGAGCCGGTCGCTTACCGCTCCCGGTTCTGATGTAGGGGCACGGCATGCCGTGCCCGCATCTCGGTAGACTCAATACACTCCCGAACATGGTCGTTGTCGCTGGAGCCGGTCGCTAGCGCACTTCCGGTTCTGATAGACTCAGGCACTTTTGTGCAAGACTTTGGGTTCGTATAATCCCTGACATTTGACCTCGGCGCCAGGCTGCCGTAGACCAAAGCGGTAACAGATTACCGCACTAAAGAGGAAACTTATGAACATTGCACTATGGATCATTCAGATTTTGCTTGCGCTGCTGTTCCTCTTTGCAGGCGGCACAAAGCTCGTACTGCCGATCGATGTGCTCACGTCCATGGGCTCGCCCAATCAAGTGCATCTGCCGAGTCTGCTGCTTAGATTCATCGGCGTCTGTGAGCTGCTGGGTGCGCTCGGCTTGATTCTTCCGGGACTATTTCGCATTCGACCCGGACTGACGCCGTTGGCAGCGGCGGGACTGGTGATAATCATGATCGGCGCGACGGCGGTTACGATTATCGGTGATGGCGTTGGACCGGCACTGGTCCCGTTTGTGGTTCTGTTTCTTTGTGGCTTTGTCGCCTACGGCAGGTTTCGGCTGAAACCGCATAACGCGCGCTAGCGAGATCATTTCTGCGCTTCAGTCTTTTTATTCTCCTGCGTGTCGGGCTCAGCCAATAGCTTCTCGATAACTTGCTCAGTCTGGTCATAGGCGCCTTCGCCGACGTGGTTCCAGCGAATGTGACCGTCCTTATCGAGCACGAAGATCGTGGGCCAGGCCTCAACGTCGTAAGCGCGCCAGGTCGCATAATCGTTGTCAGTGACAACTGGATAGTGAATTCCTAAAGACGCCACCTCGCGGCGCACATTTTCGACCTGCTTCTCTTCGGCGAACTCCGGCGAGTGGACACCGACAACCGTCAACCCTTTGTCACGGTAGCGTGAATCCCACGCCTTAATGAACGGCAGGGTGTTGCGACAGTTGTAACAGCCAAAGGTCCAAAACTCGACCAGCACAACGCGCCCACGAAGGTCCTTAATTGTTAGAGGTTCCGAGTTCACCCACGTGCCAGCCGCAAATTCCGGGGCCGAAGGAGCGTTGCTCTCGGAAACAAGATCAGGTTTCGTAGTTACGCTGCCGCGATTGCTCAAGCGCTTGACACCGTAGCTCAACGTATCGAGCGGTCCGCGCCCGTTGGCGTAACCCACCGCCAGAACGGCCGCCGCGACCAGCAAAAGCAACCCTATCGCCAGAAGATTTTGTCTATGCATCTTTTAACCTCTATCTATACTGCTACTTGACTCTCACCAACAAAGCGGGCCGGAATTGTGTCCTGAAGTTTCTGCGATCATGCGCGACTGTCGCTTAAGCTACGATTCAAACGACGCGCCGGATTGCTTGTCCGAACAACTTGATGGCAAGGGATACCACCGACCTGAATTAGCGGTTTACGGCGAGTAAGGTATCATCGATTATCGAAGTGAGTTTTGCGTCGAATATGGATAGCCAGGTTGACACAATAAGTTTGCCGGAATCTGATGAGGACCTGCTGCGCGAGTGCGAGGTGGAAACATTTCGATCCAGTGGGCCTGGCGGACAGCATGTCAATAAGACGGAGAGTGCCGTACGCCTCAAGCATTTGCCGTCGGGCATCGTTGTAACATCGCAGCAGGAGCGCAGCCAGCATCGCAACAAACGGATCTGCCTGCAAAAGCTGCGCAGGAGAATTGAAAAACTAAATTACCGGCCGGCGACGAGAGTGGCAACCAAGGTTCCGGAAAGCGTGAAGCGAAGGACTTTGGAGGAGAAAACTCGGCGCGCGCAAATTAAGCGCCTGCGCGCAAAGCCTGAGGCGGATGAATAAGAGTATTGGAGGAGCCCTCCCTGACGGTCGGGCTACGGCCCCGCTCTCCCTGACGGTCGGACTACTGCCCCGGACTTTCTAATGGTAGGGGCACGGCATGCCGTGCCCCTATGCCTGATCTCCAAGTGCGGTCGGGGCGCCCGCACTCACAGTGGATCTAAAAAGGAGATGTCGCAATGATAACTGTAGCTAACCGCATCTATGTAAGACCTGAGTATGCCGACGCGTTTGAGCAGCGCTTTCGCGAACGCGCCGGACTAGTCGATAAGATGCCGGGCTTTATTTCGAATCACGTGTTGCGACCGGCGAACGATGATCAACCCTACGTCGTCTTTACACTGTGGAACAGCCGTCAGGATTTTCTTAACTGGGTACGTTCTGACGAGTTTGTTAAAGGTCATGCGCAATCAGGTACGCTGCCGAAGGACGCGTTTTCTCAGCCAAATGTTTTGGAGCTTCATGAGGTGATTCAGGACTCGAGTCGACCCGACCTGGAACCCGAACCTCGGGGCGGGCCCTTCAGGATGCACTAATTGGTTTGAGTTGAGATAATTGGTGTTGCAAAAGAGTATTGCCGATGACTACTGCACTGACAAATCAAGTCCGCGAT
>DATGYM010000347.1:0-1872 GCA_035297925.1 Pyrinomonadaceae bacterium | reverse complement strand
GCGTCAACAGTCTCTATCATGCCACGGATAATATTCTGTTGTTCGCTAGTACGAATGTAAATGCGCTCCAGGGTCGTTTTCTCAACGTTAGCGCGGCAACGAAATATCTCTCAATGTGCGAGTGTTGGAGCGTGACGCTCGGGGTGCGGCGCGATATCAACCCCGCCAAGACCAGCTTTTACTTCGATTTCAATTTGGCCGGTTTGGGGAGTCAGAAGAATTCTTTGAAATAGAGGCTTCGAGGGTAATGCGCAAGAGTATTACCACAAAGGGCACAAAGATCACAAAGTACGAATATTCGGATTCGGAAATTAGCCGGAAAGGGCGCAATAAAAGAATCGGGCGGGTTTGAAACCCGCCCTTTTTGCTTCAAGAGCTGAGACCAGGGTCACGATCCGGGATGTTCTTAATTTCTTCCAGCCAAGCAGTCGCTTCACTATCGCTCGGCGCCCGGTAATCGCCGCGCGGAGATAAAGAGCCGCCGGAGCCGACTTTGGGAGCGTTGGGAATGCAGCTACGCTTGAACTGGCTCACCTGGAAAAAACGCCAGGCAAATACCGACAACCAGCGCTTAATTTCCGCGATGCCGTACTGGTTGCGCTTTCCCACTGGTATATCGGGCCACCGTCCCAGATTGCGATCACGCCAGCAGCAATAGGCTAGAAAAGCGATCTTCGACGGCAGATAGCCGAAGCGGGTTGTATAGTACAGGGTAAAATCCTGCAGCTCGTAAGGACCGACGATGTCCTCGGTCCTCTGGCTCGGCTGTGAGTCGTCGGCGTGATTGGGAATGAGCTCTGGACTGATATCGGTCTCGACGATGGAAAGCAGCACTTTACTTGCGGCTTTGCCAAGCTGGTTGGTCTCGGCAACCCAGCGAATCAGGAACTGCATCAGCGTCTTCGGCACGCTGGCGTTGATCCCGTAGTGAGACATGTGATCGCCGACGCCGTAGGTGCACCAACCCAGAGCGAGTTCGCTCAAATCACCGGTTCCCAGCACGAGCGCCTGGTTGAGGTTGGCGAGCCTGAAAAGATGACTGGTGCGTTCTCCCGCCTGCACGTTCTCGAATGTGATGTCAAAGACCGGATGGCCCTGGACGTAAGGATGGTTGATGTCACGCAACATTTGCTCGCAGCTCGGCCGAATATCCAGCTGGTGGGCGGTGCAGCCAATTGCCTTCATAAGGGCATCAGCGTTCTTCAATGTGTGCTGGCTGGTGGCGAAGCCGGGCATGGTATAGGCAAGAATGTTCGAGCGCGGCAGTTTCAGCAGATCCATGGCGCGTGCCGCGACGATCAGCGCATGGGTCGAATCCAGTCCGCCGGAGACGCCGATGACGACCTTTGCAATTCGCGAGCTTTGGAGTCGTTTAACCAACCCTTGCACCTGAATATTGTAAGCTTCGTAATAGCGGCCGTCGCGCAGGGCCGGGTCCGAGGGCACGTAGGGAAAGCGATCGATCTGCCGGCGGCACAGCAAAGGCTCTGTTCTCGGCAACTCGATATTGAACTGAATCCTGCGGAACTTGCGCAATCCGTCGCGTTGACGCTGCATGCTCTGAGCGAAACTGTTCTGACGCATGCGCTCTTGGGTAACCCGCTCCAGGTCCAGGTCCGCAGCGATGAGCTGGGAATCGTAACGGAACCGTTCCGACTCTGCGATCATATTGCCGTTTTCATAGACCATGGCGTGACCGTCCCAGGCCAGATCGGTGGTCGACTCGCCGGTGCCGGCCGCCGTGTAGAGATAGCCGACCAGACAGCGCGCCGATTGGTTGGCGACCAAGCTCTTACGATAGTCGTCCTTCGCGATGGTGATGTTGGAGGCCGAGAGGTTAAGGATGACGGTAGCGCCGGCCAGGGCGGCGTC
>DATGYM010000346.1:0-4625 GCA_035297925.1 Pyrinomonadaceae bacterium | reverse complement strand
GAAAGCATCGCCGCCATAAACAAATACCTGGCTGATGAATCTGGGCGGCAGCCCGGCAGTGGTGCGCTTGAGCTTTGGTATGGGCATGCCGAGATGAACAGTGGCCGGCGAAGCACGACCACCTACGGTGCTCTCGATGCGTTCTTCCCGGCGGTGCTGGCGTTGTCTGGGGATCTCGGTCGTGCCCGCAGATTGCAGCAGTCATCATTCAGTATGTGGATGCTCCATGGCACTGAGCCTGAAGAAATCAATTACAAGACGATGGCGGTAACTTATCCCGGTTACCCTTTAAGGCCCGAGCTTGTTGAGTCAACCTATTACCTTTTTCATTACACCAGGGATCACGAATACCAGCGAATGGGCGCCCAACTCTTTCGCGATTTCGTAAGGCATTGCCGTACTGACGCCGGCTACGCGGCGTTGAGTAGCGTGGTCACTAAAGAACAGTCGGATTCAATGCCAAGCTTTCTCTTCGCGGAGACGTTCAAATACTTCTACCTGTTATTCGCGCCCGCGAACGCCCTGCGATTTGACCAGGTAATCTTCAACACTGAGGCGCATCCGCTAAGACGCACGTGGCGGCGGCGATCAAATCGATGAACTATAGTTTATTGAAAACAAGCCGTGCCGCTCTTTGCGGGTTCCTGCTTTTGGTGGCACTGCCCATCTGTATTCAAGGCCAGGAAAGGAACTCGGGGCAACAAAGCGAGTTAATCGCTGCCGCTCGCGAGATTATGGTCAAGGCCCGCTATTGTGCACTCATCACCCGGGGACCTTCCGGCCGGGCCGAGGCGCGCACCCTCGATGCGTTTCCACCTGACGCCAACTTCGTCGTGTGGCTGGGCACAAATCCTCGCAGCCGCAAGGTTAAAGCAATCCGGCAGCACTCGCGCGTCACCCTCTACTACTTCGATCGCGATTCAGAGGCTTATGTCACACTTTATGGCATTGCTCATCTCGTTAACGATCCCGCCATGAAGACACAATGGTGGAAAGAAGAATGGAAGACATTCTACCCAGACCGCGCGAAGGACTATTTATTGATCAGAGTAACGCCGGAGAAATTAGAAGTAGTAGACGTGAAGAAAGGGATCGTAGGCGACTCTAAGACCTGGAAACCACCGGCAGTAGTTTTTTCGAACGGCAAAGCCAACGATTGACACATCGCCCCGGGAACTTATCTCACCACACCGGTCAAAGGGCTCGACGCGCTTGCGTATAGTCGTTTAGACATGCGACCTGCAAGATAAGCAAGCCTTCCCGCCTCAATAGCCAATTTCATAGCCTCGGCCATCCTGGCTGGATCCTGCGCTTCAGCGATGGCGGTATTCATCAACACGGCGTCGGCGCCCAACTCCATTGCGATCGCTGCGTCGCTGGCCGTACCGACGCCCGCATCGACAATAATCGTCGCATCCGGCAATTGCTCACGCATGATGCGCAGGTTCGCCGGATTTTGAATGCCGAGACCGGATCCTATCGGCGCCGCCAAAGGCATGACCGCTGGGCAGCCTGCGTCCAGCAGTTTTTTTGCCATGATCAAGTCGTCACTGAAGTAAGGCAGTACGACAAAGCCTTCCCGAGTCAGCTCGCGCGCCGCTTCGAGCGTTTGTTCATTATCGGGAAACAGCGTCGTCTGGTCGCCAATTACTTCAAGCTTGATTAGTTCGGTTCCCAGGGCCTCGCGCGCCAGCCGGGCGGTGCGAATTGCTTCCGCTGCGGTGTAGCACCCCGCAGTGTTGGGAAGTATTGTCAGTGACGGATCGAGGTGATCGAGAAACGACTCACTGCTGCGATCGAGCGGCACTCGTCTTACCGCGACCGTAACCATCTCGGCACCAGACGCCCGGTGGGCCGCCTTCATCTCTGCGAACGTGCGATATTTTCCGGTACCGATAATTAGTCGCGACGTGAATGTGCGACCGCCAATTTCGAATTTCTCCGCTGGAGCTCGTACTGGTGTTGACATGCCTTGAATTATATTCTGCCGGCCGCTCACCGCCTACCGCTCAGGACTACTCACAACCGCCGCCGACAAAATGCACGATCTCAATCTGATCGGAAGCCTGAAGCAGGATTTCGTTCCACTGCGCGCGTCGAACGACTTTTTGATTCAGTTCGATCGCGATCTGTTCCGCCTTGAGATTCAGGACTTCAACCAAATTCGCAAGCGATAGATTCTGTTCTACCTCTCTCGGCTCGCCATTGATTTGAATTTGCAACTTGGCTGGCCTCAGATGGCGGGATGAATAACGCGGCGGAGTTCTACTGTCTCACCCTTGACGGTTGCGCGGATTAGAACGGCTGCTCGTCCGGAACTAAAATCGGGCATGGTAACGGAAATGATTGCCACGCCATCGCTTTCGGTTTTCACCTGGTAAATCTGAGGGCGGAAGGCGGTGCCAAGTATTTTCACCGACACGGGCGCGCCGGCAAGCGGCTTTTCCTTATTGCGGACTTTTTCATCAAGCAGAGCACGAATGGTGAACGATTCTCCGGCCCGGAATTCGTCGTCGTCCAGTAATGTGAGCTTCGGGCCACTCTCCGGTTCAACAAAAGTTTCGCCTTCGAGCGCAGGCCGACGGGAATCATGCACAGTGTAAACCGACTCCTGATCGGCCGCAGCCTCCTCCTCCGAGTCCGAGATTGTTGAATCCTCGGAATCCCCTTCAGCGGAGACTGGCTCACTAACAACCGCTTCAGCGCTCGTCCTTATTATCTCGGCCGTTTCATCCTGCCCCGTCAATATGACCAGGCGCTCCTCGACCGGCGCCGGTTCCTGCGGCTCCTCGACTGCTACCGCTTCTGCCGACAGCTCTCCGGTAGCCTTTGCGCCCATGCGCTTCAGCTCCTCAAGCCGGCCGGCATTAATAGCTGCGCAAATCAGGCGATGCTGCCGTTTCAAGCGCTCCGTCAATATCTCTTCGCTGAAGCCTGCTTCGATTAAATCTTCATAGCGCGAGCGTTTGCTCGCCAGGATCGCACCGCCGGCATACACGAGCGACAGGATAAGCGGAGAGTCGAGCCCCTTGTCTTCGGTCTGCACGTGGTAGACAACGCCGCCGTATTCGATATCAGTATTGAAGCCAGTGATCACAGTTGATGCGTGAAAGTCGGGGGTGTTCCTGAAGTAACGGGCAGGCTGGTTGCCTGCTACACAATCGAAGTTAACACAGCCATTTTTGCACGGTCAATTACAATCATTTTTCCCCGCAGTGGTGCAGAGTAGGTTGCTTGACACCCCTGATCACATCGACTACGATTCGGCTTGTACAATGATTCTCAATCTGGAATAACGGCGAGTGATCTTGAATGAGCTCGGATGATTTGATCTGCCGTCGGCTAATGCGCGAACGCGCAAAGATCTGATCGACCCAACCAGGCAACTTAGTAATGGATTTTCGCCTTTACGACTATCTGCCCATCCTGCTGATGTTCGTCGTTGCAGGAGGATTCGCCGTGGGCAATATCGTCCTTTCGCAGTTTGTAGGGCAGCGAAAGCAGACGCGCACCAAGATGATGCCGTATGAGTGTGGCAAGGATCCGGTGGGCACTGCGCGTGAGCGATTCTCGGTAAAGTTTTACCTGATCGCGATGATCTTTATCCTGTTTGATATTGAGGTCATCTTTCTGGTGCCCTGGGCGGTCGTGTTCAAGCGACTGGCCAGTCCGGCTTTTGGTTTGCGGACCCTCGTCTACGTGGAAATGATGGTTTTTGTAGTGTTGTTGCTGGTCGGCTATGTCTACGTGATAAAGAAGGGCGCCTTTGATTGGGGAGAAGCGGCGCGGCGGGAAGCAGAGGCAGAAGCCAGACTGCTTTCAGATATGGAAGAACGGCACCGCCAGGGCGCGCGAACGGCGGCGTAATCAATACCGCACAAACTAATAATGGGACTAGAAAATATAATTGCCGAAGCGCTGCCGGAAGTGTTGACCACGCGGCTCGATTCATTGATCAACTGGGCGCGCAAGTCTTCTCTGTGGCCGGCAACGTTTGGTCTCGCCTGTTGCGCCATCGAGATGATGAACGCTACCTCGTCGAGAAACGATCTGGCGCGCTTTGGTTCGGAAGTGTTTCGCGCCAGCCCCCGGCAGGCAGACGTAATGATTGTCTCCGGCCGCGTTTCCAGAAAGATGGCGCCGGTTCTGCGTCGCATCTACGATCAGATGCCCGAACCTAAATGGGTTATTTCGATGGGTGCTTGCGCCACTTCGGGCGGCGTATTTGATAACTATGCGATCGTGCAGGGCGTCGACAAGGTAGTGCCGGTGGACGTTTACATTCCCGGATGCCCGCCCCGTCCTGAGATGCTGATTCACGCGGTGATGATGTTGCAGGACAAGGTTATGAAGGAATCAGTCCGCGACCGCAAAGACGTTCCCGAAGAAGAGGCACGCGGCGCAGTGGTTCCCGGAACTTTGCCAATTACCGACGGCTCAACGGCGCTGCAGGAAGTTACGCAGGCACGGCCTTATTCCATCGCCTCGAGACACGAGCGCCGCCGCTCTTCTTAACCGGACAGCCGGCGAATTGTTTTCATGACCGCAGGGGAAAACAGCGAGAACGTCTTGCCGCAAGCAGCCAGCAATCCCGAACCTCCGACGCCGTCCCACTTGGTGACGGC
>DATGYM010000345.1:0-2183 GCA_035297925.1 Pyrinomonadaceae bacterium | reverse complement strand
TTTTAGTAGGTGAAAGATGAAAGCATCTCGTGAACTAATCAAAACGGACGCGGGTCTCGCAGCGCTCGATGCGGCAAGCGAACCCAGCAATCCGCATTCGTACAACTACGGAGTTGATCTGAATGCGGAATCCGAGATCCATCTGCTCGATTACTGGCGCGCCGTGCGCAAACGATTGTGGCTGGTCGTCAGCATTGTGGCGCTCGTCACGATGCTGTCCGTCATCTACGTCGCCCGCAAGCCCGATATTTATCAGGCAGGCGCTCGCGTACAGGTGGATTTGGAAAACAACGCCGCGCTCGTCGGCAAGACGCCTTACGTTTTTGGTCCCACGAACGATCCCGTCTACTTCAATACCCAACTGCAAATTCTTGTCAGCCCCGGCCTGATGCGCCGCGTCGTAAAAGCCCTGGACCTTGAACACAATCCCGACTTCTTTAAAGGCAACTCCACCCAGAAAAGATCCACCTGGCAAACAATCAAGAGCATGGTTGGTTTCGGCAGCAACGCGCAGCCGGAAGACGTCGTAAAGCCGAAAGACGAACTACAGCTTCGCACCACCGTCGCCGCGGCGACGTCTCATGAAGATCTGGCCGAAGCCAAACGTCTCGCTCCCTATGTCGCTGCCATTCTTCTGGGTTTGAAGGTCGAGCCGGTGAAGGAAACGCGCGGACTGTATAAAGAGACGCGGCTGATCGATATCAGTTTCACGCACACTGATCCGGACGTAGCCGCGAAAGTAGTCAACGCCATTGCCGAAACTTACGTCTACAACAATCTTGAAAAGAAGGGACAGACCAATACGACGACGGGAGAGTTTCTGCAAAAGCGCATCGCCGAACTGCAACAGCAGATTCGCACCGATGAAGAGAAGCTGGTCAACTACGCCAAGAACAATCAGATAATTTCACTAGACGCGAACCAGAACACAGTGGTTGAGCGGCTTGCCGGTCTCAACAAGCAACTACTCGAGGCTGAGAACGAACGCATCCTGGCAGAGTCGCAGTACAACGCAGCCAAGACGCCCGGGAGCGCCAGCGCGCTTGCCGACGCCGACGCCAAACAGGCAAACGAGTCGGAAGCAAAACTGGCCGACCTGCGGCAGAAGCGTGCGCAGTTGCTGGTTGACGCCACCGAGGAAGCGCCGGAAGTGAAGGAAATCGATCAGCAGATTGCCGAGCTTGACCGCCAGGTTAAAGACATTCGCAATCGCAAGAGCAACACGATTCTGACGAACCTTGAGACGCAGTACCGGCAAACCCTGGCGCGCGAGCAGGAGTTGCGTCGATCGTTTGACAAACAACGCGGCGAGACGCTCACGCAAAATGAAGCGGCGATTAACTACCGCATCATTCAGCAGGAGATTGAGACCAACAAGACTTTGCTCGATAACCTGCTGCAGCGCTCGAAAGAGAACGATGTGATCATGGCGAGCAAGCCAAACAATGTCTCGATTGTCGATTACGCAATCGCTCCTGACGGCCCCATCGGTCCAAATCGCATTCGCACGGTCTTCATCGCTCTGTTCCTGGCGCTGGGCCTGGGAGTCGGCGTGGCGCTGCTGCTGGAATACCTCGACGACACAGTGCACTCCACCGACGAGGTTGAACGCTTGCTGCACCTGCCTGCGCTGGCGGTAATTCCTTCAGCCCTCGGCAACGGCAAGCGCCGGCTGTTGGCTGGTCCGGGAGCTTTGCAAAAGCGTAATGGCAATCCTTCGGACAATCCCGAGTTGTTGATGAATGTAGATGGGCGCTCGCCTTTGGCTGAGTCGTACCGGCATCTGCGCACGTCAGTGTTGCTTTCGACAGCAGGCCGCTCGCCGCGCTCTCTGCTGGTGACCTCCAGCTTGCCCGGTGAAGGTAAAACCACAACCGCAGTGAATACGGCGGTGAGTTTGGCGCAAACCGGCGTCAGCGTAGTCATCATCGATGCCGACATGCGGCGGCCGCGGCTGCGTTCCATCTTTGGCTTATCAGAGCGCGCGGGCTTGAGTTCCATCCTGTCCAGTGAAATGTCGGAAGCGGAAGTGCTGGCTCTGGTTTCGAAGGAGACCGTCAACGGTCTGCACGTGTTGACAGCGGGACCGATTCCGCCCAATCCGGCCGAGTTGTTGGGCTCAGAGCAGATGCGGCGCCTGATGGCGACGCTGCAATCCAGGTTTAACCATGTAGTGGTTGACT
>DATGYM010000344.1:0-7318 GCA_035297925.1 Pyrinomonadaceae bacterium | reverse complement strand
GAGTAAATACCGCAAAAAGCTTACGAACCACAGCGCGGCAACCCGGGGCGGTTCGTTACCGCTTCGCGGCAGGCTTGTTGCTCTCGCTGACATTTGCGACCTCCGGCTCGGCCGCGACGCTCGTGGTCGGCGGGCCAGATGCTCAATTCCAATCCATTCAGCCTGCCATTAATGCCGCTCACGCTGGGGATACAATCGAAGTTCGAGCCGGAATTTATGAAGGCAATCTCACGCTTGATAAGCAAATCACTCTCGAAGGTGCAGGCCGCCCCACGCTGCGCGGGGCCGGGGTAGCCAGCGTCATCACGGTGTTTGCCGACCGGAGCGTCGTCCGCGGATTTGTCATCGAGCACTGCGGTGGCGACCTGACGAGGGAAGACTCAGGCATCCTGCTCAAATCAAGCAACAACATCATCGAAGACAACGAGCTGCGCGACATACTCTACGGCATCTATCTTTACAGTTCGCATGGCAATGCTCTGCGGCGTAATCGCATTCGCGGTCGCGCGGAGTTGGAAGAGGGCGACCGCGGCGCCGGACTGCACTTATGGAATTCACCTGACAACATCATTGAGGACAATGTTATCTCCGAAGAGCGCGATGGGATGTACATACAGAGTTGCAACGGCAATCAGATCCGCCGCAACCGGGTCTCACACCTGCGCTACGGTCTGCATTACATGTTTTCAGACCGAAACATTTTCGAGGACAACTTCTTTTCAAATAACGTCGCGGGCGCGGCGATCATGTACTCAAACAACATTGAATTTCGCCGCAATGCTTTTGTTCACAATCGCGGCTTCAGCTCTTTCGGCATCTTGTTTCAGGAATGCACTGATCTGCTGGCCGAGGAAAATTTCATAGTTGATAACGCTACCGGCATCTTCATGGAAGCCCTGCGCAAGACCACTTTTCGTCACAACACAATCGCAAACAACGATGTCGCCTTGCAGATGTTCAGCAGTTCGGACGCCAATGTTTTTACCGAGAATAACTTCATTAACAATCTGAGTCCGCTGCAGCTCATTGGCAGAAGTACGACGACGAAATGGTCCGGAAACGGGCGCGGGAATTTCTGGAGTGACTATGAGGGCTACGATCTGGACGAAGACGGGCGCGGCGACGTGCCCCTGAAGATTCAGAATGTTTTTCAGTACATGGAAGGCAACTATCCACGCCTGCGTCTTTATCTGGATAGTCCCGCGGCACGGGCAATGGCCGCCGCGGAAAAGGCGTTCCCGATCCTGAGAGGCTCGTCGGAGATTGACGAAGCGCCCTTAATGAAACCGGTTGCGTTGCATTACGCGTTCGCGCCGCAGCGGCATGCGCCGCTTGTTAATCCCGGATTGATGATGGCCTCCCTATTCGTTCTGGGCGCCGCTGCGTTGGTGATCTGGAAAGGACAGAAGCCTGATCAGCGATGACTATCAAGGTCACAAATCTAACCAAGAAGTTCAAAGACTTCGTTGCTCTGAACGACGTATCGTTCGAGGTCCAGGATGGGGAGACTTTCGCGTTGCTCGGGCCAAACGGAAGCGGCAAAACCACCACGTTGAAATGCATGGTCGGGTTGACGCTGCCGACCTCGGGAAAGATTGCGATTGATGCTTTTGACATTCGGCGCAATAGCCGCGAAGCCAAACGATTGCTGAGCTTCCTGCCTCAGCGCGTCGGCTTTAGCGATCAGTTAACCGGACGCGAGGTGTTGGAGTTTTATTGTCGCTTACGGCGAATACCGTCACGCCGGATCGACGAGACACTGAACACTCCCGACTTTCATTTCAACGGGTTCTTTGACAAGGCAGTCAGCCAATTCTCAGGCGGTATGATCCAGCGCCTGGGACTGGCCGTCGCCTGCCTGCCCGATGCGCCCGTACTTGTCCTGGATGAGCCGACTGTCAGCCTCGATCCGAATGGAGCAATACAGTTTCGCGAGTTTCTCGCTAAGCTGAAACGCAAAGGCAAAACGATCGTGTTCTCCTCGCACGTGCTGGCGGACGTGGAACAACTGGCGGACCGCGTAGCGATTCTGGTGGGCGGCAAGCTGGTGGCGCTGCAATCGATCGCGGCGTTGCGAGCAGAGTTGATGCGTACTTCGCGGATACGGGCCGTGCTCGCTAATGCGGACGAACGCGTGCTAGCGGCGGCAAGTGAAGCGGGGGCGTTTGAAATAAAACAGGAGGGGGATTCGCTCACCCTAGCAGCGCGCGCCGAAGATCGCCTGGGTGTCTTGCGGGCGATCGAATGGACCGGAGGACAGATCAAGAGTTTTGCGACCGAAGAGTTGTCGCTCGAAGACATATATATGAGGTATGTCGACGAGGCCAATGTTCACGACCAATGAAAGTTTTGTTGAAGGAAGCGGGCGCGGCCTGCGGAGCAGGCGTCAGCATAAAGCCTGGGGTGGAGCGAAGCGAAACCCCAGGTTGGAAACAGTACCTAACAATGGTTAGCCCGCGAGAGGCGCCAGAACGGTAGATTTCAAATGGCCGATTGCCCTGAAGTCGCGGAAGCAGAATGTTGCGTTTCCGGCTGTCGCCCGCTTTCGCGGGCTCGGATGTTTTCATGATGCTTTCCTGGGGCTTACGCCCCAGGCTTTACGCAGACGCCTGCTCCGCAGGCTACGCGTTTACTTCGGAAGAGAACAAGATGCGTGTTCGAACGAGCCATAAACATTCAGTCGCTCGGGCACCTTTCAAGCTGACTGCGTTGTTTTCCCTGGTACTGGTTTTAGGTTGCGAGACGAGCAAGTTTGAGCCAGTGGCTCTGGCGCCGGAGGACATGTGCGCGTACTGCAAGATGGCCGTTTCGGAAAAGCGTTACGCGGCGGAATTAATCGATGCCGAAGGGCAGTTGTTCAAGTTCGACGATATCGGTTGCATGACGAACTTTCTTAAGAACCGGAAAAGCACCCCGGCCATCAAGGCGTACTTCGTGATGGATTTCGAGGAACGAACATGGATTAAGGCAGCGGACGCTTCTTACGTCCACTCGCCGGAATTATCTACGCCGATGAATGGCGGCATCATCGCTTTCAGGGACCAGACGAAAGCGAAAGAGGCTGCAGACAGATATCACGGCAAGCTGCTTCGCTTTGAGGATGTTCTGGCCACTGGCCACTGACCACTGCCACCATGGACACCAACGCGATCATAACTATCGCCCGGCAGGAACTGGTTATCAACATCCGGAACCGTTGGACACTCGTGTTTGCGAGCGTCTTCGGTGTGCTGGTGCTGGCAATCTCATACTTCGGATTGGTCACCGCGGGCACGGTCGGTTTCCAGGGGTTCGCGCGCACATCTGCTAGCCTGCTTAATATGGTGCTCTACATCGTTCCGCTTGTGGCTCTGACGATGGGCACGCTCAGCTTCACCAGTGAAAAAAGCGCCGGCGAGTTGTTGTTCTCTCAGCCTGTAAGCCGCGGCGAGATCCTGTTCGGCAAATTCCTGGGTCTGTTTGCTTCAATTTTTACTGCCATGCTGATTGGCTTTGGCCTGGCCGGCGTCATCATCGCGGCGCGGACCGGAACTGAAGGTTCATTGCGTTATCCCGCATTGGTGGGTTTCTCAATGTTGCTGGCGCTCATCTTTCTCAGCTTGTCGGCGTTTATCTCCGCGTTGTGCAGGCGCAAAAGCAAAGCACTTGGAGTCGCGCTCTTTGTTTGGTTTTTCTTTGTGCTGTTTTATGACCTGCTGGTTATAGGAGCGACATTTTTGTTCAGGGAACGAACCGCGAACGTCTTCATCTTTGGCTCGCTGTTTGGCAATCCCGTGGACATGGTGCGAATAGCGAGTTTGATGACGCTCAACGGCAAAGATATTTTTGGGGCCGGCGGTGCGGCGCTGTTGCGATTCCTGGGTGGCGAAGGCCTGAGCATTGTGCTGCTGCTTATCGCGCTCGCCGTTTGGGTTGCCGGACCACTGTTCATCGCCCAGAGACTGCTACGGCGGCAGGACATTTGATGTGAGGCGGCTTGCCGCTGAAGCGACGTCATTGCGCAAAGGCAGTAGCAGTGTCCGGACACTCGCGCCGGCGGAGAAGCATGATGCTGACGGTGAACTCGAGGAAGCCGAAGCAAGCAAGGGCCGCACCCGTGTTCGTTGCCTCGAGGCTGCACACCGCCATCGTTCTCATAGTGCTCGGGGTTTTGGCCGCTGGAGGAGCGCTGCGCGCGTTGCGTGGCTCGCACGACCTGGTAGGACCAGCGGGAAGACTTCCGCTCTATGGTTTGATACTGGCAATTCAATTGGTGCTGTTCTGGTTTGTGCGAACCGGTATCCGTCGTTCGGGATACTCGGTCCGAGCTCTGGTCGATCAGTCACCATGGACCGCGGGACGTTGGGCTCGCTACGCAGGAATTGCAGTCGCGGGCTGGCTGCTCTGGATGATCTTCGGAGCGGTGCTGGGATCTTTCCTTAGGCCAAGCCCCGATGAGCTTCGTGCAGTACTGCAGTTCCTTCCCCATGGGGCGTTTGAGAAGCTCTGTTGGGTGGCGTTTTCAGTCGGAACTAACCTTTGCGAAGAAGTTCTTTACCGCGGATACCTGATGAGGCAGTTTTCAGGACTGACGGGTAGTCCAGCGATGGCACTGCTGCTTCAGGCCGCTGTCTTCGCAGTGGGGCACGTCTCACTGGGACTCGCGCTCATGATCTCCGTCAGTTTGCTCGCGCTGTGGCTTGGTGCGCTGACCTGGTGGCAGAAGAGTCTGGTCCCCGCGATGCTGATCCATGCCGGCATTAGTCTCTTCGGTGGCCTCGCCTACTCGCCGCCGTGAGGTGCACCTGACCAGGAGTAGAGGAAGGGAACATAAAATGGCCCGGATTGTTATACGTTTCTGTGCCTATTGAATTTCAGGGATACACGCCGTCCGTGTAGCGGCGCGGCTTCGCCGTGAGTTAAAGACTGACGTGGAGATGGCTCACGGTCGCTACGGTGAATTCAAGGTACTAGTTGACGACGAAACTGTAATCGACGCAGGCGCCTTAGCTGCTCTCGGTGTGCTGCCATCAGGACGAAAAGTAGTAGCAGCCGTCAGCGCGCGCCTGTCCCCGCCGGGTAATCCGGGTTGAATTGTCTGATTAAATATTATCTTTCAGCCGTCGTCACAGAAGCCGATGCGTCATGAAGAAACTCTACGCCGTTGGCGGCGCCGTGTTCGTCGTTATTATCGCCACAGTTTCGCTTCTTTACTTTCGTTCCGACGAGCGACGGGTCCGCCTGCACTATGAACGCGAAGAGACGGAAGTAATAATCTCGAACATCCCGGGCGCCCAGCTCACCCTCTTCAAAGCCGGAAACAACCTTCAAGACAGCGTTGCGATGCTGCCCACAGGCGGCGAACAAATCTGGCTGCCGCGCGGCAATTATTTCCTGGAGGCTGACCAGTCCGGCAGAAAATTATTCTATCCGCTGCCACTGGTTGGCTATCGCGCCGGTCCGGACAAGGAAGGCACCTTTACCGTCACCATCCGCTCGCTTTTGACCAACTCTCCACACGGACTACTTCCAGACTTGCCGGACTTCGTTTTCATTCCCAGTGGCCATTTTCTGTTTGGCGATCACATGCGCGTGCAAGAGCCGCATTACGTTTGGCTTGGCGGCTTCTTCATCAACCCGTTTGAGGTGACCAACGCGGAATTCAGAGAATTTCTGATCGACCCGCGCGGATACACTAACGATGCGAACTGGACTGAGGCGGGAAGAAAATGGAAAGCCGCCAACACTTCACACTCAACTGCGTTGCTGAAGCCCGCTGACGCTGATTTCAAACGCTTCGGCCAGCCCGATCAGCCGGTGGTACAGGTAAACTGGTTCGAAGCAAACGCCTATTGCCACTGGCTCAACGGAAGAGTTTGGGGAGGGAAATGGATATTCGCCTTGCCGACCGAGGCTGAATGGGAAAAGGCCGCGCGCGGACCGGATAACTTCGATTACGGACTTGGCATGACCGTTAGCGATAACGAGGTAGGATTGTATAACTGGAAAAAGAACCCGGGGGCGGAAGTGACAGTTGTTGGCCTTCAGGAGACGAAATCAAAGTACCAGGCCAACCGCTACGGTATCTATCACATGACCGGGAATGTAGCCGAGTGGACGCAGTCGATCTACCGCACTTACAGCCGCCAGCATCCCTACGTTGACGATGACGATCGTAATCACGATGAGGTTGCGGGGGAACGAGTTTTGCGAGGCGGTTCCTGGTACACCGCGAGCATAGCCGTTCTTTACATACCCTATCGAGAAAATTTTCAACCTGAAGTCCAGACACCCTACCTTGGCTTCAGAGTTGTCGCTCGCCCGGTGCCTTAATCAGCGCTCAGCAATCAGCAGTCAGCACATGATTGGGGCAGTAGCCCGACCATGAGGGAGGGCTTTCCATTCACCGCACTCAGCATTCAGCAGTCAGCAATCAGTGCTCAGCAATCAGTGCTCAGCAATCAGCGCTCAGCGCTCAGCACATGATCGGGGCAGTAGCCCGACCATGAGGGAGGGCTTTCACCATTCACTTAGAGCGGCGTGGCATTTCGCTGGTCGAAAGTGACAGAGTTAGTTCCGGGTTTGAGATCGACTCGCAAGTCCCAGACGAGATGCATTCCGTTGTAGGTAGTTTGCAGGACCAGATAAAAAGTGCCTGCACGCCCGTTGGTAAAAGTGAATGCGCCATTGCCGTCCAGTTTGGCACTGGCGACCGCGTACGGACGCATCGCGTCAATCCCCGCCTTGCACAAAGGACTGCCGGTCTCACACGTGCGGGCCCAAGCCGTGAGGGCCCTCATCGACGAGCCCGGTTGAGCGAAGCCAGCTTTAGCCAGGATGCTTTCAAGACTCTCCTTCAACACGAGGACAGTTTTGCCGCCGAGCGGATTACCGGCACCCGGCTGATTAGCGAATCCCGATGCGATTGCCAAAGAAACACTACCTACTACTGGACTCGCGCTCGGAGCCGATGAAGGAGTTGTCGTAGGGGTGGTTGGAGCGGCGGATGAAATGATGCTCGCCGCGGCGGGAGTAACGCTAACCGCCGATGGAGTAACACTCGCCGCGGACGGAGTTGCAATCGGTGACACTGGAGATTCGCTGCTCGCCATGAGACCGCCGTTAGGTGGCGAGCCACCTTGAACGAGGCTGCCGATTGAGCAGCGGCCGATCTTTGGCGTAAACACAAAGGGATTCTCGGGATCGTCTGTTGACCCGACAATCGTTCTGCCATTCACCTGCGCAGTTCCTTCGCCAAAAAGTGAGCCATCGGGCTTTCGCTGCAAAGTTATGGGACTGGCGTTGTCCTGAATCTTGACGAGTATCTGGTTGGCGCTTT
>DATGYM010000343.1:0-1976 GCA_035297925.1 Pyrinomonadaceae bacterium | reverse complement strand
GATCACGCAAAACATCATCGACGGCGGCTATCTCGGCTATGCTTACGGCGCACAACTGGAACGCCAAGGCTACCGCATGCTCGGCGACCTGATGAAAATGGGCATTCCCTATCAGGGACTCGGCATGATCGCCAAGCGCAGCCTCATCGACCGCACACCGGAAATTCCCGAGCGCACTCTGCGCGCGATGGTCGAGGCGATCACTTACGTCAACAATCCTGGCAACAAAGCGGCTGTGGTCAAAACGCTTACCAGAGAGCTGCGCCTGTCAAAAATGGAGGACGCCCAAGCCGGTTACGAGATGATGCGCACGCTTTACGACAAGAAAATTTATCCGAACGTGGAGGGTTTGCGGAACGTGGTTCGCTTGCTCGGAAAAACCAGCGAGCCTATCCGCAAGCTTAGGGTCGAAGACATCATAGATGATCGCATCGTCCGAAAACTTGAGAAGGAAGGGCTGTTCTAAAAGCATCGGAGTGGTGGAGTTTTGGATTGATGGGCTGAGACACAATACAGCACTCCAACACTCCAGTTCCCTAACTTGACCCTTCAGCGCTCTTGGTGGTAGATCTCCGAATAGATTTGATATCGACAGTCGCAGCCAAAGGAGGAAAGCTTATGGGCGGCAACGGCGATGCAGGATTCGAAGTATTAATTTCCTCAGACTCGCACGTCATGGAGCCCTCGGAGATTCTCGCCGAGCGGGCGCCACAATCATACAAGGATCAAGTACCACGCTTCCCCAAATTGGAGGTGGGCAGCAGCTTTCAAACCCATCCAGGCGGATCGGATCCTTCACACCGCATCAAAGAGATGGAGACCGACGGTCTGAGCGCCGAGGTGTTATACCCGACTTACCTCTTGCCGCATTTCGCGATGGATGACGCGAAGCTTCAGGAAGTGAGCTTTCGCGCGTACAACGATTGGCTGATCGATTATTGTAGGACATCGCCGAAACGGCTGATCGGCATTGCCGCGGTTTCCGTCTACAACATCGACGAGGCGGTGAAGGAACTGGAGCGCTGCGCCAAGGCCGGCATGAAGGGGTCGATCATCTGGCAGGCGCCGCACCCCGATCTGCCTTTCCACTCCGAACATTACAACCGATATTGGGCGGCATCCCAGGATCTGCACATGCCGGTGCACCTGCACATCCTGACCGGGCACGGCTATCACAAGGAATCTGTCTTCGGCAACAAACGCACGGGCGTCGAGGCCTATCGCGGCAGCGTGAATTTAAAATTGAAGGAAATCATCGACGACATTTTTGAACTGATTTTTTATGGTGTGCTGGAGCGCTACCCGAAGCTCAAAATCGTCAGCGTCGAAAACGAGATTGGGTGGATGCCGTTCATGATGCAGCAGTGGGATTACTACTATAATCGCTTCAAAAAGGTGAACCCGCCGCCATTCACAAAAAATCCCAGCGAATATTTTAACACTCAAATCTTCGGCACGTTCTTCCGCGACACTGTGGCGGGGCACAACTTCGAATGGTGGGGACAGGACAACTGCATGTGGTCCAACGATTACCCGCATGGCAACTCCACCTGGCCGGAGTCGAAAAAATACATTGATCGGGACCTCGGCCACTTGCCGCAAGACATTCGCAAAAAGCTTGTGTATACCAACGTCAGGAATCTCTACGACATCGATATCCCGCACCCGTTGCAATAGGGAGCAGCCAGATTGTTGCTGTGAGTTGGCGCGCTGACGGACGTAAACGAAGTCTGACAGCGCGCCTTTTTTTCTAGCAGGCTGCTGAAAAGGCCCCATATGCTTCGTTGCGCTGCGCAATCGCCTCGCATCAACGTACTGCCGATGTACGCCTCCGCTCGTCGATTTTCGCGCGCCTCGCCTCTGGATCCTTTTGAGCAGCCTGCAAGAGGCGGTTCTTTTTACAGGTAAGGATTTACCACTGGAGGTTTTATGCCCGCCCGTTACGGTTCCGATCTGGTCGTCGACCTGCTTAAAGT
>DATGYM010000342.1:0-3197 GCA_035297925.1 Pyrinomonadaceae bacterium | reverse complement strand
CCCCACCGTGCGCAGCGGCGTTGCCGCCGTGTCATTGAGTGGGAAGATTTTTGTCTTCGGCGGCGAGTACGGCCGCAGAACCCGAAACAACGTCGAATCCTACGATCCAGAAAACAATAAATGGCAACGCTGGTCACCCATGCCCACCCCCCGCCACGGCCTCGGCGCCGCGGTCATCGGCAACTCGATTTACGTCATCTCCGGCGGCGCCAAACCCGGCGCGACGTTTTCGTCTGTGAATGAGGTATTTACGCCATATTAGCCTAAAAACTTGCTTGCGCGTGCGAGCGAGCCTGGGTTATAAGAATCACAGCTCCAGCAGTACAAATGTTTTTAAGCAACGCTCTTTCTTGGGCATCTCGGTTCGAGCTCATATTCGCAGGCAGACCGGGCGCGAAAAACCGTAGCCGAGTAGAACTAATTCAATGACCACGAGCATCTATCAGGACATTAAGAGATCACTTATCCAGTTATACATAGGCGACGACCGTCCCTGGCTCGTCGGCTTCAGCGGTGGCAAGGACAGCACCATGCTGGCCTCGTTAATTTTTGACGCAGTGCTGTCGGTGCCGTTGGAAAAACGGAAGAAACCGATCTCGGTTCTTTGCACGGATACGCGGGTAGAGATTCCTGCCATTGTTGAAATGGTTGAAAGTACTCTGGAGAAAATGCGCAAGTGTTCGGAGCAGCATGAACTCGGCGTTGATGTGAATCTTCTGAGCCCGCCTTCCGAACAATCTTTTTGGGTCAACATCATTGGCCGAGGTTATCCACCCCCGAACCGGACCTTTCGCTGGTGCACCCAGCGAATGAAGATCGATCCGGTTAATGTATTTGTCCAACAACGGCTGGGACACTGGGGCGAAGCGATTTTGCTTCTTGGCGCTCGCCGCGCGGAAAGTAATACTCGCGCCCAAGTCATGGCCGGCATCGAAGTGCGCAATGGCCTGCGGCGCCATCAAAATCTTCCACGAGTGTGGGTCTCAAACCCTATTGAGTTCTTGAGCACCGAGGAGGTTTGGGCCTATTTGCTACAAAAGCCAAACCCTTGGGGAGGAGACAATCGCCCGCTCTATAAGCTCTATGCAAACGCCAGTAACGGCGAATGTCCGATCCAGATCGACACCAGCACTCCAAGCTGCGGCAATAGTAGATTCGGGTGCTGGACTTGTACGGTCGTGCCTCGCGACAAGGCAAGCGAAGGACTGCTCGCCGCTGGCGACGAACGCATGGAAAAGTTAATCGAGTTTCGTGAAACGCTGCTTTACTATCGCGACCCGGCCAACGGCAAGCGCGATATGAAACGTATGAATGGCAACGAAGGCCCAGGCCCGCTTCATATTACAGCGCGCCGCGAGCTGCTCACTCACTTGATCAAACTACAAGAAGAAACGGGCCTAAAGCTCATCGGTGAAGATGAACTGTTTCTCATTCAACAATTCTGGAAAACCGCTCGAAACCCGGATGACGGGGGAGGTGTGGGGCGCATCGTAAGTCGCCAGAAAGGAATCGTTATGAGTGACTGGAAGGAAACCAACCGCCTGCGCGAACTGCAGGAAGAGGTCGCCTCCGAGAAAGGCATCCGCGCCGACACTCTTCGCCGCTTGTTAGCAAAGGTCGACGAGTTCAGTGAGAGTCACCGCGCGTTCGGCCTCCCTGACGATCTCCTCAATATCCTCAAGGACGACTTGGAATACGATACAGCCTCATATCTTAACCGGTAGACAAAGAAATCTAGCGTCCGTGCAGTGCGAAAAGTGGCTGAAAGTTGTTTCAAACCTCCGCGTTGACCGCAAAGGAACCATCGCGCCTCACAAACCGTTGCTGTTATTGGTGCTAGCCGAACTCGCCGAGCAAGAGAAACTCACGTCGACATTTCTTCCACTAACGGGTGAACTGGTTTTTCGTTTTCTTGCCTACTGGACGGTTGTCGCTGAACGGCGACCGCAACGCCCAGACATTAACTTACCTTTTTACCACATGCGTAGCGACGGTTGCTGGACGCCTTTAGACTTAGACGGCCAGCCCACACTTGAACGGCGCCGCGCCGTAGCGGCGAATCTCGACGAAACGTTTTTGGCTTGTTTGAATGACCCAGACTTTAGGAAGGAGATGCGTCGACTCCTAATCGCGAAGTATTTTACGGATTTTGCCGAACGCACCGCGTTGTATCAACTTGTCGGCATGCCCGTACCGCCAGATCCAATTGTTAGAGAGGACGCTCGACTATATGAAGCGGCACGTGAACGTGGCCGCGAAGCCCGGTTTCGACTGACCGTGATCCCCGCATATAATTACACGTGCGCGCTTACTCGTTATCGCCTCGTCACCGTCGATAGTGGAAGCATCGTAGAGGCTGCGCATATTCACCAATTTGCAGATAGCCGAAACAATCATCCGCGCAACGGAATAGCGCTCTGTAAGAACGCCCACTGGATGTTTGACGAAGGTCTATGGTCCTTGGATGATGACCACCGTGTAATGGTGAATCGTAAAAGGTTCGATGAATCAGGTGCCAATGAGTTGCTTTTGTCACTCAAAGTAAACACACGAATTCACCTTCCAGCTGATCCCAGCTACTGGCCAGACAAAACCCATCTAGCGTGGCATCGTAAACACCACGGCTTTGAGCCCGTGTAACGTCTCTTCGCTCAAGACGTCGAACCGCTAACAGTTTGATTAAGGGCTTGCGTCGTTTGGACGGTGGCGTCTGTGGACCACCTTATCTCACTCAAAGAAGTTCCTCGCCCTGAGGAAAAGCGAATCACTTGATGAGACGCAGTTGTATCAGACCTCGCCGTTTAGATTACGTGGGGTGGGTCTTCAGAATCAGCGAGGCAATCCAAACCGAAAGACATGCAAACCCCTTACCGGTGCACCAGGATTAGCAGAGCTTAGGATTCAAAGCCGAGGAAGAGGAAAACGTGGGTGGTTCCCGCCGGCTGCTAACCGGCCATCGAGCGCGCACAGAGGATTTCGTCTTCGCGGAGCGGTTCGATGGCAGTCGCGGCGACGGCAGTGACAGCGATGGTGTCACCGACGGCGTTGAACGCCTCGATGGAATAACCCTCCGTGCCGTCTGGCGCAACGCGGTGCTCCACTAGTTTGACGATGTCGCCCCGCTTGAGGTGATGCTCAGGCACGTCGCACGTAAGCACGGCGTCGGTGTAGAGTTCCAATTCCAATACGTCCTCCGT
>DATGYM010000341.1:0-9722 GCA_035297925.1 Pyrinomonadaceae bacterium | reverse complement strand
CGATCGGCGCCATGCGCGAAGGCTCGCGCGATCGCTACGCGCAGGAAATGACCGAGAGTGAAGCGAAACTAGTTCCGGAAGGAATCGAAGGACGGGTTGCTTACAAAGGTACGGTCGCCGAGATGACTACACAACTCGTAGGTGGTCTACGCTCGGGTATGGGCTACACCGGCTGCCGATCAATCAAAGAGTTTCAGGAGAACAGCAAATTTATTCGCATCACTTCCGCCGGCCTGCGGGAGTCTCACGTGCACGACGTGATCATCACCAAGGAAGCGCCAAACTATCGTTTGGAATAAGCCGCTCCGGATCGCGCGCGCGCAAACGGGCCCGCCGGTAGCCGGCGCAAAGCAGTCATATCGATATCCTGGAGGTCCGAGGAACGCGCCGGCTTGTAATAATGACGGCCGGAAGAATTCCAGGTCTGCGCGTCGAATCGCCGCCGCGCGCCGCAATTTATACAGACACGGTACGCTTCGCCTTGTCTGGAAAAAGGACGGCTCATTTCGCGATGTTTACAGCCAAATGCGTCGCCTACCCAACGCGCTATGGTAAACGGCACGCTCGCTAAGCCCTTTCCAGCGCCGGTTGAATAATGCTCTAACGATTCCAGTACTGCTGACATACTTCCCCTCCCCTATCGCACCTTCATTAATCTTAGTTGCAAAACATCCTTTAGCAATCTAGATGCCTAAGAGGGCCTCAGTTTCAGTTTTACGCCGGCCAGGGCTGGAATTGCGGAAAAACTACCTGCCGAGGTTCTACCCCTCTTTCCTGTTGAATTTACGGGGTCTGAACGAGGGTAATTGGGGTCGAACCGGGGTTTTTGCGGCAAATTTGGCAATTTCAGACGGGAGGTTACTTTACGAGTTCCTGCACGGCGGAATTTTTCCCTGTGTGTTCGCGGTTTCGCGCGATAAACATTGCCACCGAGAGACTCAAAAGCGCTCCTGTGATGTCGAACTCAGGACGGCCAACCGTGCCGCCGGCGTCGATATAAGCGCCCAAAAGTAACGCCAGGATGGAGGTGGTGACGGATGCCGCTAGCCACGGCGTCGGGAAATATCTCAGACGCCAAATGCCCAATGGGATTAGCCATCCAAAAACATACCAGAAAGAACGCTCGCTTACGCACCGCCAAAGAGATGCGAAGAAATTAACGGGAGCTCTCGCCTCGGCGGCAATACTCCAGGGCAACGTCAGTTGAGTGACAATCAGGCTGCGAACAATCGTCACCGTAGTTAGACCAACTACGGCAAGCGCAACGATCCATTTGAGCTCAGCCCAACTGCGTTCCGCAGGCTTAAGTCCATTTTGACGTCGTTCAGTTACCCACCAGGTAACGGCAAAGACAATTGAGAAGGGAACAAACGTCTCTTTCGCCAGGGCGCCGAGGAGGGCCCAAAGCGGCAGTAGATACCACTTGCCGGCGACGAGACTCCAGATCAGTGCGGCCAGAAAACAAGCTTCGCCCGAGTCAATCAAGCCGGCGAGTTGCAGGTTAGAGATATTGAAGTTGAGCAGGTAAAGGGTCGCTCCGGCCAGGGCCGTGCCGGCATCGCCAATTAATCTGTTTCCGATGCTAAAGACCAGGCAGGCGGTCGTCGCGCAAAATAGCGCGTTCGCCATTAGCAATCCGAAGAAGCCCGCCTTCCATGTGTCCGAGTAGGCCCTCGCAACCCAATAGAACGGTCGGGCAACATAAGGGACGAGCAAACGGCAGCGAAAGATCTCCCTAAAGCCGGTGGTATTCTGGCCGGTAACAATCGCGTAGTACTTGTAGGTGTCGGTCATCCCGGCAGCGGTTCGCGGGTCGTAACGTTGCAGCGCGGAATAACCCAGACTTAAGCAGATAACAAAGAACAGTGGCCACATCAGCAGCCAGCGCTTGAGAGCGAGCATCCGCGCGCGTCGCCCAGATGAGAGCGACAGAGCGTCGCTGCTGCTTAATTCTGTTGACATGCTGATTGGTCTGGCCGGCGATCACGCACCGTTTAGCCAGGCTGCACGCAAGGTTTTCTGTTGCGTAGTCGCATCTCTTCGTTCTTCGATTCGATACTCGAAGCGATCAGGCGCACCCAGAAAGAGCGTAGTTTGAATCGTTCGTCGATCGCGCTTTAACGAGATGGGCACGCGATCGCCCTGCTTGTAATGAGCCAGCGTGACGAGAAAATTTTCGCGCGCAATTTTCTTCTTGCCCAGGGAAATAATCTCATCGCCTTCCTGCAAGCCGGCGTCCTCCGCCGGTGAGTTGGGCCGGACCATCCCGATCGTAAGATTTTCTTTACCTTCCCAATCTATTCCAATTCCGGCGCTGAAAGGCTGACGCGCCTGCTCGCGCACCAGACGCAAGCCAATAAAGCCCAGAGCATCGTCGTAAGGAAGTGTTTCAACTCCGCGCACGTAGCGCTGGAAGAACCCGTCGAGATCGATGCCGCTAACCTCTGACGCAACCCGTTGGAAATCTTCAGTGCTGTAACCGCGGCCCCTTAGGTAATAGCTGGCGTTGGGACTCTTGAGATAAAACTCTTGATACATCCGCCGCATGACATCATCAAGCGACGTTTTGCCGTTGCTCTTGCCTCGGATCATGAGATCAAGAACCAGAGCGATCAGCTCGCCTTTCGGATAATAGCTGATGGAGGTATTCGCCAGATTTGTTTGTTGTGCGTGTGGAGCATCGTCAATGAAGGGGGCGGAAAGCGATGAAGCTTCAGCACTCATCAAGCGGGAACCGGGAGCGTTTTCGATCCCGGTAATAGTTTGGCTCTCACGGCGGAGGAAAGCAGTATCGTCCCAAAGCTGGGCGCGTCGTTTCATCAAGTGGCCGTAATAATTAGTAAACCCTTCCGCGATCCAAAGCGCGCGCGTGCTCACCGGCCGGGTGTAGTCCCACGGTCCAAGTTCCACAGGACGCAGCCGCTTGACGTTCCACACATGAAAAAATTCGTGAGCAACCGTGTCAAGCGTATCGGCATAAACGCCGTCATCCGCCAGGGCTCCTGGCTCGATAATTTGCGTCGATGTCAGATGTTCCATGCCGTCGCCGGAGTGATCATCCGCAGCAAAGTGAATGAGGAAGGTATAAGCGTCAAACTCTGGCGGTCCCCACATCGCAGTTTCGGCCCTGACAATCTTTTCTATATCGCGCACAAGCCCGGAACGCTTTCCGCCTTCGTCGCCAAAGGAGTGAACCATTACAAGATACTTTTTACCGTCGACTTCGAAACGATCCTCGGTCCAGTCCGGCGCGATCTCAGTCGGCGTGTCGATCATGACGTCGTAATTCGCAAACCGCCACTCACGCTGATCGGCCCCTTCCATCCGGCCGTTGACGATCCGCCACCGTGACGGGGGATCAATTACCAGCCCTACCGGATCGGCCTTGTGATTGGCGACGTACATGAAGACCGACCCACCATTAAAATTAGCGTGACGCTCATCCAACTGCGAAAAGGTGCCTGACAGATCGTTGCCAAAAACCTTGTACCGAATCGTCAAACTGTGGGTACTCATCGTCGCTACGCGCCACGTTTGATCGTCAATTCGAGTGACTGGAAACGCGGGCAACTTGCATTTCGCATTGCGCGGACAGATTCCACCCAGCGCCTCGAATTCCTGTACATTCTTGGCAAAATCAAATACGGCGTAGCGGCCTGGCGACCACTTCGGCATCTGGAAGTCCAGCGATTTTGCAGTTGACGCTGTCGGTAATTCGACTTCAATTATCACTTCAAATAAATGCGAAACCGGACGCGACATCGCCAGGCGGTAGGTGATCGAAACAAGCTGATCATCGCGCTGGGCCGTTGCCTCCGAAACCGGCGTTGCAAGCAGCAATAGAAAGAAAGCGACCCGGCGCAGGAAAATCTCTCGAAGAATGAAATTCATAGAATCTGTCCCAATAAAACCGGAAGGAATACATGCTGAGAGCAATCGCGGATTATGTTGGTTTCGGGAAAGGCTTGTCAAAGAGTAGCTGGAAGCATCAGACAGTTCTTTTGGTACTCATGGCTTCGCCCTGTTGTGCGCGTAGTTTGCAACGCTGCTCGCTTGCAGTTATTTATCCCTTGGATTATTAACTCAGCAACATGCCGGCAACTGAACGCCTTTACTACAACGATTCTCATCTGGCCGAGTTTGAGGCGCGCGTCCTGGAGAAAACCGAGCGCGTCAGCGGCTGGACGGCCGTTCTTCTCGATCGCACTGCTTTTTATCCCACGGGAGGCGGACAGCCCAGCGACACGGGAACTCTGGACGGTGAAAGAGTTGTTGAGTGCATCGACGATGAGAACCATGGCGTGCTGCACGTCATCCAGGGACGGGCGCCCGACGTAGGTTCAATCGTCAGGGGCAGAATCGATTGGCCTCGCCGCCTGGATCACATTCAACAACACACCGGTCAACATATCCTGTCCCAGGCTTTTGTCACTCTTTTTGCGGCGCCGACAAGAGGTTTTCGTGTATTGCACGACGTTTGCGAGATAGATGTTGAGTTGGCAAACCCCACGAATGAAGCAATCGAGCGCGCGGTGGAATTGGCGAACAACGTTGTTTGGGAAGATCGTGAAATCAACATCAGAAACGTGACGCCGGAAGAAGCTGCGCAACTGCCTTTGCGCAAGGATCCCTCGCGCGATGGCGAACTACGGTTGATTGAAATTGACGGCTTCGACCTGACGCCCTGTGGCGGCACGCACGCGTACCGAACGGGTGAAGTTGGCATGCTTGCAGTGCGAAGCTGGGAGCGTGCCAAAGGACTGACGCGGATCGAGTTTGTGGCCGGAGCGCGGGCTTTGAATGATTATAGACGCGCGAACAAGACTGCGCGGACAATTGCTGCGTTGTTTAGTGCCGGCCGCGATGATACGCCGAAGCTAGCGGCGCGCATGATTGAAGAAAACAAGGAGCTTCACCGGCGCCTGCGCTCGCTTGAAGAGATCGCGGACCGAGTTGAGGCAGAGGAACTACTAAAACAAGCATTGTCAGAACCACCTGCGTCAGCGGGTGGTGCCCCATCACCTGCGTCAGCGGGTGGTGCCTCATCACCTGCGTCAGCGGGTGGCGCCTCACCAACTGCGTCAGCGGGTGGTGCCTCATCACCTGCGTCAGCCGGTGGTGTCACGACGCGCATAATCGCCAAGGTCCTTCCTGATCGCGATGCCGAATCGCTGAAGCGGCTCGCGCTCGCATTAATTGCTCATCCGAAGACGGTTGCCCTGCTTGGCTCAAAAGACAAAGAAGCTGCACGTCTGGTGTTCGGCAGATCCGCGGATGCACCCGGTGATATGAATGCATTAATGAAAGAGGCGTGCGCGCTGCTTGATGGACGCGGCGGAGGCAAGCCGGATCTGGCGCAAGGCGGAGGTAAAAATGTGGACCGGCTTGAAGAAGCGATTGAAAGCGCGCGTTCGGCGTTGTTAGTGGGGACTTCTCATCCGCACCGTGATTTTCAAAAACATAGCTGAACGACTTGAACATTGTTGCCGGTGAAAGAAAGAAGCACTCATGACAAAAGCGGTTGGACCGCTCTTAGCTCGCAACTTGAAACTCAAAACTTGAAACTGTATTCTTCCTCGCGTGGGGCAGTAGCTCAGTTTGGCAGAGCGCCGCGTTCGCAATGCGGAGGCCAGGGGTTCGATCCCCCTCTGCTCCACCAATAAACCCACCTATTTCAAATTCTTACACGGGTCAGATTACAACCACTCTTTTTTGTTTGTGACGCCGTTGTGACGTTGCTTTCGGAAAAATCCACTTAACCGACATGCACTCCTTATCAACAAGTGCTCAAACCGGCCTAAATTCGCTATCGATACGACTTCTTCCACAGCCAAGGGTCGAGCAAGTTGGGACTGTGAATACCGTGCCACCGTGACGAACTTTCGATAACTATGTCATTTGGCATAATTTAGAACCGCGCGCCACGTGGTCGCCGCGGTGCAATGTGGAGGTCGTGATTCGATTCAGAATCGATCTCCCATAAGATCCCGATGCCACGCCACGGCTGTAGACTTGAGGGTTGGACCAACGACGCAAGCCGTCTACTGTTAAAAACGTCTCATGAGCCGTTAACTGTTCACAGAAAACTCCGGCGTGTATATTCAAAGCGTCTCTAATGATTACCGAGGAACTCTTCTGCTCCGGCGCATGGGCATTCCGACTTAGATTTGCCGACGTTTGGAGGCTGGCTAGCGCACGCACGACGCTTCGAGTCGGGTCATTGGTGAAATTCGCACCTCTCTAAACGTCACGTGATGCTTGCTGAGCTCAACGGACACGAAGTCGGCGCGGGTTCGACGCGCGAGACGGTGGTGTTGATCGGAATCATTCCTAAAAGCAAAGCGCAGATTCTTACCATATTCATAACTCTCCGGCCGCCTGATCATTTTATTCGCAGTAGCACACGCAAACGTCCGCTCAGCGCCTTACTTCTTCAAGTCTGCCGTCCAGTTTAAGATGACGCTGATCTGCTGGCGCTGGGGTGTTTCCGGTAATGAAGGCACGAGAAAGCGTTTGCCGTTGCGCGCTGACGTGTAATACCCATTGCCCGGAAAGGTTTGGTCGATCGCGGCTCCAAGGGAGCGGATGTCAAACAGTGGCCGCGCGATTCCGACTCTAAATGTTGGGCTGTCACTATTCACTTCCACTGCCATTAGTTTTCGGCTAGGTGCATAGTAGTAAAGCTCCTGACCATCTGCGCGCCATTGCGGTTGCGACCCACCACCGACCGAGACCGCCACCTTACCGCCGGCAACCGGAAATGTTTGGATGTAAACCTCGAATTTGCCTGTCTCGTCCGATATATACGCGACCCAGCGGCCGTTCGGCGAGACTCGGGCCTGAGCCTCGATGAAATTTGTTTGCAGAAACGTCTCAATCTTTTTGTCGCTCCCAGTAGATACCAGGTACAAATCTAGATTGGTTTTCGGATTGAGTTGAGAGTAGATGATGAACTTCCCGTCAGATGAAAACGTTGGGTTAAACTTTTGCTCTGCAGACGAAACAAGCGGTTCTTCGACCGCTGACCCGTTCGATAGTTTTAGGTAAATGGTGCTCTGCCTATTGCGGGTCGATGCGAAGGTAATACGGTCGCCGGTGGCTGACCAGGCAGGGAAGTTGTCGGTCGCCGGATCGTCGGTGAGCCGTATCTGTGTACCGCGCTCAAGGTTGATCAGCCAGATATCCGAAGCTGTCCCAGTCAACAAGTCTGCGCGACTGACGGCGACACTCTTCTCATCGGGCGATAACGCCGGCATGTTGTAACCTCCAGGTGGTGTAACAGCACTGAGCTGTTTGCCAGCGCTGTCGAACCAGATCAGCTGATTGCTATTAACGACTCCGGAGCGCATGACGAGAACACCGTTTTCGGAGACGGAGAACATCGCGCGGCCAATAATTGGGTTCCGCATGGCCTGTTCTGCAACCGCGAATGCCTCTCCTTTGAGATCTAGCGTGTCGGCGTTGAAAGCCTGCGCCATGAGCGTGTTCTCACGCACAAAAAGAAGATAGCCCGGTGGCGCATATACTGCGCTCGAATGAACTTGCAACAGCGACTTAGTCTCTTTTGAGTCGAGCGAACCAACGTAGATTGCGCTATTCTCCGGCTGCGCGTTCCGCACGAGATAGATGAAGTGGCGACCGTCAGGCAGAAAGTAAGGAAACGTATGTTCGATCTCATTTCGTGACGCATCAACCTGCGTGAGTTGAATGGGTGTCTCGCCAGCCGTCGTGACCCGGTAGAGGCCGCTCGCAACACCCCGCGAGAAGATAATCGTCCCATTACGACTCCACGCACCACTCACATTCGAAGCTGCGTCACAGAGGGTCTGCACGGAACCGCCCGAAACGTCAATTCTTTTGAGTTTACTGTTGGCGAAAAAACCGACAGAGCGGCTGTCAGGTGACCAGAAGGGCTGAGAACCTCCATCAGTTCCAACAAGAGCCTGCGCATCAAACGAGCCGAGCCACCTCACCCAGAGAAGCTCTTTACCGTCTTCGGTATTGAGGCGATATACGATTCGTCGACCGTCTGGAGAGATTACGGGTGGAGTGAGTATGAGCGCTTTATCGGGCATCGGAATAATAAAGCGCGTCGCCTCGGTGATCTCGTCCGACGGCGAACGGCGAAAGTATGGCCATGCGAAAGCAGCGGCGGCAAGGAGAACGGCAGCTCCGGCGATAGCCCACGGCAACCAAACACGTCCAGGCCGACCTGCAGCAGGCAGAGCCGCAGCTATCGCTGTCTCGCTGGAAGTGGTTGAACCTGATAAAGCTTCAAGCGCGAAAGCAATATCGCGTGCTGAATGAAAACGTCCCTCCGGATTCTTCTCAAGGCAATGATGGACCAACCGTTCGAGGGCTGGGGAAACATTCTTATTCGAGTCAGATAACTCCGGTGGATCTTCTTTCAAGATCGCGCTCATCGTTTCAGCCGCTGACTCGCCATGGAACG
Source organism: Pyrinomonadaceae bacterium (assembly GCA_035297925.1). Lineage (GTDB taxonomy): Bacteria > Acidobacteriota > Blastocatellia > Pyrinomonadales > Pyrinomonadaceae > PSRF01. The sequence goes on along the minus strand of DATGYM010000341.1, from coordinate 1,270 downwards.
CCCGACGGCCTGAGAGCATCTCATAGAGAATCGCGCCAAACGAGAAGATGTCTGACCGCTGGTCCACAGTACGACCTTTTAATTGCTCCGGCGACATGTAACCGACCGTCCCCATCACTACGCCAGGATCAGTATCGACCCTGCGAGTCGGAATGTCGGTCTGTTGTTGATTGCCGTCGGGCTGTGTGAGCTTGGCTAGACCGAAGTCCAGAATCTTTACGCGGCCGTCGTTGGTGATGAAGATGTTATCAGGTTTCAGATCGCGATGAATGATTCCCTTCTCGTGTGCGGCAGCGAGCCCATGAGTGATTTGCAAAGCGTAATCGATGGCCCGCCGTGGACTGAGTGGAGTTCCTGAGATTCTTGTGCGTAGTGTCTCGCCTTGCAATAGTTCGGAGACAACGTAAGGTGAACCGTCGTGCTTGCCCACGTCATAGATGGAGAGAATATTTGGGTGATTCAATGCTCCCGCGGCACACGCTTCCTGCTGGAACCGCTGCAGTCGATCTTTATCGGATGAGAAGGTTGAGGGTAGAACCTTGAGCGCAACATCACGACCGATTTCGACGTCGCGCGCGAGATATACTTCACCCATTCCGCCCGCTCCAAGTCGCGAGCGGATTTCATAACGGCCCAGTCGTGTGCCTGTCGCAATTGTCACGACGTTCTAGCGGAAATCCCGGATCAAAATCACGTCGCTCGTCTCCGTTCCGCGCGAAAGCGCGAGTTGCTTGCCGTCGCGCGAGAAGTCGTACCAGAAGATTCGGTCGGTCTTGAAGTCGGTGAACTGTTTCGGCGGCCCGCCGTCCAGGGGCAGTGACCAGATGTTAGAGACGCCGTTAATCGTATCTATATAAGTGAGGGCGCGCCCGTCCGGCGTCCAACGCAGTCCGGCAGTGCTGGTGAAGCTGGGCCGCGGGAGGTCGAGCACCTTGACGGGGTCCCCGCCCGCGAAGGGGATGATGGCGACCTTGATGGGCGTGTTCGGTTGTTGATCGTCGCGATACCAGCAGGCGACGAGGCTGCCGTCTGGCGAGACGGTCGGATTTGATGTCCATTTATCGGTCAACTGCACGGGCTCTCCACCATCGATCGAGACCTTCCAAGCCCTCAATGAGCCGGAGCGCGTTGACAATGATATCATCAGCGTACACGCTATTGAGTGCTTCAACATCTAACCGATGTTCAGTTTGTGACAGTTCTTCTTCCAGCCTAACAATCTCTTTTTCGACGTCCTTCATTGCTGTGTCTCCTCTCATAAAGCCGTTGC
>DATGYM010000340.1:0-3549 GCA_035297925.1 Pyrinomonadaceae bacterium | reverse complement strand
CGCGCCTTGAGTGTAGATGCCCTGCACGGCGAGGTAGTCACCCGCGCCGATAAACGGAGCATTAAGCCTGAGGCCAGCCATCGCCGCCCAGCCCCACGCGTCACTAGGGTTACCGGTGTTTTCCGGAACAATGGCACTTATAGCTACAGCGGTTGGTGCGGGCGCCGCTACTGGGTTGACGTAATAGTTCGCGTTGACCTCATGCAGGGCACCCCCGATCTGAGCGGAACCCCAAGCCTGGTCAACACGCAGGTTGCCGACGACGTCTGGAGCCTTCCAGCCAGCGTAGCCTTGGCCTGCAAATCCCGTCGAGGCTACAGCACCGCCACTAATGCTGCCTGCGTTCGGGGCGACACTAGTAAAGAGACCTGGAAATCCTGCAACCTCACCACCGTGCGCAAAGTCGCCCTGACCGATGATCTGCGTCGTGCGGCGGGCTTCGGCCGATATACTGGCCGAGAAGCCGTTGCCGAACTGCGCCGTGTAGGCGGCCACTTCCCACCCGCCGTCGCCCGTGTCGGAGTTCGGCGTGAAGCCGAGGTAGCCGATCGCCGCCTGCGAGTAGAAGTCGAAGAACGACTGGGCGCGACCGAAGGTGAAGCCCGCCCACTGAATGAAGGCGCGGTTTGCGTTGAATGTCTGCGGCGGATCAAACTGTGTGTTGGTGCTCAGACCAACCGCGATATAGCTACGCAGCGTGCCGTATTCAGTCTGGTTGCGTGCATCCGCCGTAATGTAGCCGCGGACACGATACCAAAGGTCGTTAGTGTAACGGTTGCCCAGGTCGCCGCCTTGGACGTTGGTGGACGAGCCGTTCACGTTATAGGCGGCTTCAAAGCGCACCCAACCGCCGATTTTGAGGCACATGTCTGTGCCGGGGATGTAATAGAACCCCACGCCGTACAGGCTACAAATCTTCACGTACTGGACCGGCGCGGCCTTTACGGGAAGATCGGCTGCCTGCGCCCCAGCTACCGCAACAAGCCCCGCTGCTGAGCCAAGGAGAAGACTTTTCACCATCTTCATTTTGAACCTCCAAAAAAAGTTTCTTGAGAGGGTTCCGTATCCGCCCAGTGCGAAGACACCGAAGGAACTTCCCCTTGCTCCCCGCTAACCGAGCCGAAGCCCGGGCAGCACAACAGGGGGATGCCCCCCTCCGTCGCTAAGGCACATTAATCCATGACCCGCTCTAAGCAACGAAGAAGCGGCCTTCCCACAGGTGCTGAGAGCGCTTTTCCGGCGAGTGTTGCGCAAAAAACACGCATCGCCAGACTAGCCAAAATCCCAATGCTGCCCAAGCCATGCAATGAACGTATAGCTACCTATTTTCAATAGCTTAGCTAGAGTATTGGCGTTACAACTTTGCGTCGAAAATTGGTGCCCAGAACTTCTCCTGGCTGCGACCGGCCCACCTAGCCGGACGAAGCGCGGTATCCGCGGCGGTGTCCCGGAAGGGCACACGGATTAATTTCCAGGCATCGCAGCCGGTGATTCGGAACCCGGTGTTCTGGCGGAGACGGAGGGATTCGAACCCTCGATACGGTTTTAGACCGTATAACGGTTTAGCAAACCGCCGCCTTCAGCCACTCGGCCACGTCTCCGCAAGCTGGAAGGCGTATAGAATCCACATTGCACGGTCAAACAACAGATTTGAATCTCGGTACGCCGGCTGAATTTTAAAGATCGCCATTGAAGGAATTACGGCCGATGAACCGAAAGCAACGCCGCGCCACGCTCAAGCATGGCTCGTCGGCCGGTGCTCGCCGCACCGATTCCGCTGGCGATCAAATCAACCAGCTCTTTTTCAAAGCGGCCGAGTACGAACGCGTCCGCAAGTTCGATGATGCAGCACGCGCGTACAGGCGCGTTTTGCTGCTCAAGCCCGATCATGCCGAGGCCTGCAACAATCTCGCACGCGTGCTTCAGACGCAGGGCAAGACGAAGGAAGCTTCCACTTTCTATGCGCGGGCGCTGGCGCTGATGCCGCAACTCCTGGAGCAATATGCCGGCATTTGCGCAACGCTCATTGCATTGTTGCCGCCGCTCGGTGAGGCCCTTAAGCGGCAGGCGGCCGCGTGGCCGAAGCAGCTGACCGAAGTCGAGTTACTCGGAGACGCTGGACTTGCTGCGGTCGCGGCCGACCCGCTACTGCTCTATCTGCTGCAATCAATGCCGGTGCGTGATGTCGCATTTGAGCGCTTGCTTACGTCGCTGCGCTCATTGCTTTTGATCAATGCCACGACTGGCAAAACGGTCTCCGAAACCGGTCTTGGTTTCGCCTGCGCGCTCGCAAGGCAGTGCTTCATCAATGAATATGTCTTCGCCACCACGCCGGAGGAAGACGCGCAAGTCGAACGCCTCAAGCGCGCGCTTAACGATGCGATTGCGTCTGGCGTTTCATTTGATCCGATACAGCTTGCAGTGCTGGCAATGTACGAGCCTTTGTATGCGCTTGCCTTTGCACCGGTGCTGCTCGATCGTCGCTGGACGCTCGCAATCGACGAACTCCTGACACAACAGGCGCGTGAACCGAGGCGTGAGATTGAGCTTCGCGATTCAATTCCCCGCCTCACCAGTATTGAAGACAAAGTCTCGCAGACGGTACGCCAACAATACGAAGAGAACCCCTACCCGCGCTGGGTCCATGCCGCCGGGCAGGTCGCACCCATATTAATCGATCAATATTTGCGCGAGCAATTTCCCACCAGCGCCTTAGTACCGCTCGGTAAAACTGATGCGCTCGACATGCTCGTTGCCGGCTGCGGTACTGGGCAGATCGCTATCGCGTCCGCACAGAAATATTTGGGCACTCACGTGCTCGCAATAGACTTAAGCTTGAGCAGTCTCTGCTACGCCAAACGCAAAACGCCTGCTGCCGTGGCGGAGCGCATCGACTACGCGCAAGCAGATATCCTCAAACTTTCAACGATTGGCCGCAACTTCGATGTGGTCGATGCCTCCGGCGTGCTGCACCACATGGCGGATCCGCTCGAAGGCTGGCGTATCCTGCTTTCCCTGGTGCGGTCAGGCGGCCTGATGCATCTTGGGTTTTACAGCGCGACCGGCAGGAACGATGTGGTGGCTGCGCGCTCCTTCATTGCGGAACGCGGCTTTGGTTCGACGCCAGCTGAAATCCGCCGTTGCCGGCAAGATATACTCAAGACGCATTTAGCCAGTGTCACGCGCTTCACTGATTTTTTCAGCACCAGTGAATGCCGTGATCTGCTGTTTCATGTGCAGGAAAGCCACCTTAAAATACCACAAATCAAAAATTTTGTGGTGCAGAATGGCCTGCGGTTTCTCGGCTTCGAATTCCATGCGGAAACCGCGAGCCGGTACCGGAGTCTTTTTGTACAACAGGGCTGGTCGATGACCGATCTCGACCGCTGGCACACCGTTGAAACCAAATATCCCGACACATTCTCGGGCATGTACCAATTCTGGGTGCAGAAGTCCTGAGAGTCCGGCGAACCTCATTTGGGCACGCAGTCACCATGAGCAAGCACGGCCAGACTCCCTCTCCCTCTCTCCGCTTGGAGAAAGTTGGGG
>DATGYM010000339.1:0-3239 GCA_035297925.1 Pyrinomonadaceae bacterium | reverse complement strand
AAAGATGCTCACCAAAGCCGGTCATCGTGTGATTACAGCGGCGGACGGCAACGAAGCACTCACGTTAATGGAGAATTCTCACTTCGATCTAATTATCTCGGATGTTTTCATGCCCAATTTGAATGGTTATGCTTTGGCGGCGCGTATTCGCGCAAAAGACCCGGACGTGCCAATAATTTTAATCTCGGGTTATCTTTCCCAAGATACCGCGAAAAATCTTCTGGGAGGTTCTACTGAGTATATTGCGAAGCCCGTGGATTCAGAGTTGATGATTGCAACGGTTCACCGGCTAATGTCCTCGGGTGGGAAGAAGGGCGACTCAGTAAAATCAGCGTAGGCAAGTTATTCGGTGAGTAAAGGATAACTTTGCTCGTGAGATGATTGCACTTAAACCGGTGATCTTCGGCGGGCAAGAATCGTTCAGGAGATAACGCCGCTCAGTGATCTACTGAAGCAAAGTTAAGGAGTGAAGTGTTCTCGCACGATCTTGAGCGGCTCTTTATCGTCACGCAATCCGGCAAAACTCGCATGGCGCAGGTGACCGTCTGGCGTCCACTCGGTGAACTCGATTTGCGCCACAAGCAAAGGCTTGAGCCATTGGCAGTTCTGCATTTCGTCCTTGGTGAGCGAGTACAGAGTGCGCCTTTTCTCCGGTAGATCGGCAAACGGGCATTTGTTCGTTTCCAGCAGCTGAAGTACCGGGAACATCGCGCTGCGAATGTGCGATACGAATCCCGCTCTGATTTTGGCAACGTATCTGAGCTTGCCGCCGTCGTAGCAACCCACGATTAGCCCATCGAAGGGATTGCCTCCCATTGTGTAGCCGCCGACAACAAATTCATGAGATTAGTTTAACTTGTACTTGAGCCATGCGCCGCTGCGCTTGCCGGGTTCATACAGCGAGCCCTTACACTTGGCGATTACACCTTCAAGTTGTAGTTCCTTGGCTGCCCGCAACAGCTCGGCGGGCTTAACATCGAACGGCGTAGACTGGATGACCGGGTACTGAACGTTGCGCAGTGCATCAGTGAGGAGTTGGCGCCGTTCCTCGATGGGCAGGCGGAGGACATTGCGCCCTCGGTGCACAAGGACATCGAACGCATAGAGCTGGATGTGACCATTGGGCCGGCTGTGCTGTAGGGCATTGAACGCGCAGTGGCCGTCCTCGTCCACAACGATCACCTCGGCGTCGATCAGTGTGTCTGCCGGTAGCTTCTCACAGGCGCGGGCAATCGTCGGGAACCGGTCTGTGAAAGCGGTCCGCCGCCGCGACCAGAGCACAACACTGTCGCCACGCTTGGCCGCAAGACATCGGTACCCATCGAGCTTGGCCTCGTAGCTCCAGCTGCCACCATCGGGCAGCTCGGCGGTCGCATACATCGGCTCTATGAACCGCAGCTTAGAGACGGGCGCTGTAGCAAGTTCCCTGGTGTTCATGTGAACGTAAAAGTCTAACCAGCAGGAATCAGACCTGCAACTGTGCTAGGTTTGCGGGAATTATGGCTCGGCGGCAGCAATCAAAGCGGCGCGCTCGCAGATTAACCGCCGAGGGCGTGGATTTACTCTATTACCGTGCTCATATTCGGGAAGCCTGTCAAAACGATCTGTCATATGCCTCGAATGCGGCCTCAGGTTCAAGTCGCTACCACAACACCTTGGGAAACATCAGCTGACCAACGACGAATATAAGGCCAGATGGGGCTATAATCGGACCACTCCCCTGGTTTCAGGAATGACGTGGAGAGGACTGAGACGGCGTGCCCTAGCGATGAATTTAGCGGCGTATAGTCCACCTCATGCGCTTCGCAAAGCACTTAAAGCACGTCGCGGGGTCGTTCGCCATATCGGCCAGAACAACGACTGGCACAAATTGACGCGGCGCGAAACAGAATTGCAGTCGGCCTTCGACTTCGCAGACCAAAAAAGAAAAACATTATCCGACGTGCGACCGGCCGTGTTGATCACAAAGATCAAAATTACCGACCGCGACCGGCGTATTTTATTGCTTAGAGAGAAAGGGCTTTAGCTAGTGAGATCGCGGCAGTTTTGGACATGAAAGTGAGCTTTATCCACGACGGTTTTGATCGCCCCTGAAAAATTGGATTATCTATCCCACCAGCGAGAGGACTTCGCCCAAACGCAAACCGCAAAGTTTCAGATGAGGAAACAATCGCTCTCGCTCCATCCCTCTGTGAAAAAGGCAGTGCTGCAGCCGGAAAAGCGACCCCCACAGTTTTGCCAGATTTTCCGATTTCTGCCATTGACTTCAGCGATCTTCTCGATTTTGCGAAGTATTCGGAATTCAACAACGTCAAAGTGCAAGGAGATTTTCTTGGCATTCGGCTTGCCTTGAAATAGCGCAGAAAGGAGCCTCTATGATTTCAATTATCTCGCTGCTGGTTGCAGCGCTTGTAATACTGAACCCGGTCATGGCCACGGCGGCCTCCTATTTCGAGGGCCAGACCATAACCATTGTCGTTGGCTACAAGCCTGGAGGCGGATATGATCAATATGCTCGTCTGCTCGCTAAGCATCTGCCGAAATACATTCCAGGAAGCCCAACCATCATTGTTCAAAACATGCCGGGCGGTGGCAGTGTTATCGCCGCGAACTACGTTTATGCCACGGCAAAGCCGGATGGTCTCACGATAGGGACTTTTAATAACAGCCTTGTCTTTAACCAGCTCACGAAGTCTCTGGGAGTCAGGTTCGACCTGACCAAGTTTGCCTGGATCGGCAGCGTTGCCAGCGATGTCGCCGTGGTGGCGATTCGGAGCGATCTTCCTTATAAAACCGCGGCCGACCTGCGTAAGGCCAAAGAGATTGTGATGGGCGCGACGGGCACCGGTGATACAAGTTATGTGGTGCCGATTTTCCTAAAAGAATACGCCGCCATGCCCTTTAAAATGATTGTCGGTTATTCCTCAAGCTCGGATGTCATGCTGGCGATTGAGCGCAAAGAGGTGGACGGCCGGGCTGGAAGTTATGTTTCGATTTTGCCCTTTATCGAGCGCGGATTGGTTCGTCCGCTCATCCGGTCTAACGTGGATATCGCTGCCGTCCGAAACCTACCGACCGACGAGAGTCTTGCGTCTACGGCTAAAGGCAAAGCTGTCATGGCAGTGCGATCTGGGCCGGAACAGATGTACCGGCCGTACGTAGCCCCTCCGGGTACTCCCGACAGCGTCATGAAGATTTTGCGCGATGCCTTCGCCAAAGCGACTTCAGATAAAGCGCTC
>DATGYM010000338.1:0-10707 GCA_035297925.1 Pyrinomonadaceae bacterium | reverse complement strand
CCCCACGGCGTCGCCGACCACGTCGTCCATCGTTCTCACTTCCGAGACGGGTAAATTCTTGTCGATGGCCCAAACTACATTTTTAACTCCCGCGACGAGCGACAACGGATCGTGAGCCGTGCGCACGACGAGCGTCATGCCCCTGGGAGCCGGCACCTGGAGGTGCGGCAGGTAGACCTCGGGTTTAGTCTGTGCCGACCATTCCCCCTGCTTTGTGTCTTTGACGATGCCGATAATTTCTCTCAATCCATCGTTGGCAACGGTAATCCGTTTGCCGATCGGCGTTTCGTTTGGCCAATAGCGTCGCGCCAGTGACTCGTTGACAATCACTACGCCGGGCGACTGTTCGTTGTCGCGGGCGGTGAAGTCCCGGCCGTTGAGCAACGTTGCGCCCATCGCCTTGAAGTAATCGGGTCGGACTATGCGATAGACGGCGCCCTGGGTTTCTCCCGGCAACAGCGCGGGACGTCCCTCGATAGTGATACCGAGCGTCCAAAGGTCGCCCGCCAGTGGCAGGTGGTTGATCGCGCTGGCTGATTCAACGCCCGGTAAAGAACCTACGCGGTCCGTCAGTTCATTAAAGAAAGCTGCCCGTTGTGCCCCGGTTTTATGTTCAGAACCCGCCAGGGAAATCGTCATCGTCAGCACATTGTGTGGATTGAAGCCCGGGTCGACTGTGATCAGGCGCAAAAAACTTCGCACGAGCAAACCACTACCTATCAGGAGCATTAAGGCAAGCGCCACTTCGGAAATGACCAGCGCGCGACGGCCCAGGCTGCGGCGACCGCCGTTGCTGTTGCCGCGGCCTCCTTCTTTAAGCGCATTGTTGAAACTTGCTTTCCTGATCTGCAAGACAGGGGCGAGCCCGAACAGCAAACCCGTAACAAGCGACAGCAGGAGTGTGAATCCAAGAACGTAAAAATCGATGCCGATCGTTTGCAGGCGCGGCAGGTTCTCAGGACCGAGGCGCAGCAATGCACGCAACCCGAAGATCCCCAGCAACAGTCCGCAGCCACCGCCTATGAGCGCGAGCAAGACGCTCTCGGTCAGCAGCTGGCGCGCGATGCGTGTACGGCTTGCGCCCAGCGCCGTCCTCAAAGCTATTTCCTTTTGTCGCGCGGTCGCGCGAGTCATGAGTAGGTTGGCGACATTCGCGCAGGCAATCAGCAAAACAAACCCGACTGCTCCCAGCAACACGAAAAGGGCCGGTTTTGTTTTGCCCACCACCTTTTCATGCAGTGAATCTACTGCCAGCACCAGGCCTTTGTTGGCGTCGGGGTATTGCTGTTCCAGCCGGTTGAAGATTGTGGCAACTTCCGCCTGCGCTTGTTGACGACTGACACCCGGCTTGAGACGGCCAAAGACCCGCAGCGATTGACCGTTGCGGTCATTGGCTCGGGCGGAAAGATTCAGCGGCACCCACAATTCTGTTTGCGTCGCCCAAAAGGGCGCGAACTCAAATTGCGGCGGCATGACGCCAACCACGGTGTAGCCGGCGCCATCGAGAGTGACTTGTTGTCCGATAATGTTTTTGTCGGCGCCGAAACTGCGCTGCCACAATCGATCGCTCAAGACGACAACATGATCGTTGCCCGGCTGGTCTTCTCCGGCGATGAACGCGCGGCCCATTGCGGGATTAACACCGAGCAGGTGAAACATGTCCGCACTCAGTTGCAGTCCACGCAGATGTTCCGGTTGGTCTCGCCCGGTCAGATTCGGACCCCAGGCTTGTGCAGCCGCCAGGGTTTCAAAACTCTGACTCTGTTGCTTCAAATCGAAAAAGTTGGCAGGAGCAACCGGCGACGAAGACTTGTGCAAAACGGTCACGAGTTGGTCCGGATCCTGGTAAGGCAAAGGCCGCAGCAGGATTCCGTTGACAACGGAGAAGATGGCCGTGTTCGCGCCTATACCGAGGGCTACGGCCAGCACAGCAATGAAGGTGAAGCTGCGATGCTTCAGCAACATTCGGAAGCCGTATTGAATATCTTTCAAAAAATTTTCCATTGCTTTCCTTCCCCGTCCCTTTACTCGTAACGCAGTGCCACCAGCGGATCGACCCTCGTCGCCCGCCGCGCTGGCAGATAACAGGCGACGAAGGCCACCAGCGTCAGCAGTCCGGCGACGGCCGCGAAGGTCAGCGGATCCTTAGCAGTCACGTCGAACAAGAGCGTCGACAACACGCGCGTCAACGCGACTGCGCCCAGGAGACCGATGCCTATCCCTGCCCATACCAGCGCCATCCCCTGACGAACGACGAGCTTCAACACGTCAAGCTCCCGCGCGCCCAGAGCCATGCGCACGCCTATTTCATGCGTACGCTGCGTGACTGAATACGACATCACCCCATAAATTCCGGTGGACGCGAGCACAAGCGCTACTAATGCAAACAATCCGAGCAGTGCTGTGCGATAACGTGGCGCGGCCACAGCTGTATCCAGCCACTGCTCCATTGTTTTTATGTCTGCCACGGGTTGGTCTGGATCGATCGCCTGCACTTCTTTTCTAACCGAGACAGCCAGGCCCAGCGGATCACCTTTCGTGCGAATGACAAGGTTCATCCAACCAGTTTCATAGGTGGGTAGATACATTGCGGCGGCAGGTTGTGATTCCAGGCCGCGGTGTCGAATGTCGCCAACAATCCCGATGATCTCGAACGGCTCATTCCCCATAGCCAGGATTAGACGTTTACCTAATGGCTCTTCGTTGGGAAAAACCTGTTGCGCCAGCAAGTCGCTTATGATCACGACTTTTGCGCTCTGGCGGACTTCCTGTTCAGTAAAATTCCGGCCACGCAACAGTGGAATCCGGAGCGCTCCGAAGTATTGCCGGTTAACGCGACGGAAATCGTGGTCGAACTGTTGATCGCTCGAGACCGCCGGCCGACCCTCGACCGTATAAGGAATATCGTTAGGTTGACCGCTTAATGGGAGTTCACTGATGAATCCCACGTTTTCTACTCCCGGCAAGCCAGCAAGCCGGCCCTCGAGTTCCGCAAAAAAATTCGAGGCTTTGTCGGGGGTGGGATATTTCTCCCGCGGCAGATCCACGCGCATTGTCAATACATTGCGCGGATCAAATCCTGGACTGACGTCTTGCAACCGAATGAGACTTCTTATTAAAAGTCCGGCGCCGATCAAAAGAACCACGGCGACGGCGCTTTCCAGCACGACAAGCGTGCTGCGCAAGCGATTGCGTTGCGTGCCTGCAGTAGCGCTTCGTCCGCCCTCCTTGAGCGCTTCGCTGAGATTCAATCGCAGCGCGCGCAATGCGGGAGCCAGGCCAAACAACACGCCGGTTACCAGTGAGATGAGAAGTGTGAAGATGAGAACGGTGGCGTCAATCTTCACCTGCGCAGTAGAGGGAATGCTTTCCGCGCTGAGCGTGACCAGCAGATCAACACCCCACATAGCGAGCAAAGTTCCCAATGTTCCACCTATCAAGGCAAGCAGGACACTTTCGGTTATCATTTGGCGGATGATTCGATAGCGACCGGCACCGAGGGCGGTACGCAGTGCGATCTCTTTCTGCCTTCCAGCCGCGCGGACCATCAAAAGATTAGCCACGTTTGCACACGCGATCAGCAGCACAAATCCCACGGCTCCAAAAAGAATCAACAGCGTGGGCCGCGTGTTGCCGACGAGCTGCTCTCGCAGTGAAACGAGACGCATGCTCCAACCGGTGTTTGTGTCCGGATACTGCTCCTCGAGGTGCCGTGCAACCGCGTCGACATCGGCTTGCGCCTGCGCAAGCGTCACGCCCGGTTTGAGTCTGGCAATCGGGCTCAGGAAATGCGCTTTGCGTTGTTTCATTGAGGGTAAGACGTCAAAATCAAGCGGAACCCACAATTCGGCTGACTGTGGAAAACTAAAACCCGGCGGCATCACGCCCAGCACCACACAGCTTTTGCCGTCGAGCATGATCGTCTTATTGACAATGTTCGAGTCGCCGTCAAAACGTCTCTGCCACAAGCCGTAACTCAGAACCGTCACCTGATCACTGCCCGGCTTTTCATTCGCCATCACAAAAGTGCGGCCCAGCGCCGGCGTGACTCCCAGCGCCTGAAAGTAATTGCCGGTGACGGCCGCTCCCGTTAAGCGCTCTGGTTCGGCATTGCCGGTGAGGTTGATGCGCAGCGGAACGGAAAGCGAAGCGGCAAACTGGTCAAAGGTTTTGACCTGTTGACGGAAGTCAACAAAGTCGAGCGGTGAGACACTGGCCCGATTGCCGCCGTTTCGGATGTTGCCCCAAACCCATACCAGCCGGTCGGGTTCAGCGAATGGCAACGGGCGCACGAGTACCGCGTTTACCAGACTAAAGATCGCGGTGTTGGCGCCGATGCCCAGCGCCAAAGCAATCAGCGCGATCACGGTGAAGCCGGGCCGCTTCAACAAACTTCTAATACCGTAGCGAATGTCTCTTAGAAGTGTTTCCATAGTTCCTGTCCGATCCGGTTTGGGTCTTTGGACTTTGGTCTTTGGTCTTTGGTCTTGGGCCTTGGCACCCTAACCGTTCGGGGCTAAAGCTCGATAAAGACCTAAGTCCAAAGACCAAAGTCCAAACCGTTCACTCGTATCGCAGCGCCACCAGCGGATCGACTTTCGTCGCCCGGCGCGCGGGTATAAAACTGGCCAGCAATGCCACCATGATCAAGATTGCTGAGACCGCCACGAAAGTAGCAGTGTCAGTAGGAGCGACTTCGAACAACAGGTTAGACATCACGCGCGTGACGGCGTAAGCACCTGCAAGTCCGATCGCCGCGCCGATGAAAGCCAGCGACATTCCTTTTCCCAACACCAGCTTCACCACGTCGCTCATCTGGGCTCCCAGCGCCATGCGGATACCGATCTCCTGTGTGCGTTGCGTAACCGCAAAGGTGGTGACGCCATAAATGCCCATGGCAGCCAGCAACAGTGCCGCCGTTCCAAAGACTCCGAAGATCACCAGACTAAAGCGGTGCTGATCCAGGGATGAGGCGAAGACCTGGTCCAGGGTGCGAAATTTGAGCGGCAGTTGCGGATCGAGCGATCGCACCGCCTCACGCATCGCCGGTACTAACGCGGAAGGCTCAACCTGAGCCCGAGTCACCACGGTCAAGCTCGGGGACGGCAACCGCTGGAGTGCGTTGGCATAGATCGTCGGGCTGATCGCCGTATCGAGTCCGTAATCGTGTACGTCACCCACAACCCCGACGACGTGCAACAGGCGCAGGTCCCCATCCATATTCCCGAACTGAATCGATTGACCAATCGGATCTTCGTTCGGCCAGTACTTCTGCACGATTGACTGGCTGACGACTGCCGCATTTGGGGAGTTGGGCTGATCACTGGCATCGAAGGTCCGACCGCGCAGCAATGGGATTCCCATTGCGGCAAAATAACCCGAGCTGGCCAGGCGGTATTCCGCGCGTCCCTTCCTTGCCGGATCGTTGTTGATGAGAAAAGTTCCGTCTGGCCCTCCTCCCGACAGCGGCAAGTTATTGATGCTCCCGATCGCGATCACTCCCGGAGTCGTGCTCAGACGCTCGAGCAGTTGTTCTTGAAAAAGTCTCTGTCGTTCTTCCTCAGCGCTGAACTGAATGCTGGTATCAGGAGCGACTCCCTGCTCCATTAAACGCTTGTACGACTGAATGAACTTTTGGTAACGCCGCTGGTCCGCTGCCCAGGGCACCGAAATGGGCAGCGATAACTCCATTGCCACGGCGCTCTCCGTGCGAAATCCGGGATCAATTCGCAGCAGGCGATAAAAGCTCTTTCCCAACAATCCCGCACCTACCAGCAGAATCAGTGTCAACGCCATCTGCGCCACCACCAACAAATTTCGCAAATGCTTTCCCGCGTATCCGCGCGAGCCGCCACCAGCCTCCCGGAGACTCGTTTCCAGATCCCTGGTGGAAAAACGAAGCAGTGGCACAACTCCGAGCACTGCCGCAATCAACAATGAAAGGCCCAGCGTGAAAGCGACCGCTCTCCCATTTACGCCGATCTCATTCATGCGCGGCAGGCTCTGCTGATTCAAGCCGAGTAGTAGATCGACTCCCCAAAACGAAAGGAGGACACCGAATGCGCCGGCAGTAAGAGCCAATAGCAGATTCTCCGTGATGAACTGTCGCGCCAGGCGCAAGCGAGTCGCTCCCAGCGCCGAGCGCACGGCAAACTCTCGCTGTCGCGCTGTCATCTGGGCCAACAGCAGGTTCGCGACGTTTGCACAGGCCACCGCTAACAAAAATCCGACCGCCACGAAAATCATTACCAGAGCGCGGCGAAGATTCCCCACCATATATTCCTGCTGTGAAACCGCAGTGAAATTCACCGCATCCATATCCTTGCCGTACTCTTGTTTGAGTTGTTTGCCAATCACGCTCAATTCGGCATTCGTCTGTTCAAGCGTGATGCCTGGACGCAGTCGGGCAACGACGCTCCAGTTGTGAGCCGATCTCGAGGTTTCCTGCAGAAATAATTCTCGTGGGATCCAGATCTCAGCGTCTTGCGGGAAGGCAAAGCCCGCCGGCATTACCCCGACAACGCTGACGTTCTGGTTCATCAGCCGTAATGTTGTTCCGGCCAGGTCTGCTTTTCCGCCCAATAATCGCTGCCAGAAGCCATAAGAGACCACAGCTACCGGCGCGCCGCCCGGCTTGTTTTCATCCGGAACAAACGTTCGACCAACAATCGGCCTGGTACCGAGCACGCGAAAGAAATCGCCAGACACCCAGAACGCCTGGGCGCGAACCGGCTCACTACCTCCGGTCACGGTTGTTAAGTCTCCGCCGTATTGAGCGACAGCCTCGAGCGTACGACTGCGGGTGCGAACGTCGAGGTAATTCGGTTCGGCAAACCGCATCTGCGCGCCGCGAGAACTGACTTCACGGAGTTGTACGATCCGTTCTGCATCGGGATAGGGCAAAGACCGCAACAAGATCCCGTCAACTACGCTGAAGATCGCGGTACAAGCTCCGATGCCAAGCGCCAGGGTGCACACGGCGAGGACCGTGAAGCCGGGCCGCTTCAACAAACTTCTAATACCGTAGCGAATGTCTTTTAGAAGCGTTTCCATCGTTCTCCGATCGGGCTTTGGACTTAGGTCTTGGGTCTTTGGTCTTTGGACTTTGGTCTTTGGACTTTGGTTTTTGGTCTTGGGCCTTGGCACCCACTGAACAGGGCCACGCGACAAAGACCTAAAACCAAAGACCCAAGACCAAAGACCTAAGTCCAAAGACCAACCATCGTCACTCGTACCTGAGCGCCACCAGTGGATCGACTTTGGTTGCACGCCGTGCCGGGATGTAGCAGGCAAGCGCCGCCACCAATGCCAGCAGCAGGGAGACACCTGCGAACGTCAGCGGATCAATGGCGCTGACTCCGAATAATAGTTTCGCCAGCAGTTGAGCCGCGCCGATCGCGCTCAAGACGCCTATGCACAAGCCAATAACTGCGAGCCTCATTCCCTGCCCGATTATTAAGAGCAACACATCACGTCGTGCCGCACCGAGCGCAATTCGTACCCCGATCTCACGCGTGCGTCCGGCGACCACGTAAGACATCACGCCATAAATACCAATGGCCGCCAGCACGATTGCCAGAATACCGAAACTCAAGAGCACCATCGCCGCGAGCCGGAATGGAAATAACGGCACGCTCATGTGGTCGGTTAGCGTCTGGACGTTATAGAGCGGCAAAGTCGGATCCCGGCGTTGCAGTTCCTGGCGCAACGCATTGAGGGCAGACTGCGGATCGCCGACAGTCCGAGCTACCAGCGTCGCATTTGTGCTGTAGTCGCGCAGCAAGGGTCGATAGACCGCCGCTTTTTGGTCTTCAATCAGACTGTTGTATTTGCCGTCAGCAGCCACGCCGATGATTTCCCAGTAAGGCTTGTCGGGACCACTGAAGTTAAAGCGACGGCCGATTGGGTCACCAGGCGGAAGCAAGCGCCGCACAAAGGTTTCGTTAACAATCGCCACGCGCGATTCTTCCTTATTCTCCTGTTCGGTAAAGTCGCGACCGCGCAAGGGAATCTCCATGGTGCGAAAATACCCGGGACTAATTTCATTAGGCACGGCGACCGGTAGGTTGGTGGTGCCAATCGTGGATTGTCCTTCGACGTAGATTGAGGTGTAGCTGTAATCCAGCGTAAGCGGGAGCACGGAGGTTAGGGCCACTGAACGAACGCCGGCAACCGCCTGGGTTTGCTGAAGTATCTCTCGCTGAAACGCCCGCCCCTTCGCTTCCGAATACCCCTGCAGTCCCAGATCAAATGAGAGCGCCACTGCGTTTTCGGGAGTGAAGCCGGGGCGCGTTCGTTGCGCCATCTGTAAGCTGCGCACTACCAGACCCGCACAAATTAGCAGCACGAGGGAGAGGGCCACCTGCACCACCACCAGACCGTTGCGCAAACGCGAGCGACGAAAACCAGCCATTGCCGTTTCATCCTTTAAGGCGGGTACAAGTTCGGGATTTGAAGACTTCAGTGCGGGTAACAAACTAAAAAAGATGCCCGTCGTCAGCGACACCGCAAGGGCGAATGTCATGACTCGCCAATCCAAACGCAGGTCGAACACCAGAGCAATATCGGTTGGTAACTTGATCGAAGCGACGAGATCAGTGATCCACGCAGCCAACAACAACCCGCCAAAACCACCAGCGAGCGATAGCAACACACTCTCGGTCACCAACTGCCGGACGATCCGTGCGCGGCTGGCGCCCACCGCCAGACGGATAGCGAGTTCTCTGCTTCGTTCCGTAGCGCGCGCCAGCAACAAGTTCGCCAGATTGACACAGGCGAGCAGCAAGACCAGGACTACCACTCCCATGAGCACTCCACTAAAGCTGATGACTGAGTTGCGTATGTCGGGGATGAAAAGGCCAGGGGTCAATAGCCGGACGCCGCGTCCTTCATTTTCGCGTGGGTATTCCTTACCGAGCTGAAGGGTGATGTTTGTTAGTGCGCTTTCAGCCTGCGCTGCTGTAACACCCGGCTTGAGGCGTCCTACTACGAAGAGATTGTCGTCGTCTCGGGAATCCAGCCAACTGCTGCCCGGTTCAATTTCGCGCGCCATCATCGTAGGGACGAACAACTCGGGCGCGTAGGCGATTTCCGTTCCGTTAAAATCCCTGGGAGTTACACCGATAACGGTGAACACGTGGCCATTGAGCGCGAGACTCTGGCCGACTATGCCGCGATCGGAAGCGAAGCGCTTTTGCCAGCAGCTATAACTGATCACCGCAACCGGATGCGAGCCTGGCGTTTTGTCTTCTTCGGGGACGAAATAACGACCAAGGAAAGGCTGAACGCCCAGCACCTCAAAGTAGTTGCCGGAAACGAGATAGCCCCAAACGCGTTCGTTCCGATTCTCATGACTGATACTCATGGGCGCGAACCGATAGGCTATCAACCCGGAGAAGACATCATTACGCTCTCGGTAATCTTTGTAGTTGAGGTGAGACTGAATGGTGTAGTCTGCGCCGTTGTGAAACGTACCAAAAACTTCGACCAGTTGTTCAGGATGTGGGACCGGCAGGGGTCGCAACAACACTGTGTTCACCAAACTGAAGATTGCAGTGTTAGCGCCGATGCCGAGGGCGAGCGTAAGGACAGCGACTGCCGTAAAACCCGGATGTTTGAAGAGAGAGCGAACCGAGAATTTCACGTCTCGCAGTAGTGAATCCATCGCAGTCCTCCCTGATATTCAGTCGCCTCTAACAACCATCACTCGTAACGTAGCGCCTCCATCGGATCGACCTTCGTTGCGCGCCGCGCCGGGATATAGCACGCGAGCAGCGCTGTCAGGAGCAAGCCGATCGTAACGCTGGAGAACGTGATGACATCTGTTGGCGTAACGCCAAACAACAGACTCGCGAGTAACCGCGTTAACGCATAGGCGCCGGCCAAGCCAACCGCCACTCCGATCAAGGCCAATGACATTCCGTTTCTGACAATCAACCTCAAAACATCCATCGCGCGTGCGCCTAACGCCATGCGAATGCCAATCTCCTGAGTGCGTTGCGTTACGGCGTAGAACATCACGCCGTAAATGCCAATGGCGGCGAGCAACAGAGCGACGCCGGCAAAGATGCTCAGCATGACTGAAGAAAAACTGTAGAGAGCGAGTGAGATCGCACGCACTTCGCGCATCGTATGCACGTCGAAAACCGGCTGGTCCTTATCGATTGCCCATACTTGTTGGCGAATCGGCGCCGCCATCGCCGCCGGTTCAACCTTCGTTCTCGCGACCAGTACCATTTCGCTCCACGCGTCCTGAGCGTGTGGTATGTAGAAATCTGCCGTTACCGGAAGGTTCATTTCATGCTTCACGTCCTGCACTACACCCACAACCTGCATCCAGGGGTTTTCCTCCAGAGGTCCGGTGTAGCGCATGCGCTTGCCCAGGGGATCGGTGTTGGGCCAATACTTTCGAGCCAGAGTTTCATTGACGATGATCACGGGCTGGGAGCCGGCCCTGTCCTGCTGCGTGAAGGCTCGGCCTTTCAGGATCGAGATTCCCATCGTCTGAAAATAGCTGGGAGTGCAGACTCGATAACGACCGTCAAACTCCTGGCCGGGTGGTGGCTCGGGAAGACCTTCAACTAGAAAGTGCGTGGACGAATTGCTCCCGCCGAGCGGCAAGTGGTTCACCAACGCGGCCGAGCTGACACCAGGCAGTTGTTCTACACTCCTTACCAACTCCGAGTAGAACGCCGCGCGTTGTGGCTC
>DATGYM010000337.1:0-14936 GCA_035297925.1 Pyrinomonadaceae bacterium | reverse complement strand
GTCAATTCTTCCAGCGGCGCCATCAAAGTTTCGGGAACGAACCGCCCGCCATACGCGCCCCAGTGACCCCGTTCATCAGGCTGTGTCTTAAGTTCTGTCATCTTCTGTTTGTCGTATCGCAGTAAAACTGCCGCTTGAATTCACTCGGTCCATCAGACGCTTGCCGCACGTACCGCGGCAACGAAAGCGCGCATTCTCTCATGATCTTTCCGGCCGGGCGCACTTTCCAGCGAGCTACACGCATCAACGGCGTACGGGTCCACCGCTCCGATTGCGGCGGCAACGTTCTCAGGTGAGAGCCCGCCCGCCAAAAAAAGTTTCGGAAAAAGCTCTCTCGTCATCCGCGCTAAGGTCCAGTTGCTAAGCTTGCCGGTGCCGCCAAACGTTTTCTGATCGCCGGTATCAAGCATTACTGCCTGAACCTCGTAATTCACGATCACTTCAGGAACGAAGTCTTCGTCCGTATGGAAGACTTTAATCATCTCACGAGGTTGCAGCGCCTGGCAGTATTCCCGCGACTCGTTGCCGTGCAACTGTAAAACCGAAGCGCCGGACGTCGTAGCAATCTGCTCGATTTCCTCCCGCTTCTCATTTACAAAGACACCCACGGTTGCCACGTTATGCGGCAACTGATCGATGATCGCCCGGGCCTGTTCGGGATGAATGTAACGCGGACTGTGCTGGTAGAAGTTAAAGCCCAAGAGATCTGCGCCGGCGTCGATGGCGCCTAAAGCGTCATCCAGATTCGTAATGCCGCAGATTTTAACTAACGTCATACTTGCACGTCCGGCGCCAAACCGTTGCCTTTAAGAATTCTCAGTTCCTTCTCAGGATCTGCGGCGCGCATCAAACTCTCGCCGACCAAAAAGCCTCTATATCCAAACGGCTTTAGCATGCGCACTGAGTCTGGCGTGAGACCACTTTCGCTGATCAGAGTTGCATCATGCGGCGCGAACTCGGCCAGCTCTACTGAAGTCTGCACAGACACTTTAAAGCTGCGTAGATCGCGATTGTTAACTCCTATTAGCTTCGCTCCCTTTGCGACCGCTCTCTCCAATTCGACTTTCGTATGCACTTCGACGAGCGCGTCCATTCCCAGTTCCGCTTCCGTTAATCGTAGCAGCAAGCCGAGTGTCTCGTCGTCAAGCGCGGCCACAATCAGTAGCAGTGCGTCGGCGCCCGCAGCCGCTGACTCGTAAACCTGGTACTCAGCAAAGATAAAGTCTTTGCGCAAGACCGGAATTGAAACCATTGCTCGCGCCAAACGCAGGTCAGCCAACGAGCCCTGGAAATTTCTCTCTTCAGTTAATACCGAGATGGCCGCGGCGCCCGCCTTTTCGTAACCAGAAACAATCGTCCCCAGATCAGCGTTCGCTCGAATCATACCTTTTGATGGCGAACGACGTTTGAATTCGGCAATGATGTTGATGGTGTCGCCCTTGCTCAGTGAAGCAAGCAGCGCGTGGGGCTTCGACGAACGTCGCATCTCAATCGCCTGATCTCGCAACTGCTGTTCTGAGATTGCTTCCCTGGCAGCTATGACCTGCATTCGCTTCTCAGCAATGATTTGTTGGAGTATATCCATGCAGCCAGAAGGCGGCTGAGCCGCATATCCACGTTTGCTTCCTAATTTCTGTTCGTCGCCTTTATCAATTCCTCAAGTTTTAGCAATGCCGCTCCGCTGTCGATGCTCTCCTCCGCCAGCCGCGCCGCTTCGTCCAGCGCTTTTGCTTTATCGCCTACCCACAACGCGCCGGCAGCGTTTGCCACCACCAAAGCGCGCGCCTCATCGCGGCGTTTGTTTGCAAGTACATCAAGAATGATCGAGGCATTGGCTGCCGGGGCGCCGCCACGCAAATGATCGAGCGTTGCATTCCACAATCCAAAATCAGCAGGCTCTACAGTAAATGTACTGACTTTCCTATCACGAACCTCTGCAACAAAAGTTTTGCCGTTAAGAGTGATTTCATCGAGGCCATCTTCGCCGTGAACCACCCAGGCGCGGTCAGTTCCCAGTTCGGCCAATACATTCGCCAGGAGCTCAACCAGATCGTGCCGCCAGACCCCAACGATTTGTCTGGGAGCAGCGGCTGGATTACTCAAAGGACCCAGCAGATTAAAGACGGTCTGCATTCCCAGGTCGCGCCGAATACTGGCGACGCGGGCCGTAGCGCCATGGTAGAGCGGCGCAAACATAAAGCAGATTCCGATCTCGTTGAGGCAATCTTCCGTAACGCTCGTTAGCGCCGAGACGTTTACGCCCAGCGAAGTGAGCACATCCGCACTCCCCGAGCTACTCGTGGCAGCGCGATTTCCGTGCTTGGCGACCGCCAACCCGGCACCTGCGATCACAAATGCGGCCGCGGTTGAGACATTGAAAGTCTTCGCTTTGCTCGAGCCCGTGCCGGCAGTATCGATAAAGTCCCGGTGACATGAATTGACTCTGACTGCGCGCGCGCGTAACGCTTCTGTCATCCCTGCCAGTTCAGCAACGGTTTCACCCTTAGACGCGAGCGCAACCAGCGCCGCTGCGATTTGCGCGTCGCCGGCATCGTCCGCGAGCATAGCGTCCAGCAGTTCGCCTGCTTCGGCGCGACTCAGGCTCTCACGATTGACCAGTCGAGTTATTTGATGTCGCAGTACGCTGTTGGCCATTTTGGAATTTAGAATTCAAGCAGTTCAGCGTCGGCTTAACAAAGGAGATCCCCCGGAACAGACAGGAATGTCTGTCCTACTCAGAACGAATGGAATCGCTATCGGCCCTTTTCCGCATTGCGCAGAAATGTCGCCAGCTCATCCCGCTTGTTTTTCGTCGCCCAGGCTGACGCGGTCATGCCCTCCGCGTCTTTCAAGGCGGGGTCGGCGCCCTTTTCAATTAATAGTCGCGCCGCTTCGTCGTGCCCATAAACGCCGGCCCACATCAGGGCCGTTCCTCCTACCTTGTTTTTTGCATTTGGGTCTGCGCCGGCATCGAGCAGCAACTGCAGAAGTTTGACGTTGCCGCGCACCGCCGCCAGGTGTAAAGCCGTATCGCCATCGGAATCGCTCAGATTTGGATTAGCGCCGCGTTGGAGCAGCGTACGAACTATGTCTTCACGGCCCGCGGAAACGTAATGCATCAGGACCGTCACGCCCGTTGATCCCTGGACATTCAAGTCAAGATTCGGTTGCGCCAGCAACAGGTCTGCAATTTCGTCGTTCTCTTTTTGGATGGCGCGCAGCAGTGCCGAATAGCCCGCGTCGTCCTTGCTGTTAACGTCAGCACCACCTGCCAATAGGACTTTACATACTTCCAGCTCATCGTTAGAAGCGGCCGTGATGAGAGCAGTGGCGCCGCTCGTTTCGTCTCGTACATTTGGATCGATTCCGGCAGCGAGGAAACCATCGACGGCGCTCGCGTCACTTGCGGCAACAGCGGCGAAAAAGGCCTTCTGATTAAACTCATAGCCACGTAATTTCAGAAAGCGCCTCGCAGCATCAGGGGTCGGTCGCTCACCGCGCGACTGCGCGCATCCTGTCAGCGTCAGCAAAACAACGGCGAGCACGATTCCGCCGCGACGCGGGCTGGCGCCGCTTAATCTTTCCCTGCGGTTGCTCATTTTTTGCACGCGGTTACCAGGGCGCGATTGATGCGCACGGGCTTGTCGGGCTTCTCCCCTTCCGCCGGAGCCTTGTTGATCGCGTCGGCGACTTCAATACCCCTGGTCACACGGCCAAACGCGGAAAACTTTCCGTCCAGATGATGACCTTCCCCGACGAGTATGAAGAAATGGGTCGTCGCGCTGTTTGCCGCTTCCGGTCGTGCCATTGAGACAATGCCGCGTACATGCTTGATCAAACCCGGCTCATCGGGCAGCTTGCGCGACATTCTCTTCGCGAGGTTGTAGCCCCATTTCTCACTGGTGGAGAGGTTGCCGCCCTGGATGACAAAATCTTTTACGATGCGGCTGAAGGTGGTGGTGTCCAGGGCGCCAGTGGCGGCGAGATTGAGAAAGCTGCGCACACTCTCTGGCGCGGCTTCGGGAATCATTTCAATGTCGATTGCGCCTAATTCAGTTTCGAGAGTGACGCACTGCGCGGCCATCTTCTCAACGCTGGCGCCATCGAATGGCTCGGGCGCGTCGGGAACCGACTCGGGGGGCCGGGCGTTAGCCTTCTTTGCGGCATTTGTTTGCGCTTCAGTCTGCCTGGGCTCCTGCGCATTCACGATCATCCCGCACACAAGCAGAAAAATGCAGAAGAAAGACAGCCGGCGTGTTTTTCGAACCCTCACGACAGCACTCTAACGCACCTGGGGCGCAGGAATCCACAGCCCCGGTCTTAACAAACCTCTGGTACAGCCTTAAGAACTCAATTAGAATGCGGGCACACGATTCCGCCGCGATCTGGCCAGGTTCTCGACGCAAGCCCTTTGTTCCCGATGCCGCTTGTCCCAGGCACACAGCTTGGCCGCTATCGAATTCACTCGCAAATTGGCGCGGGTGGAATGGGCGAAGTTTACCTTGCCGAAGACACCCAACTTCATCGCAAGGTTGCTTTGAAAATTCTGCCTGCACCGCTGGCAGCCAATGCTGATCGCATGCGGCGCTTCAGCCAGGAAGCACAGGCCGCCGCGGCTTTGAACCATCCAAACATCGCTCACATTTATGAAACTGGAGAAGCCGAGGCAATAAAGTTCATCGCGATGGAATATGTGGAGGGCATGACTCTGCGCAATGTTTTTCGCACCGAACACTATGAGTTCAGAAAAATGCTGAAGTATCTTCAGCAGATTGCCGAGGGCCTCGCAAAAGCACATAGCGCCGGAATCATCCACCGCGATCTGAAACCTGAAAACATCATGATCGCCTCAGACGGCTACGCAAAAATACTCGATTTCGGTCTCTCAAAATTGCTCGAGCCGCAAGCCGCGCTGGCTTCAGGCGACCAGAGTTTTAGCGAAAATGAAACAGTGATTTTACCTCAGCACTCGTTGCCGGGAACGATGATGGGCACGCCTGGATATATGTCGCCGGAACAAGCGCAAGGCAGAGTAAGTGCCGTCGATCACCGTTCCGACATCTTCTCTTTTGGCTGCATACTTTTTGAGGCGGTCTCAGGTCAGCGCGCATTTCCCGGGAAGGATGCGATTGATTCTCTTCACAAGATCGTTCATGGCCCAACGCCACAGCTTAGGGAATTCAGTCCCCTGGCCCCTGAGGAGTTACAGAAAATAGTTCGACGTTGTTTAGCTAAAGATCCTGAGCGACGGTATCAAAACATTAAAGACGTAGCGATTGAGCTCGATGAGCTGCAACACGAGCTGCGGGTTAACGACTCGGAGTCTTCCGGCTACTCAATCCCCAGCGGAGAGGGGACGCGCGCGGGGATTTTTAGCGGGGAAAGTGCGACCACCAGCCGTCCTGGTTTTTCAACCGCTCCCACTGTAAGTCTGGCGACCATCAGTGAATCGCGTAAAACTACGATCGCTTTAACTGCTGCGGTTCTTATCCTCGGCGCCATTGCGCTGACTTTTTTGCTTACCCGCGGATTCCGATGGACAAACGATGCCGGGCGTTCAACAACTTCACGCCCAGCCCCGGACATGAAAATCGGCAGATTAACGGCCACCAGCCGCGTGCATTCGGCGGCCATTTCCCCGGACGGAAAATTTCTTGCCTATATTCAAACGGACGGTGAGCAGCAGAGTCTTTCGACCAAACAGATCGCTACCAATAGCAACGTGCAAATAGTGCCTCCCGCCGCGCTTATGTTTTCCAGCATGACCTTCAGTCCTGACGGAAATTATATTTACTATGTCGCGAGGAACGCCGGCGATGAAACCGGATCAGTGTTTCGCATTCCCACGCTCGGGGCCACGCCGGTAAAAGTTCTGGAACGCGTGAATGAGGCGATCTCTCTTTCGCCTGACGGAAGCCGCTTAGCTTTCCAGCGCTACGATGCCAACGCCTCTGAATCCGCTCTAATCGTTGCCGACGCAGATGGCTCAAACGAGCGCAAGCTCATCGCGCGGACGGGACATCAATGGTTTGCATCTCGTGGTGTGGCGTGGTCGCCGGATTCCACGCTGCTCGCCTGCGGCGCCGGCGACGATCGTCAAAACCCCCAGATGACCATGATGGTTATCAACGTAAAAGACGGCTCGTCGAAAGAGCTGACCACGCAGCGCTGGGACGGCATTGGGCGCTCTGTCTGGGTAAACGATGGCAGCGCTATCGTGTTTTCGGCCAGTGATAGCGGCACCACGGCAGCCAAGCAAATCTGGGAGATTTCATACCCTGCCGCGGAAGCGCGCAGGGTCACACACGATCTGAATTCCTACACCGACATTTCCCTGACCTCAAACTCAAATGCGCTCGTGGCAACGCAAACAGACCTCACTTCAAGCATCTGGGTTTCGACGAGCATCGATATGAATCGTGCTACTCAAATCACTAACGGGCGTGACGAAGGGGCCGCCGGTCTCGATTGGACTTCTGACGGCAGCATCGTTTACGTCTCGAGTGCGAGCGGAAACACGGAGATTTGGGCAATGAAAGCCGATGGCACAGATCAGAGGCAACTCACAAACGACACCTTCGCGAAGTTTGCCCCGGTTGTTTCGCCCAACAATCAGTATGTGGTTTTCGTGTCCGAACATAACGGAGTACACCTCTGGCGCATTAAGATTGATGGCAGTGAAAGCGCCCAACTTACGAACGGAAACTATGATACCAAGCCGCGCATTTCGCCTGATGGTCAGTGGGTCGTCTATTCCTCCTACAGTTCTGGAAAGCTGGTGCTTTGGAAAGTTCCGCTGGGCGGCGGCACGGCTGTGCAACTGACAAATGTCTCATCGAGCGATCCGGATATTTCGCCTGACCAAAAATTTATCGCCTGCTTTCATAACGACGCCCAGAACGTGGCCCGGCTCCTCGTTGTCCCGTTTGCCGGCGGTGATGCCGTCAAGACGTTCGACCTGCCCCAAACTGTCTATTGGAATATGGGAGCTCGTTGGACGCCCGACGGCAGCGCCATTACTTACGTTGATAAACGGGGCAGCGTCACCAATCTGTGGTCACAGCCATTCGCCGGCGGCACAGCCAGGCAGATAACTGATTTCAAAGGTGAAGGCATTTTGCGCCGTGAATGGAGCCGCGATGGTCGCCGCGTCGCAATCGTGCGCGGCGCCTCGCGCAGCGATGCTGTCATGATCTCTAATTTCCGTTGAATCACATCCACTTCAAATTCGCGGCTCCCGGGGCAGTAGCCCGACCGCGAGGGAGCGATTAGCTAGTTACAGTTATGGCTTAGGCGAGTCTGCTGCCAAGCAGCCACTGCCCTCCGTCCACCACCAGAGTCGCTCCGTTAATGAAACTCGCTGCCTCTGAACAGAGAAAGACTGCGGCCGTTTCAATATCCCTGATGCGGCCGAAGCGGCCGAGCGGAATGTTCTTCTTTAGTTTTTCCTTTACCGGCTCGGGAACCAGCCGCTTCATTCCCTCAGTGTCTTCAATCGGACCCGGCGCAATTCCATTTACACGAATGCCGTAACGTCCCCATTCAACCGCCAGGTTACGCGTGAGCGCATCCACTCCCGCCTTCGCCGCCGAAACATGAAGTTGCATGGGCGTGCCGAGGTAATGGAGCGTGGCGCTGATGTTCAGGATTTGGCCCTGATGCTCTTTGAGCTGTGCAAAAGCGGCGCGACAAACATTGAACGTGCCCTTAAGATCGATGTCCACCACAGTTCCGAATCCGTTGGGCGATAAGCTCTCCGCGGCTGCCAGGAAATTTCCCGCGGCGCCGTTGACGACGATATCGATTTTGCCGAAGCGCGCTACGGTCGCCTCAATCGCTGCTTCGATCTCGGGGAAATTGCGGACGTCGGCAGCAACGGCAAACGCCTCGCCGATGTTACCGGTTAAGTCCTCCCTAAGAGTCGGGCTACTGCCCCGGGCACGCGCATCGTTGATGGCCTTGGCTGCAGCCTCCACGTGTTCGCTGCTGCGGCTCACCAATGCGACATTCGCGCCCGCCTCTGCTAATGCCCGAGCCACACCGCCGGTGATACCGGTGCCGCCACCGGTTACAAACGCGACGCGCCCTTTGAGAATGTCATCCAAAAAAATGTTAGTCATATTTTTGTGGTGCAAACTGTTAGTCTGCATCTGCCATCAATCAAGAGCCGGAAGCGGCAGCTCCTGGTTTTGTCTTTATCTTGACGCCGTGAAAACGACAGGGAGTTAAACAATCAAAGTCACCTTCAACCTGCCAGTTCGCTTTACATTTTAACCGCCCGCGATAAACGGTCGCGACTGGACAATATAAATCTGACCCTTCATGTAAGCCCACTCAATGTCCTGATCGCGACTGCCGAATACGCGCTTGATTGCATTTCCCGCCGACACTAAGCGACGAATCACAGCGTCAGTCAAGACAACTCGCTCGCCGGTTATCGCGACTTCCTTGACACCGCCATGCTCGTCAAACGTTAACAAGCTGTCTTCATCCGACCGCGTCAACACCTGAACGGCGTTTGCCCGTTCGCGAAAAATAATCTGCTCCGCTACCTTCTTCCCCTCGACAACCTTTATGCCCAGACCTCTTTTGGCGCTGATGTAGATCGCGCCCTTGTTATCCTTGTCGAATGGATCGGTTGTTATCATCACTCCGGAGCTTTCCGAGTTGATGCCCTCCTGAATCAGTACCGCCATGAAAATCTTCGAGTGATCGATCACCGCGCGCTCGCGAGCTTCGTAAGCTTCGAAATTCCATAAGGAGGCCCAGACTGTTCTTACAGCATCGATAAGTTGATCCGGCTCCCGCACATTCGGAACTGTCGTATAAAGTCCGGCGCCGCTGAAGTTCGGCAAGTCTTCAGAGTTGGAAGAACTGCGGACAAACAAACCCTTGCCGGGAAACTCCTGCTTCACCCGCCGCAGAATCTGCGCGCGCAGCCGTTCGTCAAACTTCCCCTGCTTGATGCGTTCGCGGAGATTCGCCAGCTTCTCTCGCCGGTACGCGGGATCGTGCACAAATTTCTGATCGTTCAACAGCGCATAGATTGCGTCGTCCAGTTTGTTTGCTCTTAAAAACTCGTCGTAGTAGTAGAAGGGGATCGTGAATCCGCTCGGGACTACAATGCCCGGCAGACGCGCATGCATTACCTCGCCAAGATTTGCCGACTTGCCGCCGAAAGCGATTGCGGATTGTGCGCGCTGCTGCGCCAGTCCCAGCAGGCGCGTCTCGTCAAGATTGAAGCGCGGCTTCATCACATCAAGGCGCTGGGAGAGCCGCCGCTCATATTCGCGCAATTGATTTATGTCGGCACGTTTGATCGTGTAGCCGTCACGCTTTGCATCAAACTCCACCCACCAGCCGTCATATTGTTGCAGCAGCGCCTGCGCGTTTTTTACGTAAGCATTGGGAATCCCCCAGCCCTTTGCCAGCAGGTTGATGTGCGACAGCGGCGTCGAGGGTTGCGACGTGATGACGCCCGCCACCGGCGGTAGTTGCACGGGCACTTCGTTTAGCACGAGTATTTCGTTGAATCCGATTTCGACGTGTTCATCAAGCCTGGGAATGATATGAATACGTCCCAAACCGCGGGCGACATTCAGCGCCTGATACTCCTGTTCTTTAGCGATGTCGCTCTGCAAAACGCGAACGAGTCCTGCCAGATTGCGCGAAGCTTCGTCCTGGCGAATCGAGTTTGGCTTGTAAGCAACCGCCGCGAAAAACGTCGCTTTAATGACATCCGCAGCGAGCTTGATTTGTTCGGGGGGAACCAGATCGCCTTCCCAGAATTCGAAGGTCCAGCGCTTAAGGGGCGTTTGATAGGCAATCGTGCCCAGGATGAAACGCCGATTGGGTTTTAGATAATTATTCTCAAAAAACTCGCGTCCGCGTTCGAGAGAAAGATAAGTGCCGTTTACGAAGTCTTTGTGAAAGGCATAACGCTTTGTGTTGACGTAATAAATCTTGTTTTGATCCTTGCGGTCGATGACGAAAAGGACGTGCGGCAGCGCGTAAGGCGTGTCCGGATCGTAAGTGACTGCCATTGCATCAAACTCAGCCTGGGATTTGATTGCGGGTAGAGAACGGGGCGACTCAGTTTGTGCGGCAAGGCTGATGACGGCGGCAGTGGCCACAAAGGTCAGCAGGAGACAAACAATTGAGAAGTGGTTTCTAAGAGGCATCACGCAAACCTTTGGGGTGCGCCGACCTGTCAGCGCTTTGGTCGGTCGCGACTGATCGCGAGCAATGGTCAAACTCGAAGCATGTGGCGTCAAGCCGCCTTGGATAAAAAGCGCTGACAGGTCAGCGCACCCCAAAAGAGGTCAGCTAATGGCTTTACTCGTGCGCGCCAGCAAGTCTACCAAATCATCAATGTGACGACGCCGCGTGAGAAAGCTATTGACATTGACACGCAGCGCGCGTCTCCCGTTGAGCACCGTAGTTGTTATCCAGGCTGCTCCGTCGCGCTCAATAGCTTGCTGCAGTCGTTGCTGCAGACGATCCTGCACCGCGCAATCTGCCTTTATCACGCTCGCGGGTAAAAAACGGAAACAGCAGACCGCAGTTTCAACTGGCGATACACGCTGGAAATCACTTAACTCCTCGAGGCGCTCGGCAAGATACTGAGTTAATTCTATTTGGCGTTCGATGACGGCGGCATAGCCTGCCCGGCCCATGAATTTCAACGCCATCCAAAGTTTTAACGAACTGAACCGGCGCGTGCCCATTTGACCATAGCGGAAAAAATCAAATTCGACATCAGCTCCGCCGCGATCTTCATTCAAATACTCCGGCGTGATATCAAAGGCATCTCGCAAAACCCGACCGCCATTGCGCACCAAAACGGCGCCACAGGCAAAGGGCACAAACATCCACTTGTGCGGGTCGAAAGTAATTGAGTCGGCGAGCTCAATCCCCTTGAGCTTCGCGCGGTGCTGCCGGGAAAATGCGAGCGTCCCCCCATACGCCGCATCCACGTGGTACCAGCAATTGTTCTCCTGGGCCATGGCTGCCAGCTGGTCAAGTGGATCGATTACTCCCGTAGACGTAGTGCCGCCAACTCCTATGATGCAGCAAGGTATGCAACCGGCTTTGCGGTCTGCTTCGATTTGCTTTTGCAGCACCTCCGGACGGATGTGAAAGTTTTCGTCCGTATCAATCTTGCGCAGGCTCGCGCGTCCGAGACCGAGAATGTCAAGGCTCCGCTCGATCGAAAAATGACATTGCTCAGAAGCGTAAACCGTCAGCTCGCCCGACGCAGATCGCAATCCCGTGGCAACCGCAGCGCGATGGGCCCGGTCTCGAGCACATTTAAGCGCGATCAAGTTTGCTTCCGTACCGCCACTGGCTAGAACGCCAAAACCTTCCGGGCCGTAGCCAATCAATTCGCACAACCAGCGCAGCACCCGCGCCTCGATCATCGCGGAAGTGGGACCATTGCGCCACGCGCCGGCATTTTGATTCAGGGCTGACGCCAATGCATCGGCCCAGACGCCGATGGGCAAGGGCGTCGGATTAAACTGGCCGTAATAGCGTGGGCTGGGAACCTGCATCGCATGCTCAAGCACGTCGCTGACAAATTGGCCCAGGATCTCGCCAGCTGAGATTCCGGTCTCGGGCAACGGTTCGTCAAACAGTTCTTCCAATTCCTGCGGCGAAGCTTTCGATGTCACCTTCCGGCTGTCAAGACTGCCGGCATACTCCGTGATAATAGCCGTCACCGCACGTCCCAGTTGCTCGTGTTGCTTGGCCAGTTCGCCGGTTAGTTGTTCAGCCAGGTCTTCAATCATATAAACTCAAAGCAGCCAAAAAATAAGTGGGAATGAATAAGCATCGCATGCATTGCCCGCAGCAGACAAAGGATAAATGAAGACAAAGGTACAGACGGGAATGTTCAGGGCTGCTCTGGAAAGCGAGGCCGGCGACTACGGAGTCGCTCTAACTGCGCCTGCTCTCGATGGCTTGTCAAAATATTACGAACTGCTGACGTTGTGGAACGCGCACGTACATCTGATCGCGCCTTGTTCACCTGAAGAATTTGCAACCCGGCATATACTTGAATCACTGGTGTTACTAAAGCATCTACCAGTTGATGCCCGGGTTGCCGAGGTCGGCGCCGGTGGCGGATTGCCGATCGTGCCTTGTCTGATCGTAAGACCGGATCTGCAAGCAACTCTGATAGAGGCGGGGCAGAAGAAAGCTGTCTTCTTACGTGAAGCGCTGACACAAACCGGCGTGTCGGCAAGAGCCAGCGTCATCAATGAACGGTTCGAAAACGTCGCCACTCTGCCGGTTAACTTCGTGACCTGTCGTGCTCTTGAGCGTTTTGAAGCGATGCTTTGGCACCTGCTGGAATGGACGCCGGCACAAGCCACGCTATTACTTTTTGGTGGACAACGGTTGGGAAAACGCATCGAGAGTCTGGGATTCGAAAGCGAGGCGGAGCTCTTGCCGCGTTCAAAAGCGCGCTTTCTCTTCGTCGTGAAGAACCGCTGATGCCTCAAAGAACACCGGTTAGCCCGCTCCGCTGATTATTGCGAACATCAGAGCCGCAAGCGCTAGCGACCGGCTGAACACTCGATCCTCGTAATTGCAGCGGAGCAGTTCGTATTAGAGTCGAATCCCTGGCCGGTCGCTATCGCGCGGTTTTTGATGTTCCGTTGCCCGGTCGCGAAGTCGTCGAAATCACCGCAGAAAAAGGCGGACCCTGCGGCCCGCCTCATAACTTTTGCTTAGCTGAAGTGCTCTTTAGGGCACGATGTCGAGTCCAATCAACTGCTGGCCTGATATAACGAACTCTGCCGGCGGCAACTCCATTTCATAAACCGCTGACAATACCGTAGGCGTGTAGCCGCCCGAGTTTCGGTCGCTGTTGAGCGTAGCGACTACAGACGGTGGCAGGTTTGGCAGTTCATTGGTACCGATGACCGCGCCGGGGGTAATGCGAAATAGCTTCACGTAAAGGCGGTCACTCTTCTTCACCTTGTTGATGGCCTTCACTAATTGTCCTAAATCCTGTGGGACAAAAGCACGGGCCGCTGAACCTTCCTGCAGCGCGCCACCATCGCCGACGAAAACCAGCAACTGGCCCGGAGTGGCATCTTCGGGAATCTGCACCGGAATACGCTGCACGAATTGCTTGCCTGACTCCGTACGCACGTAGGCTTGAATCTCGATCTTTTCGCCACGGCGAGCTTCAGTCTTGCTGAGCGCAATTCGTTCCAGCGTGCCCGCATATTTCGTGTCGGTGGATGAAATATCCAGGGTTACGCCTTCAATCTGGACATCGTCAAAGCCGCTGCCTAACAGCGAGCTGATTGGACCGGCGACGGATCCGGCGGCGAGTACCGGCGAGTTGCCGGCTGAGAAGCGGCGATCGACTTCGATTGGTTCCTGTCCTTTAACGTTTATGGCGCCTTTGATTGTGATCGTGGAATCGCCAAGCGCGCGTTCGCTCGAGGTAATCGTATTAAAGACCGTGATGTTAAGCAGCAGCGGCGTCAGGAACGAGTCGTTCGCGATCTCATAAACATAGGTCTCGGTCCGATCGCGGCTCGTGTGCAAATTAATTTTTACCGGAATCATTTTCGGCGCCTGACCCAACAGGCCAAAGACTCCGGAAGCACGATCCTGAGAAATCGAGCCCATCATGGCGCCCGGCACTGAAAGTTTGAAAGAGTTGTTGACATTCGGAATTACGGTAACGACAGCCGTCTCGCTCATCGGCATGTCCGAAGCACCCAAACTCAGAAAGGGATGGCCAAAGGCGTAAATGCGATTGCCATCGCGAAACGTCACAGTACCGGCTGCGGCAATGGAATAGTCGCCACGAACCAACTGCACACTGACTGATGTTCCCGGAGTCAGCGTCTTTTCAGTTGCCTTCGCGAGCGATGTGATACCCGCCGAGCCGCCGGCGCCGGAAACAGGCAACAGACCATTCGCCATAAGCTGGGGCGCAAACATCGCCAGCGATTCCTGGCTAATACCGCTAAAGACGAGCGGCGTCGCGATGGGGGCCATCTGTTGACCAAGTAGCGGCATGAGTGGTGAACCAGCAGACACGGGTGCAATCAGCGAAGTAGAGCCGACTATAGGCTTGGGCAAGGTAGCCTTCCATTCAGTAGACGCAAGTTGCGCGAATGACACCGCCCGCGGTTCCTTCTGCCGTTGAGTCTCCCCGGCTGAGCCTTTTTCAAAGACGTCGATCATTTGTTGGATGGGCGTGATGCCCGCAATCGCTTCTTTTGAAAAAGGAAAACTGAACGCGATTGCGCCCACCAACTTGTTATCGATGTAAACGGGGGAACCCGACATCCCGGCGAACACTCCCGTCTTCTCGACGTTTGCGCCGGTAAGTCGGGCGATGATGGCTGACTGGCGCGGCGCGGGATAACCGGGCAGCACGCCGAGTATTTCGACGCCAAACTCCTGTGGTTCGGTTCCCGAAAACACCGTGCGCGCGCTTCCCTTCATACCCGGACGAAGATCCTCAAGGGCAAACAGCCTTGAGTCTTTGGCGAC
The DNA here is from genome assembly GCA_035297925.1 of Pyrinomonadaceae bacterium. GTDB lineage: Bacteria > Acidobacteriota > Blastocatellia > Pyrinomonadales > Pyrinomonadaceae > PSRF01. The sequence goes on along the minus strand of DATGYM010000337.1, from coordinate 413 downwards.
AGTTGGGACAGCGGCGTTTTGCGCGAGCGACATACCGCAAAAAACCGCAACCAAAACCGCGATTACAAGAACTTTTGCAAAGCTTCTCATTAAGGAATTACCTTTTCTTGCCTACTGCCAAACGTGCGGCCTGACCAGTGCACTGGGCGACTATAGCTTTCGCTCCGGCAGGGGTCAAGGTGTTGACTTAGACGCTCGCGCCCACAAAAACGTTCCTTGGCCGAATCCCACTATTTCCCGAACCACCCCCGAGATACTAAGATGATTTTCATGGGCGATTTACTCGAAGGTTTTATTCTCACCGGCGGAAAGTCTCGGCGCATGGGAACGGACAAGTCTCGTCTGACACTCCAGGGCCAGAGCTTCGTTGAACGAATCGCGGCGGAACTGCTCGCCGTCACTCGCTCAATAAA
>DATGYM010000336.1:0-2877 GCA_035297925.1 Pyrinomonadaceae bacterium | reverse complement strand
GTGAAAGGAAAGCGGTGCGGCAACAATTGTTTAAAGGGAATGAATATTGGTTCTGGCTGGGAACAGAAGTCGATCATGCAAAGGTGTCCGTTCATATTTATAATTCGGACGGAAAACTCGCGGAACAACCAGACAGTTGGGAGAAAGGTCACTTTGCGGCTGCCCACGTCACTCCAAAGGCCACGGGTAGTTACTTTATCATCGTTAGCGTGGAGGAATCGCCGACAGCCCACACGCATTGGGCGCTGGCGTATGGTTTCCGATAAAGTTGGCTTCCTAATCCGTAACTGTATGGGTACGATGCCCGATACTGCGAATGATATGCCTGAAACTCAGGTCCTACAGCTTGAGAGGCATCGCGCTTTCCAGTCGATCTTAGTCTAAGTAGCGCGAGACGGCGTTCATGTGATCTAACGAGACAGAGATAAGCCACGGCAGGGTGTCGTGGCAAAGACGGTGAGCATATTTCGGAATTGGGCCGTTGGCTGCATTGCCTGGTCAGGCCCGAACAGACTCATAAACCGGCAAAGAACGCTGCGATATCGCGGGCGAGCAGCTCGGGCTCCTCGGCTGCCGCGAAGTGACCGCCTCTCGGCATCGGCGTCCACCGGCGAACATTATACAGACGTTCGGCCCATTCGCGGGGAGGTGTTCCCTCATCGACAAAGTTATTGGCGAAAACGGCGATGCCAGTTGGCACGTCGACAAACTCCTGTTGTCCAAGCGTGATTCGGAACCGTTTGTTGTCGTTGTCGCAGTAATCCCGCATAGAAGATGTGATCGTCTGCGTTACCCAGTAGAGCGTCACCATGGTCAACAAGAAATCGCGGGAGATCCGCTCATCGAGATTACCGTGGGAATCTGCCCAAGAGCGCCACTTTTCCAGAATCCAAGCAGCGAGCCCAGCGGGCGAGTCGTTCAGCGCGTATCCGAGCGTCTGGGGCTTCGTGGACTGGATTGCCTTGTAACCGTATTCCTCCTGCCAGAATGCCTCGTTGCGCTCGCGATAAGTTCTCTCCGCTGCGGACAGTGGCCGCGACCCTGGTCCAGTGTAAGGAGCAATCTCCAGATTGCTCAGGTGGACGCCAATCATTGGCTTGGGATTGTTCAACGCCATAAAGGTGGCAATCCCGGCCCCGAAATCTCCGCCTTGAGCACCGTAGCGCTCGTAACCCAAGCCACGCATGAGGCGGTGCCACAGCCCGGCGACGTACTGGTAGTTCACGCCCGTCCGACGGGGCCGTTCGGAGAACCCGTAACCAGGAAGGGAAGGTATGACCACGTCAAAAACGGGACCGTCGATGCCATGGGCATGTGGATCGGTCAGGAATGGCACGAGCGGAAGCAGCTCGACGAACGTGCTCGGCCAGCCGTGGGTCAAAATCAGCGGAACACCGTGCCCGTGTCGGGCCCGCTCATGGACGAAGTGGATGTGCACGCCGTCGAGCTCGGCGCGGAACTGAGTGGCCGCGTTCAGCTCGCGCTCTTGTGCCTGCCAATCGAATTCGCCGGCCCAATACTCAAGCAACTGCCTAAGGTATTGAAGGTCAGTCCCCTGCTCCCAAGCCGCGCTTGGTGCCTGATCAGGCCAGCGGGTCTTACGAATGCGCTCTCGGAGGTCAGACAAGATCTCTGGCTCGATGTGGATCGAGAACGGAGTGATATGTAAAGGTGCTTCCATTGTAGGTCTTACCGGTTAGCTAGCATCGGGCTTGTAGCGCTGGTCACTGTCCAACCCAGTTCAGCAGCGGTCGCCCGGCCGGTTCTATATGTCGTGTAAAAATGAGACCGAGTTGGGCCAACGCTGGCAAGAGCGAGCTTCGCAAGCATCGAGAACTGTTTCATAAAACCACGTGGACGTTCACACCGGCCAGCGATTGGCCGGACGCTTCGTTAGGCGCGCTTTAACGACGATCATGGCCCCGTTAGCCCTGCGTTAATGCTGCGCAATCCGTGAAGAGTAGTGATTGGCAACCAAGCGCCAGCGCCCTTGCTGCTTTACCCATACTCTGGTAAACCGAGTGTCACGGGGAACAGCTTTGCCTTTGTCTTGCCCAACCATCGTTGAGAGGCCAGTCTCCACAGCAGTGTTTTCGTAGATGCGCACCTGAACCTCGTCGGTGGTGATAGACTGAAATTTCAAATTACCCGACGTGAAATCCGAAATCACCTGCGCCTTGGTTCTCACCGTGCCGCTTGGTCCTACGCCAATAAAATCATCAGCGTAGATGCGGTCAAGGGCCGCCGCATCGGCACCGATCTGCGCTTGAATCCGTTCATTATCCAATTGTCTTACGGCCTGCTCAACGCTGCTTCTTTGATCCTTGTTTGCGCTCTGCTCTTGCCCTAGGGCTATAGAGGTTAGTGTAAGGGTCAGGACGGCTATAACGAGTGTCCATCTCATAAAGAATTCTCCTTCAAATAATCTGTTAAGACTGCGCTCAAGGAGCATGCAATCTATTTCTGCCTCCAACAGAGGCAGTTTGCAGGAAAACATGGCAAGAGATCAACCGCGATCTCAGTGCCAAATCGGCATCCAAAATTTCCGTAAAAAACTATATGTCAGAGAAAGTCGGCGAGCTGGGTCCTCGGCTTCATCGTTTGGTTAGGTCTTCTCACATCTAGAAAGTCACAGGAACTCTGACGATAACTTTGTCCGGCGCAGCGGCATCACGATAGCGGCGCAGCAGTTCTGGCTTCAGGCGCCATCGCCTATAAGTCTTCGTTGCTGCAGCATCAAGAATCTCAGACCCTGTGCCCTGCGTCGCTTCAGTCGAGCGCACTAAACCAGTGCCTGTGTCAATGTATAGCTTGAACACGCCGCTGCCGGTGATATGCCTGGTTGGCGGAGTCGGTGAGGTCGGAGAGGGAGTCGAT
>DATGYM010000335.1:0-6636 GCA_035297925.1 Pyrinomonadaceae bacterium | reverse complement strand
AAACAATGCCTATTGTCACGCGAATTCCAGAACACAATCGTTTTCTGCCCACTGCTCTTTAAGCGGCCGGCACTCCAGGTCAAGTCGCCTCGCTTTGCGCCATACCGGGCACTGTACTCTGCCCGGGCTTTGGTTTTGCGTGCTTATTTGCGAGCCTCGTAAACTCGTCCTGCAATGCGAGCAGTTCTTCGTCGGATAAATTTTCCAGATTTACGAGGTGCGTGCGTGCGCCGCCGACGCCCTTTATCAATTCATCGAGTTTCAAGTGAATAGCAATGGCATCGCGGTTTTGCGTGTTTTGAATTAAGAAAACGGCGAGGTATGTGAAAACCGTGGTGGCGGTATTGATAAGCAATTGCCAGGTATCGGAATAACGAAATATTGGTCCGCAGGCCAGCCATACAAGAATCAATACGACATTGGCGATAAACATCCACGATGAGCCGAGGGCATTTGCAGCCGCGACTGAAAATTTGCGAAATACACCGTTCATCTTAACGCTCCTTAAAAACAGGTCCCAACACGAGAAAAGCCGCGTGACGAACGTGCTGTAACGCCACGCGGAGCAGGCTACGGTTCAGCTAAGCGGATAGTGTCCGGCGGCTTGCGCCATTACTCCTGGCTTGACCACCTTCGTCTCATCAGCCGTGTGGACCTGCAGGTCTTGTAATCTAAAATAGACTCTATCCTGGTTTACTTCGAGGGCGTGCTGATATTGACGTCCACTTTTTTATTGCCGCCAAGGAACCTGCCGCCAAAAACAAATAACGCGGCGACCACGATGATCACAAAGATCACCAATACCGCCACGACCCCTGCACTGCCACCTCCACTATCGTCTCCCATAATTTCCCTCCTGTTGAAAGTATTTAACTAAGCTGCGGTGGTTTCCCCACCAAGCAGCGTCAGAATTTTACAAGCACTACTTTTTCGAGGACTTCTTTCCACTCTTTTTAGCAGCTTTCTTCTTGCCCGCTTTTTTGCCGCCCTTTTTTGAGGCGCTGCGAGTTTCCGTCTTGCCGCGACCTGAACCGCTCTTCTTCCCACCGCCGGTTTCCTTGTTCACCGTGGCCCAGGCTCGGGAAGCAGCTTCCTTGCTTGAAACACCGCGATCCTCATAGCTTTCCTCGATGTGTTCGGCTTGACGCTTTTGCTTGTCGCTATAAGAGCTTTTGTCTCCTCTCGGCATTGTCTGATCCTCCATCACGAGATTAACTAATCAGTGTCCCGCACTCTGCAAATTGTGAGCCCAATGGAACTCAGTCGATCAACCGCGCGCATTCGCGCCCGACCATATTGTCGAGCGTGAGATTTTCTTTGAGTAAATTGCTGGCATTACGATTGCCCAAGCCCGCTGAGTAGCATCGTTAACGGTGTAAAGCGTGGTCTGTTACTAAACAGTGCTTCCAGTAGCTGTACAGGAAGCCTACACAAGATGCTTCATATTGAATTTTGCACTCAAGAACCAAAAGGAGGTTGTGGTGCCAAATAGAAGCGAAAACAGCAAGCGAGAATTGGTGGATACAGGTACGGACAAGCGTTACGTTCGTCGCGATACAAAGGGCCAGTTTAAGGAATCCGACGATCAGGGGCGATCACTGGCTCGGGATGTGAAGCAGAAGGCTAAAACAAAAGTCAGGTCTGGTCAGGGAGATCGCGGCGATCAAAAGCGAACGTAAGGTTTACTTCTGGATCCGCTAACAAAAGATCGACCCCGGTCAGTTCGGTGCGTCTCTCTGAACTGTTACGGGGTCGATTAGATTCTCGAAATTCGGGATCGATTGTTTTTGCTTAACTGTCGACCGCCTTTCAAAGGCTCACGAAAGCTGATGTGCGAAATTTTAAATGACAAGGTTTGAACATCTCCAGAAAACGGGAATACAGCGTCGCGGAACACCCTCGCGGGGATTTAAGTACAAGCGGACCGATGGCAAACGAGTTAGCGCCGCAGATCTCAAGCGAATTGATGAATTGAGAATACCGCCGGCGTGGACAGACGTCTGGATCAGTTCCGTTGCCGGTGCCGCGGTCCAGGTGATCGGTCGAGACGCCGCTGGGCGCTTGCAGTATCTCTATCATGCCAATCACGTGCGCAAGCGCGCAGCCAAAAAGTTTAAGCGTGTTATCAAGTTTGCCGAGGCTTTGCCAAAAATGCGCGCGACGGTGTCCGCCCAAATAAAGCAGCCGGGTTTGGGAAAAGAAACTGTCATGGCTTCGATCCTGAGAATTCTTTCAACCTGCTTTATGCGTCCCGGCAGTCAGGTCTACGCAAGCGAGAACGGGAGCTACGGACTGGCTACGCTGCGGCCGAGGCACGTGAAGGTTAAAGGCGATGTAGTGGAATTTGATTTCCGCGGGAAATCGGGAGTGCAGCAGTCGCAGCAGTTGAAGGACGCTCGGGTGGCAAAGGTGGTACGCGCGCTGCTCAAACATCCTTCGCGCGAGGTTTTCAAGTATCAGAACGGCAATGGCGAATTCGTGAACGTTACGCGTCATCACATCAACGACTACATTCGCGAAGTTATGGGTGAGAATTTCACAGCGAAAGATTTCCGCACCTGGGCCGGCACACTGGTATGCGCTTCTGCGCTGGCACGCATAGGCACTGAACTGGTCGAAAAACCGTCGCTGCGAAAACGCAAGGTTGTGGAAGCGATCAAAGAGACTGCGGACGTATTGGGGAACACCGTTGCTGTCTGCCGAAGTTCTTACATCTGCCCCGAGATCATCCAGAGCTTCGAGCGCGGCAAGATCATCAACCGATACTTTACGACACTGAATGAACTGCTTTCCTACCGCGGTAGAAAATTGCACGCGGCCGAAAGATCGCTGCTGAGTTTTATGAGACGGAATGCAGTCGCGTGATTGATCCCTTGGCATTGCTATTGCCGAGAGAGCTAACTGATGCAAAAAACTGTTCGGTTAACGTGCGAACGGCAGCTGTCATAACGGTTACCTGAAATATTACGACCTAAACAATACAGCCCGGCGAAGTTTAACTTTCGAACAAAGGGAGGGACGAACATGGCTAACGATAGAGAAGGACAAGGTGGCGGTGGCCAAAAAGGTGGCGGTGGTCGTTGAGTAATGGCTTGTGCCATTGAAGCGATTGTTGTTCGCCTATGAGTTCGCAATGAGGGTAAGTCCATCAGGACTCATCTTCCTTGTTACCAAAATATTCAGCTACTGAAAGAATCAGCAGTAACTTAGGAGGAATTAAAGATGAATGTATTTGCACTTTTGAAGGCCGATCATAAGAAGGTCGCCGGAATTATGGAGAAACTCGATTCAACCACAGAGCGCGGCGTGAAAACTCGTGAAGAGCTATTCACCCAACTCAAAACTGAGTTGGACGTGCATGCGCGCATCGAGGAAACCATCTTCTATCCCGCACTGGAAGAAGCGGACGAAACTCGCGACATAACGCTGGAGGCATTTGAGGAACATCGTTTAGTCAAACAACTTCTCGGTGAATTGGAATCGATGAACAAGGACCAGGAAGAGTGGACTGCCAAGTTTACGGTCCTCAAGGAGAATGTTGAGCATCACGTCGAGGAAGAGGAAGGCGACATGTTCCCGAAAGCCCGGAAAGTCTTGAGCGACAAACAAGCCGAGGCGCTGGGAACGCGTATGGAAGAAGCAAAGAAACAGCAGCTTAAGGCAGCCGCCGGTCGCTAAATCCTGGAACGACAGCGGCGACTTTTAATTGCCTGACTGGGAGATAAATTATGGAAGGGCCTCTACGCGGATTGCTTGCGGGAGCAGCAGCCTGGAAGTTCGGTGGTGGCTGCATATCCACCATCGTAATTTTTATCATCGTGTTCTGGCTACTGGGTTACGTGCACTGTTAAGAGCCGCGGTCAGGGGCCGGAGGCCGGCGATCTGCTCCGATGGCTGACCGCCCGATCTCGGTCCTCTGACCTCTAGCTCTGCTTCTCCAGTAGTTCTTCCCATTCACTATGAACAAAACCTGAATTGGGTTTGTCCACCCGTTCATACGTGTGCGAGCCGAAAAAATCACGTTGCGCCTGGGTCAGGTTCAAAGGCAGATGGGCCGCTCGGTACATGTCAAAGTATCCCAGGCTTGACGACATCGCCAGCACCGGCAACCCCTGCCGCATGGCCCCACTCACTACGATCCGCCAGCCCTCCTGCGCCTCCTCAACTATTCGATTGAACTCGGCATCAAGCAATAGATTGCTGAGATCAGGCGTGCGCAGGTAGGCCTCTTTTATTTTTCCCAGGAACTTTGCGCGAATAATGCAGCCTGCCTGCCAGATGCGAGCGATCTCGCTGAGATTGATCTGCCAACCAAACTCATCTGAGCCGGCCTTAATGAGGTTCATCCCCTGCGCATAGGAACAGATTTTCGAAGCGTAGAGCGCGCCTTGCATGTGGTTCTTCAGGTCCTGGTTAAACTCGCCAAACTGTCTGGTTGTGTGCGCGTTGATCTTTCTACTAGCCTCCAGTCGCGCGTCTTTCTGGGCCGATAAGACGCGCGCGATAATAGCGGCATCGATGGTTGGTATCGGCACCTCCAAATCCAGCGCGATCTGACTGGTCCACTTACCGGTTCCCTTTTGACCGGCCTTGTCCACAACTAAATCAACGAGAGGTTTGCCGGTTTCCGGATCTTTAACGCGCAGAATCTTCGCTGTGATTTCAATTAAATAAGACTCCAGCTCGCCCCGGTTCCAATCGGCAAAAATATCCGCGACTTGTTCAACCGGCAGTTCCAGTCCGTAGCGCAGGATTCCATAGACTTCGGCGATGAGCTGCATGTCGCCATACTCAATGCCGTTGTGAACCATTTTTACGAAGTGTCCTGAGCCGGCGGGACCAATATAGGTAACACAGGGGCCGTCGGGAACCTTGGCGGCGATCGCTTCCCAAATCGGACGAATCTGTTCGTACGCCTGGCTGTCGCCGCCGGGCATCAAACTCGGTCCCCACAGCGCGCCTTTTTCACCGCCGGAAGTGCCTGAGCCAATCAGGAAAATGCCGGAGTCGCTTAATTCGCGCTGACGGCGTTCAGTGTCTTTGAAATGCGAGTTGCCGGCGTCAATGATGATGTCGCCCCGGTTGAGGAACGGCTTGACCAGGTTGATAGTCCAGTCAACCGGATCGCCGGCCTTTACGAGCAGAATGATTTTGCGCGGCAGTTCAAGCGAGCGAACAAATTCTTCGGGGGTGGCGGCCGCGGTAACTCGCTTGTCGCTTTCACGCGCAATAAACGCATCACGCACCGGCGGTTCACGGTCGTAAACGACAATAGGAAAACCGTTGCGCTCAATATTGAGCGCCAGGTTTTGGCCCATGACTCCGAGTCCAATCATCCCGATCTTTGCGTTCGTCATAATTATTCAGCAGTCAGTAGTCATCGCTTTTGCAGTTGGAAGCGACGTGCATGTTCCTTTTCAAATTTACATTCAATGCTTGGCTTCATTTCCGGCTTCGCTCATAATCAGCGTTCCGTTGAACCCAGTCGTTTTCAGGTGGTGGCAGGAGTCTATCATGACGAATGGACGAGCGGAGCACCTGGAGAAATCTGCACAACGAGGAGCACGAATGACGCGTTGTTTACTAATCCTCTGCGGTTTGCTGACACTGGCCCCGGCGGTTCACGCAGCAAAGATCAAAACCGGGGAAGACCTGGTTGCCGCCATGCGGAAGAAATATGCGAACAGCTGGTACAAAAATACTACGTTCAAACAGGTCACGACCGACTATGAAAAAGATGGCACGAAGAAGATCGCAATCTGGTATGAAGCGATCTCTATCCCGGGCCGCTTGCGAATAGATTTTGAACCCGTCATGGACAGCAATGGAATCTTGTTTGCCAATGGCAACATCTACACATTCAAAGACGGCAAGCTCGAAAACTCACGGCCGCTGATACATCCGTTGGTCCTGCTCGCCTTCGACGTCTACTTTCTGCCGGTGGAACAGACAGTGGCCAAATTAAAGCAATTGAAGTTTGACCTGTCACTGCTGCGTGAAGACACCTGGCAGGGACGACCGGTCTATGTTGTAGGAGCGAAAGCGGGCGACCTGCATTCGCCCCAATTCTGGATCGATAAAGAGCGGCTCTACTTCGTACGCATGTTTCGTCCGGCCGGAAAAGATGGTTCGCTCACCTCCGAAACGCAGTTTAATAAATACGAGCGTCTGGCCGGCGGTTGGATTTCCCCGGAAGTTGTTTTCATGATCGATGGCAAGGTAACAACGACTGAATCGTATTCGGAGATGCACGCCAACGTGAATCTGGACGATGATCTTTTTGATCCGACTAAGTGGAAGACGGCAAAGCACTGGCGGCTTTGAGGACATCGTCGCCGGCCCCAGCCTCCATCGTCGTCGGTCGCCGAAACGTAGGGGCACGGCATGCCGTGCCCTTGGCGCGGGGGCGGGCGGGGGCGCCCGCGGTCCCAATCAGAACCGGGACCGTGGCGACCGGCCCCAGCCTCCATCGTTGTCGGTCGACTAAACGTAGGGGCACGGCATGCCGTGCCCTTGTTGGGGCGGGGGCGGGCGGGGCGCCCGCGGTCCCAATCAGAACCGGGACTGGTGGCGACCGGCCCCAGCCTCCATCGTTGTCGGTCGCCGAAATGTAGGGGCACGGCATGCCGTGCCCTT
>DATGYM010000334.1:0-3367 GCA_035297925.1 Pyrinomonadaceae bacterium | reverse complement strand
TGAAGCCGTTGGAGTTCGTGGTCCTGACGGCGGTGCTGGCCAGCGGGACACGGTGTTGGCCAAATCGGGCCTGGCGTTTCTTCACATCACGCTGATCGCGGTGCTGGCGGCGATCGTGTTCCGCATGTCAGCCATTCACTGGCACTGGCACGAGATCATGCCGGGATTTGCGGCCGTCCCGGGCGAGCCAGGTGGCCACGCTCCAGGCTGAACCGGAATGCTCCGCCTGGACATGCGCCGAGAGAGCGGTTCCGGGCGTTCATGATCGGCGGCCTGGTGTACGGGCTGATTGTGCTGTTGTCGGGGTGATCATTAATAATGTTGTCGGGGTGATCATTAATAATAAGGAGACATTATGGACGATATGTGGCCGCGTTTCTTTGGCGACTTGGTCGACCGGGTCAGTGGGCCGATGAAGTTCAGGCTTGTGCTGCAGCCGCTTATGGCTGCGTTTTTCGCGATTCGCTCGGGTTTGAATGACGCTAAAGCCGGCAAGCCGCCGTTTTTCTGGTCCCTCATCTCGGACCCAGCCCACGACGCCGACAGGATCAAGGACGGATGGAAGAGTGTCGGGAGAGTGTTCGTGCTGGCGCTGGTGCTCGATGTCGTGTACCAGATTATCGCCGAGCACTTCGTCTATCCGGGTGAAGCGATCACCGTCGCGATCGTGCTGGCGCTTGTGCCCTATCTGATTCTGCGCGGGCTGGTCACTCGTCTAGCGCGATAATCTACCAGACGAAAGGCTGAGAAACGTCAGAGCTGGCGCTTTCTGGGCACATCACGACTAAACGAAGGAGACATGAAGATGAAACAAAAAAAATTAACCAAGGTTGTTTGTGGTTTGGCGCTTGCTGCTTTCGCGTCGAGCTGCGCGGCGCAATATCAGGCGAATGAATCGGCGCTGCAGCAGCCGATCAATTGCGCCACCGCCGAAGGCGACATCCGGGTGCTGCAAGGAGAAAAAACCAACGCGGCGCAGCAGGCGGCGCTAGGCGCCACGGCGATCGCTCCCGCGGGAATTGTCATGGGGCTGGTCACCGGCACGGAGAATACTAAGCTGCAGGTCGCTACCGGCGAATACAACAGAATGATCGACAATAAAATTGCCGCAATCAGAAAAACCTGCGGGATGTGAGCCGGCTTAACTCAACGAGATCGCAAAATCGAAAAGACCGTACGACGAAGCGTGCTCGATGGGATGGAAGGAACAGGCAGCTATTTGCGATTGATCAAGCCCGCAGAGATTGCTTCTCACCCATAGCTCAACTGCCTCAGCCATCTTGGACCAAAGTCCAATATACAGCTCCTACTGTTTTTTATAGAAGCTTTATCTCCATTCGACTTGGCAAGTCAAAAACCAAGGGGGGACATATGTTACCCATGTCTCCGGTACACCTGGTACCTATGTCTCCGGTCTATATGCTTCTCGTTCGCAAATTGATCGGCATAGTTTCTTGTAGGCTGATGCGAGGATAGCGTTTTCTGGAACGTTGCGGCTCAGGCTTTCAATGCGTCTTCTATCCGTCGTTTTACTCGGTGTGATGTTTGTGGCGGTCCCGGTTGCTCGTGGCGATGAGTCAAGCCCGCGAGATAGTCTGCGATCGCGCGCAGAGAGAAGTTTCGAACGCACCCTGGCAAGAGTGCAGCCGCTCATCGAGCGTTATGGCTATAGTGCCTCGTTTTTAGCTGTCATGGTGGAAGGCATGGGGATTCCAACGCCGGGCCAGACTTTGCTGATGGCGAGCTCGATCGAGGCCGCTAAGGGACGGATGAATATTGTATTGCTTCTGTTTCTTGTGACGACCGCAGCCACAGTCGGCAACAGCATCGGTTACGTGATTGGTCGCTGGGGAGGTCGCGCTTTACTACTGAAGTTCAGGGTCAACCCGGAGCGGCAGCAGCGCACGGAAGATTTCTTCAAACGCCACGGCGGTATCGCAATCCTCTTTGCTCGATTTCTCGATGGACTACGGCAATTGAACGGAATCGTTGCCGGCATTTTGAAGATGCCCTGGTGGACTTTTACAGCTTATAACATCGCCGGAGCAATCCTGTGGACGTGCAGCTGGGGGCTTGGGACCTACTACCTCGGTCGTGATATTCACTCGATCGCGGCTTTCCTGCATCGTCACCGATACTTCTTGTTTGTATTGAGCGTGGCCGCCCTCGCGGGCTTAATCGTTTACCTGCTCCGCTACCGCAATCCGCGGACTGAAACAGGAACAACGGAACTGTAGAGCAGTCGGGAAACTGTTCAAGCGTTAACAGACGGTTGAGGCCGACCTGTATTCCTCGATACGTTCAGGACAATCGGAATAAGTATTGAAACGGTTCAACACAATCCGTTTGCTGAGCTCGCCGAAACATGTTGCGCTGTTTTTCAACAGCTTCTTGAATTTGTGTTTGTCTGCGGCCCCTCCCATTTGTTTCATCACCCGATTATTGCCTACAGCCCTGCTTGCAGTCATGAGTTCGGCCGGTGTTTTCGCACAGTCAAATTCCCCGAATCAACCCTCTTCGATCCGTTGCCCATCGCCGGCTAACCCTCATCGAGCTTATCGCGAATGCGCGGGCAGACCATTTGAATTTCTCGAAGAAACTTTGACTCAAGACTGGGCGGGATTTCGGAGCGACTTAAATAACGTCGGCATCACGCCGACCGCTTCGTACACTGTCCAGCTCATGGGCAATCCGAGCGGGGGGCGATCAAGGGGATTCACGTATGCGGGAACATTGCAGGCGGCGATTTTCTGGGATCTTGAAAAACTCATTCATGTTCCGGGGCTTTCATTCAATATTGGCGGCGCCTGGTCGAGCGGGAAGAATCTTTCAGCCGAATATATCGGCAATGTTTTCGTGGCTCAGAGCGCATATACCGCACCCAATAATGGAACGAATAACCTTACTCTCGGTGAAATGTATTTCCAGCAGCAATTAATGCGGGGTTCGCTGGTGATTGCGGGTGGACGTTTAGCGCCTCAGAGCACATTTGCCACGATGCCGGTGCTCAATCAGTTTATGAACGGCGGTATTAACCCTATCCCCGGTCATCTTGTGATAAACGATCCCAGCTTTGCCGCTTATCCTCCGGGTGTTCAGTGGGGTGCCCAGGGGATTTACAACCTGACGCCGAAGTTTCAATTGCTGGCCGGGATATTCAACACCAATCAACACTCTTCTGGCGGGGCCAAAGGGGGCCTCGACTTCTCATTGCAGGAAGGCAACCGCGGCGCGCTGTCGATAGTTCAGGCAAATTACCTCTTAAACCACGCTGATACCGACACTGCTTTGCCGGGACAGTACACTCTCGGTGGTTTCTATGACAGCAACAGATTTAACAGCTTGAAACACCCGAGTTCCACCGAGA
>DATGYM010000333.1:0-28191 GCA_035297925.1 Pyrinomonadaceae bacterium | reverse complement strand
TCTTTGAGCAGCGCCTGTTTCCGCAACCAGCTTTCCAAGCATGGCGCCTAGTACAATCACAATTACCAATGAACCCAGTGTGTCGCCGATACCTTTGTCTACTGAGCGGGCCACTTTGTCAATAGGAATTCCGAGGAATATCGCAGCGAGGATCGAAACAACTAAAAACGCAAGAAAGGGGTTCACTTTACCCCAGGTAATTAAGAGGATCAGGCAGCCGATGCAGAGTGCGAGAATGAGTAAGGTCATTGAGGAATGAGTGATGAGTGATGAGTAATGAGTAATGAGTGATGAGTGTTGAGTTATGAGTGATGAGTGATGAGCGATGAGTGATGAGTGATTGAGTAATGGAAGCCGCTGAACCTTCGCTTAAGCTAACTTCAGGAGGAGATTATGTCTAAGAGGATAAATCGGTTTGAGGATTTCATTGCCTGGCAGAAAGCACGAAGGCTAACTGCCGCTATCTATCAGGTTACAAGCGAGGGCGGTTTCGTGCGAGATTTTGGTCTTAAGGACCAAATCAGACGAGCCGCAGTTTCCAGCATGTCGAATTTGACGGAAGGATTCGAACGAGGTAGGCCCTCCGAGTTCCATCAGTTTCTTTCCATAGCTAAAGGCTCATGCGCCGAGCTTCGCACGCAGTTATACGTGGCGCTTGACGTCGGTTACCTGGCCCTGCCGACGTTTGAGCGACTAATGTCTCAGGCCACGGAAGTGGGACAGATACTCGGCGGCTTACGGGTCTCGGTTGAGCGTAGGCGCGAAGCCTTGCGACGGTGATTTCAGCAGAGTCGAACATATTATCACCCGATTACCAAGTAAGCTCATCACTCATCACTCGTAACTCATCACTCATAACTCATCACTCATCACTCATCACTCATCACTCATTACTCGGTGGATATGAAGATCCTCCTGCTTAACCAGTGTTTCTATCCTGATGTTGCCTCGACCGCACAACATCTGAGTGACCTGGCTTTGGAATTGGCCGGCAACGGTCACAAGGTGACGGTGATTGCGAGCGATCGCGGTTACGACAACACCGCCAACCGCTTTCCCAAACAGGAGACCTGGCAGGGCATCGACATCATTCGCATTCCGTCGCTGGCGCTGGGCAAGTCTTCGAGATTGCGGCGCGCTCTAAACTTTGCCAGCTTTCTCGTTATTTGCACGTTGCGCCTGCTGCTGCTTCCTCGTGTTGATGTGGTGGTTGCTTTGACCTCGCCGCCGCTAATCTCTGTACTGGGCTCGCTGTTCGTGCTCTTTAAAGGCGGCCGTTTCATATTCTGGGTAATGGACCTGAATCCGGACGAAGCCATTGCGGCGGGCTGGCTCAGGGAAACTTCGCTCTCATCCAGAACTCTTTCTCGCCTGCTGCGGTTCAGCCTGCGGCATGCGGAACGAATAATCGTGCTCGATCGCTTCATGAAGCAGCGCATCTTTGCAAAGGGAATTGCGGCGGAGAAGATCACGACCATCGCGCCGTGGTCACACAGCGACGCCGTGGCTTTTGATCCTGAGGGGCGCGAGCGCTTCCGATCTGCGCATGGCCTGTCAGAAAAGTTTGTGGTGATGTATTCGGGCAATCACAGCCCATGTCATCCGCTCGACACTCTGATGGGAGCGGCTCTTAAACTTCGCGACCAGCGCGATGTAGCATTCTGTTTTGTAGGCGGAGGCAGTGAGTTTGAAAAAGTGAAGCGGTTCAGTGAGGACAATGAGTTGCAAAATATTCTCTGTCTTCCATACCAGCCGCTAAATGAGTTGTCGCAGTCGCTTTCAGCCGCCGACCTGCATGCGGTCGTAATGGGCGACGCATTTACGGGCATAGTTCATCCCTGCAAAATTTATAATATTCTGGAGATTGGCTCGCCAGTCTTATACATTGGGCCGCCTACCAGCCACGTAGTTGACGTAATTTCAAAACTCAATGATCAAAGTCTGGTTTGCAGTGCGCGCCATGGTGACGTTGAGGCGGTTGCCGATTACATCGACGCTGCTTCCAAGTCATTTGCCGGAGCACGCTCGCGACGCTCGCTGGCGGCAGGCAGTCTTGCCGTCGCCTTTTCCCGCGAGACGCTGCTGCCCCGAATGATCGAAACAATCGAGACAACTTCAAATCAGCAATTCCAGGACTGCAAGGTCGTTTCAGATACCAAGGAGCAGTGGCTCTCGTAGGTTACGCTGCGCGGCTATTATGCAGTTCAGAGTTCAAACTTTAGTTTGTGTTCTTAATCCCGAGCAGCCTAAAGGCTGAACTCTAAACTTCGGGCTCCGGTGCGAGCTTATTAAATCCTGTTTACACAAGGTGAGGTGCTAATGGCTAATCAAACGAGAGTTCTGGTGACCGGCGCCGGTGGTTTCATCGGACACCATCTGACTCGGTATCTGACTGAGCGCGGCTATTGGGTCCGCGGAGTCGACATTAAGCAGCCGGAGTTTGAGCCGACCACGGCGAACGAATTTAAACTGCTCGACCTGCGCCAGGCGGACAGTTGTCTGGAAGCGACAAAGGATATCGACGAGGTCTATGGACTGGCCGCGAACATGGGTGGAATTGGTTTTATTGAAACCAACAAGGCCGTCATCGTTCGCGACAACAGCTTGATTAATCTCCAGTCGATCGAAGCAGCGCGCGTCAATGGCGTGAAGCGTTATCTCTATACTTCGAGCGCGTGCATTTATCCCGGCTACCTGCAGCAGGAAACCGATGTTACGCCGCTGAAGGAAGAGCATGCTTACCCGGCCGACGCCGAGGACGGCTACGGCTGGGAGAAGCTCTACATGGAACGCGTGTGCCGCCACTACTCAGAAGATTTTGGACTGGATACGCGAGTGGTCAGATTTCACAACATCTTTGGACCGCTCGGAACTTACGATGGCGGCCGGGAAAAATCACCTGCCGCAATTTGTCGCAAAGTCGCGCTGGCGAACGATGAAGATACGATCGAAGTTTGGGGCGACGGTGAACAGACGCGCTCTTACTGTTACATCGATGACTGCGTCGCAGGCCTTTACCGTCTCATGAGAAGCGACCACTCAGAACCTTTGAACCTGGGTCAGGACAGAATGCTTTCGATCAACGAACTGGTTGACATTATTGCCGGCATAGCGGGCAAGAAGATTGCGAAGCGTTACGACCTGACCAAACCGCAGGGAGTCAGGGGAAGGAATAGCGACAATACACGGCTGCGGCAGGTATTGAATTGGGAGCCCGCTATTTCGTTGGAAGCCGGCCTGGCAAAAACCTACCGGTGGATCGCCTCGGAGCTTGAGAAGAAAAACGTTGACCCGCTGACGACCGGCTACCAAGCGTCTTCGATTGCCGGCGCGCTTTGAAGCGTGTCCGCAGATTATGCAGATTAGAAGTCGGAGTGATTGGCGCGCGGCTGAAGTTCAAGAGTGCAATCTTTAGTTTGCTTCAATGTGTGGTGAAACCCGCAGCCTAAAGTCTGAACTCTGAACCTCTTGAAGCCGCCGGAAGTTCAGAGTTCAAACTTTAGTTTGTGTTTCTTAACCCGGAGCAGCCTGAAGGCTGAGTAATCTGCGGATAGTTATGGTTCGCGTTTAGATAGAGCACAACAGAGGAGTTTCCCCGTGAAAACCTACTTTGCCCTCTTCCTAATAGCCTCATTTTCGAGCCTGGTGATCACGCCGCTGATGCGGCGCTTCTGCCAGCGCTTCAAGCTGCTGGACGTTCCCGTCGACGGACGACGCGTGCACACCAGTGCGATCCCGCGTCTGGGGGGCGTGGCGATTTACTTGTCAATTGCTTTGGCGCTCCTGAGTTTGTTCTTCGTATCGAACCTGGTGACCGAGTCGCTGCATTACTACAGGCCGGTGCTTTTCAAGGTGTTGTTGCCTTCGTCACTCGTATTGCTGCTCGGCATCTACGATGATTTGCGCGGTACAAATGCGGCGGTGAAGTTTATTGGCCTGGGCTTGATCGCGACGTTGTGCTTTGCGATGGGCGGAAGAATCGACGCGCTGGCAGTTCCGTTTGTCGGCATTGTTCAAGTGCCGCCGATAATCAGTTTTGTGTTGACTGTTTTCTGGCTGGTGGCAATCTCAAATGCGTTCAACCTCATTGACGGTGTCGACGGGTTGGCTACCGGCGCCGCGCTATTCTCATCGGTTGTGATGCTGGTCGTAGCGCTGTCAAGCGGACACCTCGCGATGATCGTCGTGACCATCGTAATCTGCGGCGCGCTGGCCGGCTTCCTGCGCTACAACTTCAATCCGGCCTCGATATTTCTCGGCGACTCAGGCGCGCTGTTTATTGGCTTCCTGTTAGCATCCTTATCACTGTTGGGCGCACAAAAGGCCACCACCGCAATCGCCGTGATCACGCCCATACTCGCTTTCGGCCTTCCCGTGGTGGACACGACGGTGACCATGGCGCGACGGTTAATAGGGGGCCGGCCGGTTTTCCAGGGTGACGGCGAACACATTCATCACATGTTGCTCGCGCGTGGCTGGTCGCAACGGCGCGTCGTGTTAATACTCTATTCCGTCTGCGCCATGTTTGGTTTGCTCGCCGCCCTCTCGACGAAAACTTCTTCACCGGTTACGGGCTTCGTGCTGTTCGTGATTGCCGCGGCAGTTATCGTGGCCGTAGGTCATCTTCGTTACCACGAAGTGGATGAGCTGCGCGCGGGCGTGAAGCGTACGGTTGGAGATCGACGCATTCGCGTTGCCAACAATATTCGCGTGCGCCGCGCTGGTCTGGCGCTGTCAAAAGCTTCCAACCTTAACGAAGTGTTCGAAGCTTTGCGACAGATGTTCGAGTTTGAAGAATTTGCCTGCGCCAGGGTTCAACTTGGCCAACGTGGGCGAGCAGAAGCCGGAGCGCGCGCCTTCGCGGCGACTATGGATGGACGGCCACTGCAGCACATCAATTTGGAAGACGGCTGCATTGTGTGGTCCTGGAAACGAAATGGCACAGATGATAAGGAGATTATTGGCTCGTGTGATTACTGGTGTTTCCGCTTGCCGTTGGCAACCGGAAACGGTGAATGGGGTTGGATGAATCTTTACCGGCCGCTGACTGGACCGCCTTTGCTGCTTGATCTGAACTATCTGTCCGGCTTCCTGCGCATCGAACTGTCTGAGGCAGTGGAGCGTATTATTGGATCCTTCGAAGAGCCCACCAGATCGACCAAGATTCCTTTGGCAATGACTGCCCGAAACATCACGGGTTGATGTCGCAGGTAAACACTCTCGAAATTGAAGCGATCGCGGCGGAGGGTCACTCCGCTTCGAAGCAGCGGCTTGCAGCTATCTTGCGGGGAACAGTTTTTTTCTCGCTGTTAAGCTTGATTGTGTTGACCGCTATTCCCTATGGCACATCACGGCCATGGTCGATAGCGGCTTTCGTTTCACTGGTCTTCGCGCTGGCCGTTCTCTGGCTGATCGAGGGGTATTTAAGTCAATCGTGGTTTGCGGACAGTTGGCCGCTGGTTCTTCCGATCGCGGGGTTGGCCCTGTTCGCATTTCTGCAAACAGTGCCGCTTGGTAATCAAGGGAATCCAGGCGGAGTTGGTTTCCCGGCTTGGAACGCGATCAGCGCGGATCCTTACCAGACACGCTTCTTTGTGCTCGAACTACTGGCGTTGCTGCTGGCCGGCATAATGTTATTCCGTACTGCCCACACTGAACGACGATTGCGAATTACGATCAACGTTGTAATCGCCGTGGCGGCAGCAAGCGCACTTTATGGAATTCTGCGGCAGACAATGCAACACGGGCCGGGATTCGGTTTGGCCTTTGTCGCCGCCGATCAGGGTTATGGTCAGTTCATCAATAAAAATCATTTCGCCTTTCTGATGGAGATGAGCCTGGGTCTGGTTCTCGGCCTCGTGCTCGGCGGTGGTATTAGACGCGAACAGACTTTGATCTACCTGGCGGCGCTGTTGCCGCTTTGGACCGGCCTCGTGCTGTGCGGTTCGCGTGGCGGTCTGATTGCAATGGCGGCCCAGGTGATTGTTGCCGCCCTCTTGTTCACTCGCCTGGTGCTAATGGTGGGTGCGACTGAACCTCAATCACGGCTAATAAAGATCGCTCGATTGTTACCAGTTCGTATCGGACTGATTCTCGCGCTGATCGCCGGAATCGCTTTTGGAACAATGTGGCTCGGCGGCGATCGGCTGGCAAGTAAAATTGAGGAGTCGCGTATTCAATTACGTACCGACGACTCTGCGTTACGGCTGGGTGCAAGCAGGAACGATGTTTGGAAAACCACCTGGAAGATGTTTGCGGCGCACCCTGTGTTAGGCGTCGGCATGGCGGGATACTGGGCGGCGATTCCGGCATTCCACGACGCGTCGGGAACGATGACACCGCAGGAAGCGCACAATGATTACCTCGAGTTGTTGGCCAGCGGAGGTTTGATTGCGGCCGCCCTAATGGCCTGGTTTGCAGTGGTGGTCTTTAGACGCATACGAGATAACATGGCTGCGCCAAATCGCTTTCGACGTGCTGCCTGCTTCGGAGCCGCCGTGGGAATCTCCGGCGTCGCTGTTCATAGTCTGGTAGATTTCGGGTTGCACACGATCGTCAATGCCCTGGTGTTTACAACTCTAATCGTTATTGCCACGTCAAAGCCCCAATGGGAAAACAAGCCGAGAAAACTTCATGAATAAGTCTTTCCATCCTGATCGAGCGGTGGGAACTCTGTTCTCCATGGTGCTTGCAGCGGCAATGGCAAGCGCCCTGGTGTTACAGGGACTGTCGGGCGGTGCCAGCGCTTTTCAGGGGCAAGACATCATGGGAGGCGCCGCGATCGTTTTCAAACGTCCGCAGCGTGTGCGCGACATTGTGGGCGGTGCGGCATTGCTCGTGGTCAAGCGTTCACCGAAGCCGCCCATAAGACAGATAGAAGTTGCGCGCAACAATCCGCCCGATCGACGGCGGCCACGACCACGACCGGGCGAGACAGAGGTTGAGCCAAAATTAACTGATGCCGACAAGGGCGAAGCTTTTAAGAACCAGGGGAACACCTATTACGATCTCGGTGACTTCGCCAAAGCAATCGAAGCCTATCTCAACGCGATAAAACTCACTCCGAAAGATCCGGTAGTCTATAACAATCTTGGCGCCGCCTACTTCAGCAGCGGCAAGAGCAGCGAAGCCGCCGAAGCGTTCAAGAAATCACTGGCACTAAAGCCCGGTGATGCGGATGCACTTTTCAACCTTGGCATTGCATACAGCTCAACTGAAAACCACGAGGAAGCGGTCAAGGTATTCTCGGAAGCAGTCAAAGTTAAGGCCAATTGGGGCGAAGCTTATAACTCTCTTGGTGATAGTTACCTGAGTCTTAACCGTTATGCCGAGGCAGCCAAAGCTTATGAGCAGGCAGTACGGATCCAGCCGGACAACGCCACCGCTTTCAGTAATCTCGGCTTTGCGTACGACAAGTTGGGAATGCTGCCGCAATCGATTGACGCTCTGCAAAAGACCGTTAAGCTCAAGGCTGACGATGCTGTCGCTTATAACAACCTGGGCGCCAGTCTCTACAAATCCGGACGTTACGCTGAGGCGATAGCCGCGTTTACGAATTCGCTGAAATTGAAACCCGGCGATGCTGAAGCGCTCAACAACCTGGGAGCTGCTTACTACATTAGCGAACAGTATCCCAAAGCGGTCGAGACTTTTCTTCAGGCTAACAACGCCAGGTCGGGCTTCGCGGATGCGCAGTATAACCTCGGCAATGCCTACTACATGTCTGGTAAGTATGCTGAAGCGACGACTGCCTATCGTGAAGCAATCCGGTTAAAGCCGGATTACGCTGAGGCGCGCACCAACCTCGGTAGTTTGTTGATAGCGCTGAATGATTATCCCGCGGCTATTAGCGAGCTTCAGAATGCGATCAAATTGAAACCCGATAATGCCGTGTCGCACAACAATCTTGGCTATGCCTATGCGAAGTTAGCTGAGGGCAGTGACAAGTCCGCCGCCCGGGACTATTACCAGAAGGCGATCGAGTCGTATAAGGAAGCGATCCGGCTAAAGCCCGATTACGCGAAAGCTCTGAACAATCTGGGCTCGGTTTACAATAAACTCGAAAGCTATCCGGATGCTATACAGACGCTGAAAAGAGCAACGGAACTCAAACCGGACTTTCCTGAAGCGCAATACAACCTGGGAACGGCTTATTACAATCGTGGGCAATTCAACGAAGCCGTAGGCGCCTTGCGAGAGGCTGTGCGACTGAAGAGTGATTTTGCCGATGCCTACAACAGTCTCGGCTCCGCACTATACCAGGCACAGCAGTTTGATCAGGCGATCGAGGCTTACAAGAAAGCGCTGACTCTTAAGCCGGCCAACGCTGAAACGCATAACAATCTCGGCAAGGCTTACTATCGCGCCAAGCGAAATCAAGAGGCGGTTGCTTCATTTAAAGCCGCGATTGCTATAAGACCGAATTTCGGCGAGGCTCATTTTAATCTTGGGGCGGCATACGTTGCGTTAGGCGACAAAAAGCGGGTACTGGAAGAATACAACGTCCTGAAAAATCTGGACCCGAACCTGGCACAGAAGTTTGCTGCGACATTTCTGAAACAGAATTGACGTCCACGTCATTTTCCCGAGGGAATGCAACTCAAATTATCTTGTGAAATCGCCGAGTTTCGGAGAAAAACCATTGACCTTAACGCCGAAGCAAAGTACACTTCGGGCCGCTAAGGGCTCCAAATCTCAAAATTACTGCGCGTTAAGTGAACCGGAAGGGACATTAAAATCATGACCAAACAACGTCGAA
The DNA here is from genome assembly GCA_035297925.1 of Pyrinomonadaceae bacterium. GTDB lineage: Bacteria > Acidobacteriota > Blastocatellia > Pyrinomonadales > Pyrinomonadaceae > PSRF01. Next base: position 19,433 of record DATGYM010000333.1, on the reverse strand, counting down.
ACAGCTCGAGAGCAATTGCTGTGTTCCTTGCTTTTGCTCTGGTTCAGATATGTATCCAATTGAGTTTTGCGGCCCCCGCGTCCGGTACGGTGGTGGTGCCCCAGCAATTTATCGCGCGCCTTACAACGACAGGTAATCAGCCGATCACTGTAAACGGAGCCAGCGCGTCAAGTGGGGCTACGCTGCTGACGGGCGCGACGATTGAAACGCCGGCAGCCGTGAGCGCGACGATTGACCTGGGGGCACTCGGCACTGTTGAGTTGCAACCCAACTCGTCCATCCAACTTGATTTTGACGATAACGGCAATGTGCGCGTTAAAGTGCTTCGTGGCTGCGTGGTAATGCGTAAGTCTGGCGGCGGTGTTGGCGAGATATACACGGCTGAAGGTGCTTCCGAAAAGACCAATAATAACCGTAAGGGTCTGGGTTTCTGTTTCCTGAACGGTGGCCTTAATCCCATCAGTCAAACGGCTGCAACCGGCGGCGTTGCCGGTGGCGAAGGCATTGGCACCGAAGCGATAATAGCCATTCTTGCCGGTGGCGGCGCTCTCGCGGCGGGTTTGATTTGGGCGTTTCATGGCGGCGGCGGCAACCCCAGCCCAAGCTAAACTGACTTCGATCCTCGTGTTTTGAAAAACGTGCCCTCCGAAAGGAGCAGGCACGTTTTTCTTTATCAGAACTGCGAGCGGGTAGCGACCGGCCAAAGATTCAGCCTGAGAATCATCGATCGATACTGAGGGGTTGAATCTTTAGCCGGTCGCTACCGCTCGCGGTTCTGATTGGGACCGCGGGCGCCCCCGCCCGCCCCCGCGCCAACAAGGGCACCGCATGCCGTGCCCCTACCTTAGGTTGTTGTTGTTGACTTAATGAGCCGGTCGCTAACCGCTCGCGGTTCTGATAAAGGGCGACCTGGCTATAAATCTTGAAAACTCCTTCCACCTTCAATTCAAATCGCTATCTCCGCCTGCTGCTCGTTTTGCTCGCAATTGCAGGTTGCTTGTTCGCAATCCGTTCCGCTGTCGTGTTTGGATTTTCGCGTTTGCTGGCCACGTATGCGCTGACCGCGCGCAATCCCTCGGCCGCACAAAGAGCAGTTGCCCTTACACCCAAAGATGCGGAGGCCCATTTTGCCAACGGTCTTGTGTTGGCATCTGCCAACACGATGCGCGAGGCGGTAACAGATCTGGAACGGGCGGTCGCTTTAAGACCGGCGGACTATACGCTTTGGCAACAGCTGGGCTTGTTGCGCGACCAGGCGGGAGACACAGCCGGCGCCATCGCCGCATTCGACGAGGCCATACGCCGCGCTCCTTTTTATTCTCAGCCGCGCTGGAACCGGGGCAATGTGCTGTTGCGGAAAGGTGAATACGAGGCTGCGTTCAAAGACCTTAGCGAAGCCGCCGAAAGTAATCCGGAACTGGTGCCCAGCCTGCTCGATCTTGCCTGGGGCATCTCGAAAGGCGACATGTCGTTGACGGAACGGCTGGCCCCAATCAAAAGCGACAAGATGCGCCTGGCGTTTGCAAAACTTTTGGCCCGTCAGGGAAGGGCACAGGATGCTATCGTTCAAATTCGTTCTGCCGGCCCACTTTCCGACGCTACCAGGAAGGAGCTTATAGACCAGTTATTACTCAAAGGCGCTTACCCGGAAGCATTTGAGCTTTGGAAAGGTGCAGACGGAAGAAACAAAGACCAGGGGGCGGGCGCAACTTCAATTTATGACGGCGGTTTCGAAGGCACCCTCGCATTTGCCGACAACGGGTTCGGTTGGCGAGTGCCACGCGGCCTGAAGGGTATTTCCCTCTCGCTCGACTCCAGCCAGCCGCACAGCGGCTCAAAGGATTTGCGCGTTGAGTTTGGCGGCGATTCAAGTCCAGCGTGGATGGTTATCTCCCAATTGATTATGGTTGCGCCTTCGCAACGCTACCGGATTAGCTTCGCCAGCCGTTCGCAGGACCTGGTGACGGGTGGACTTCCGATCATTGTCATTAACGATGCGTCCGGCGACCTTAAGCGCCTGGGCCAATCTGCGCCGTTGGGTAAGGGGACGAGTGATTGGCAGCGTTCGAGTTTCGAATTTGCCACGACTCCTGCTACTAACACCGTTGTATTGAGTCTGCAAAGAGAGAACTGCACTACTTCTCCCTGCCCAATTTTCGGATCAATCTCGCTCGATAGTTTTTCAGTGCAGCAGATACATTAGTCCTGACTAACGGCTTGAAATTCCTGCTCGACACAAACGCTTGATCAGACCCACGGGGAGAAACGATAGCCTGGTGTCACAGCTACCAAGGCTTAAGGTCAACTCGACTGAAATGCAGAAGATCGACGGCCTGGGCTGGGCGGCGGGCTTCTCATTAAAGTCTTATGGTGTGCGGGTTGGCATACGCTCCAACGATCCGGTGGCGCTCGATCGAGTCTGCCAACATCTGCCCAGCGAGTGGGAAAGCCTGAACTCGCCCGTCGTGGATCGCCTCTACTCACTATTGATAGGCGGCAACGGACAGCGCGCGAATGGGCGACGGCTCAACAGCCTCTACGCCGATCACGAGCGTTTAGCACGCTCGTCTGACCTCGACGGCATCTTTGAAACGCTTGAATCTGATTTGCGGCTTTTTGTGGCGGAGCTGGCAAAGCATCGCGTCTTCGTCCACGCCGGCGTCGTTGGTTGGAAGGGGCAGGCCATTGTTATTCCGGGCCGCAGCTACAGCGGCAAGTCTACGTTGGTGGCTGAGCTGGTGCGCGCAGGCGCGACCTATTACTCGGACGAGTATGCGGTGTTGGATCCACGCGGCCGCGTTCATCCGTTTTCGAAACCACTTGAACTTCGTGAGGAAGGCGAATTCAAACAAACCAGGATTACTGCTGCCGAACTCGGTGGGGAGTCAGGCAGTAAGCCGCTGCCTGTCCGGCTCGTTTTGATGACTCACTTTAAAAGCGGCGCGCACTGGCGGCCACGCAAGCTCTCGGCTGGCCGCGGTGTTTTGGAGATGCTCTTCAATACCGTGTCCGCGCGCCGCAGTCCGGAAAAAGCGCTCGCGACTTTACAGCGCGTGGCAGCGCAAGCTGATGTACTGAAGGGCGTCAGAGGTAATGCCGCCGAGGTAGTAAAGGCCGTGCTCAAGCGAGCGGAAGGAAACAACGCTCACCGGCGCTAAGGGCAACGCTTGCGAATACGCGCATGAAATCCAAAGAGATGTCGGCGAAGGGAAGACTGGTCGCAAAAGTGCTGGCGGGGGCATGGCGCAATGAAGATGTGCCGCCGCTCGAAGTTTCAGTGCGCGAACTTGACGCTGTGACGCCTTTGCTTTACGACTCGGGTACCGCGGCGCTCGGATGGCATCGCATTAGTAAAACAACTTTGCGAGACTCTGCGTCAGCCGAGGTGTTGCATCAGGCGTTCCGTTTACAGTCGCTGCAGGCAGAAATCCACGAACAAAAAATCGAAAAAGTATTTCGCTTATTTCGGCAGGCCGGTGTGGATGCCGTGCTTGCCAAAGGTTGGGCCACTGCAGGTCAATACAGCGCGCGAGGGCTTCGACCCTACGGAGACATCGACATTTGCGTGCGTCCTGGTGATTTTGGTTCGGCCGAAGAAGTTCTAAACGATCCTGAGGCCAGCGATTGTTGGGTAGATCTTCATAAGAATTTTTCGGAGCTGGATGACCGGACAGCGGAGGAGTTGTTTGCCCGCTCGAGAGAGGTAAGCCTTCGCGATGGGAAAATCCGCATCCTCGGATTCGAAGATCAGTTGGCGCTGTCCTGCATTCATCTTTTGAAACACGGAGCCTGGCGCCCGCTTTGGCTGTGCGATGTGGGTGTGGCTATGGAGACCCTGCCGGCGGATTTTGACTGGGACATTTGTCTGGGACCGACGAACACTCGCGCCAACTGGATCAGTTGTGCCATTGGTCTCGCGGGACTGTTGCTTGCCGCTGACATCAGTGGACTCCCGGCAAAAATGACAACTGAAGTGCCTGGGTGGTTGAGAGAAAGCGTACTGAAGCAGTGGGAGAGACCGTTTGCTATTCACCAGCCGCCCATGAGCCATCCCATTCCGATGGCAAATCTCTTTCGTCATCCTTCTGACTGGCTTGAAGGCCTGCGCCAGCGTTGGCCAAACCCCATACTCGCAACCATCAGCGTTAACGGCGAATTCAATAATCTGCCGCGGCTGCCATATCAAATGGCAAACTGTCTTTCGCGTGTCGGACGGCTGGTGTTTGCCTCGCATGAAACACTCGAACACTAAACTGAAACTGAGTTTCCCGTGCCGGTCCCACTAATTCTGAGTTTAGACACGGCGACTCTCGGCGGCAGCGTGTGGCTGGGAATGGGAAGCGTCGAATTGACTTCTCGTATAGGCGACCCGGCGATTTCGCAGTCAGCCAGCCTGTTAAGTGACATTAGTGAATGTCTGGCTGAAGCAGGGGTCAAGCTGGGCGATGTCGATCTCTTTGCGTGTGCTTCAGGTCCCGGTAGTTTCACCGGGCTCAGGATCGGCATCGCCACTTTAAAGGCCTTGTCGGCGTCATTGCAGCGACCATGTATCGGTATCCCGACCCTGGAGGCGGTGGCGCACTCCGCTGGCACTTCGCAGGCAAGCGTTGCTCTCCTGCCAGCGGGTCGAGGCGAACTCTTCGTGCAAATGTTTGCTGTGAATGAGCAGGGAACCGTCAGTGAACTTGATTCTGCCGCTCACCTGTCGCCACAAAAAACGGTTGAGCGCTATGCCACCGTAAAGAAACTCAGGTGGGCCGGGGGTGGCGCGCACGCGCAACTGGAGTTTCTCAGGGCTTACGCTCGACGACACGAGATCAATTTTTTCGCGGATGCTGACGACGAGGATAAGACTCGCGAACAGGCAGGCGAAGTCACCTGGACACTGGCACCGCTTGAAACTAATCTTGCCGGTCATGTGGCGGCGCTCGCGCGACAACGCTTTCTGAATGGCGAGACACAATCGCCTGCATCGCTCAGCGCGATTTATGTCAGACCATCGGACGCAGAACTGAACAAACAATGTCGTTAGCAAAACAAGCGATTTCAGCAGCCGGCCAAATTGTTTCCATTAGCAGGATGACGGAACACGACCTGCTGGAAGTTGTCGAAATAGAAGAAACGTCGGGACTGAGCCGGTGGGGCTGGGGTGCATACTATGCGGAATTGCAAGGCGACAACCGCGACTTAATGCTGGTGGCCCGGGTCGCCGATGAAGAGCACAAGGAAAATCGCGCCCGGTTGGCCGGTTATATTGTTGCGCGCATGGGAGCGGACGAGCTACACATCAACAATGTGGCAGTGCGTGAAGGTTATCGCCGCCATGGCATCGGACGAGCTCTCTTGCACAGCATCTTAGCGGCCGGGAAGCGCTCCGGCGTGCCCTGCGCCTTTCTTGAGCTGCGCGCCGGAAATACGGCCGCGCTTGCACTTTATGAAGAGTGTGGTTTCCGTGTTACGGCGCGGCGTAGTAAGTACTATTCAGAGCCGGTCGAGGATGCTCTGGTGATGATTGTCCAGCTCGCGGGTTAGTCGCGAAATCTAAATCGCAGAGCCACTGAGGCCGCAAAGACTTCAGGCTGGTGTTTTTCGCGGCCAGGTTGACATGCAAGCTAAAGCTTAATGAACTCTAAACTGCATCAGTACCGACTCAAGGGTAGTGGCCTAATTTCAATCTCTGCGTTACTTGATCCGGCGCGCCAATTCGGCTACCATTTTTTCGTGTCCGAACATTCCTATGAGGTTTTCAAACACCTCCGCAACCAATCTTACCCGTCCCATCTTCTGAAAGGAGACATGCACGAAAATGGACATTACCACTGCGGATATGCTTAAGGAAGAGCTGATGACCAGGGACCCTGAATTCCGGGAGCTAGCCCGCGAACACACTCGATATGAAGAACGACTGAGTGAACTAACAGCTCTGGCGTATCCAAGCGACGAGGAACAGTTGGAAGAGGTGACTCTTAAGAAGAAGAAATTAGCTCTTAAAGATCAAATGTACGCGCTCATCATGCAGCATCAGAAAAATCAAAGCGTCAGTCATTAAAAATTTGGCGGGGGAACAGATTCTCTCGGATCGGTTACGTGGTAGGGGACGTGTAAAGATTGTTACACGTCCCCTTTCTGCAAATAGTTTCCGTTTGAAATGTGCGGTAATGGTTCGTTTAAGGAGGAGTGGCTATAGCTCGCGAAGGACTCATTTACGTAATGCTACCGGCAATTCTCGCAATTGTTTTGACGGTTGTGGGTTTCTGGCCAATCGCTCTTGTCTTCTTTTTGCTGGCGGCGTTTATGGCTTTCTTTTTTCGCGATCCCAACCGGCAGCCGCCAAACGAACCGGACGTGATAGTGGCCCCGGCCGATGGTCGCGTAACGCGGGTGAGTCCGGTGACAGACTCAACCGAGCAGAAGGCTACGATTGTCAGTATTTTCCTGTCGCCGTTTGACGTGCATATCAACCGCGCCCCGATTGCGGGTAAAATCACGAATGTATCGTTTACCCCTGGCAAGTTTCTGATGGCCACTAAGGAGAAGGCAAGTCTCGTTAACGAGCAGAACGCTCTTACAATCGAGGGAGAAAAAATTACGGTTGTCTGTAAACAGATTGCGGGGATACTGGCTCGTCGCATTGTCTGCTGGAAGCGGGCAGGGGACAGCGTGGTTCTGGGGGAACGGTTCGGATTGATAAAGTTTAGTTCCCGCACTGATTTACTTTTGCCCGCGACGGTGGACGTATTGGTCTCGGAAGGCGCCCGAGTGAAAGGTGGAACCACGATCATCGGCAGAATTCGGTAAAGGTTCGAGTGGTCGGTAGTTCGCATATGGAGACAAACAACCCGGAAAGACGTGGACTGCGGAAGGGTGTATACCTGATCCCCTCCGTTTTCACGGCGGCCAATATCGGCATGGGTTTTTACGCGGTGATGGCGGCCGTGCGCGGCTTCCAGTTCGTTGGCACAGGTACGCATTCTGATCTTGTGCAAGCCGCGTTTTATCTCGACAACGCTGCCAAGGCCATTGGTTGGGCGCTTTTGTTTGACATGCTCGACGGTCGCATTGCTCGCATGACTAAAACCACGACGGAGATCGGCGTGCAACTGGATTCCATAGCCGACATCGTGACCTTTGGTCTGGCACCGGCCGTGCTCGCATATGTCTGGGGATACGGCGCCACGCTGCAGGAAGGCAGCAGTTTACACAGCCTGGCGTGGTTCCTTTCGTTTATGTACCTGATGTGCGGAGGCTTTCGTCTCGCTCGTTTCAATGTGCAGGCATCGCGTCCGCGCATCCTTGCAGAAGGCTTGGTCAAGACAGACAAGAAAAATTTTGTTGGCCTGCCGATTCCTGTGGCTGGCGGCGTGATAGCAGCAATCATCCATTTCGCGCCGCTTCCATTGGTGCAGTACGGCCCCGAGCGAGCCCAAATTTATTCGCTGGTATTAATGGCCCTGGTGGGCGGCCTAAGCGTGCTTATGGTTAGTACGCTGAGATTCTCGAGTTTCAAAACTGTAGGCACTCGCCGTCGCGGCATGCGGACGATAATCCTCGCCGTCGCACTCGGCATGCTTATCTTCCTCTACTCGCGTTATGTTCTGCTGGCTCTGGTTATCGGCTACATCCTCAACGGACTCCTGGGCCGCTTGTGGGGAATGTTGCGGAGAAGATCTGAATCCAGTGAAACTACCGTTCAGGTAAATCAATCCTAACCACGGAGGATTCGACCTCACCTTTCCAAACTCGCCTTCATTATTTCACTTCGGCTTGTCGCGCGGCTGTGAGAAAGCCAGCAACCCGTGCTCAGTGGTGAGCAGCACGACCTCACCCACTGCTATCGGCGAAGCTGAGGTGGCGATCTCTTCATTAGTCGGGAGCAGGTTAACCTGACGGCCATCGCGCAATTCGAGCACCACGCCGGCGGAGCTGGAGAGTGGCATAAACAGAGCGGCGTGCGGCGTGATTAGAGGTTGTGAAGAAATTCTTCCCGGCAGCCGCCGCTTCCAAACGCGCGCGCCCGCCAGCGAAAACTTGTAAACAAAATTGTCCAACGAAGCGACCAGCAGTTCATCACCCGTGCGCACCACCGCCTGCACTCCCGCGCCGGTCCGCTTACGCCAGCTCAATCGGCCGCTGTTAGTGTTTACTGCATAGACATATCCGTCATCAGAACCGAAGTAAACTACGTCATTTCCGGTAGCGACAGGTCCCCTGACCGCGCCCCTCGTACGATAGTGCCAAAGTAATTTGCCGGTTTCCTCATCGAGTGCAAGCAAGTTGCCGTCTTCGCTTCCAATATAAATACGCGCGCCTGAAATGACCGGCTGTGAATTAAAGGGTGCGCCGTAGTCGTAATACCAACGCGCTTCGCCGTTCCTGATGTCGAACGCATAGATCTTCCCATCACTTCCGCCGCCGATTAGCTTGCCGTTGCCCAGCGTTAAAGCCCCTCGCAGTGGCATAGCCAGAGTGCGCATCCATTGCGTGACGCCACCCTCGCGACCGAGCGCTCGCACAGCTCCTGTCGCGCGCCGCGTCCCGGATTCGGGCTTGCCTGTTTCTGAGGCAACGTAAACCGCACGGGCGTCAGCAACCGGAGAAGCGGAAAGTTCGCCGCCCATTTCTGAGCGCCAGTTAAGTTGCCCGCTGCTTGCTATTAAGCAAACCAGGGCGCCGCCGGCTAACGGCAGGTAAATGCGTTCGTCGTCAAACGCGGGCGAGAGATTCAAGGTCAAATTCGATTCGTATCGCCACCTGACTGTTAACGGTTGCGAGAGATCCAATGGGGGAGCGTTTGAATGAGCATTGGCGGCGGCATTGACTTGAGCAAAGCCCGGCTGCCCGATAGAAACCAGGGCGATAAGCCAGGCGGCAAAAAAGGCAGCGGTTCTTGTACTCTTTCTAATAAATGTCAACATCGATTTCAACACATTACAGAACCGAGCGCGGTAGCGCCGGATGCTACATACAACTTTGGCTCTTTAACTTACCCGACACGATTGACCCCAGCATCCGGCGCTACCGCGCTCGGTTCTGAGAGTACCCCTACTCTTGAGTTATTCATAACGAAACGTATAATCCACGGTTCGTCATTTTCTCCAATACGTTTGACGCATTTGCCGTGATTAGAGGTCTTCTTTTTTGATATCGGAAATTCAACACGAAACCGTAATAATACTTGACTTCGGAGGGCAAACCACTCAGCTAATCGCTCGCCGCGTGCGCGAGGCGGGGGTGTATTGCGAGATTCTTCCTTACAACACGCCTATAGAAAGAATAGAGGCTCGTCAGCCTCGGGGCTTGATTTTGTCGGGCGGCCCCTCGTCTGTTTATCAGGACGGGGCGCCACGACCCGATTCGCGGCTGCTGGGCTCGCTCAAGGCGCCGCTCCTCGGCATCTGCTATGGGCTGCAAATTCTTGCGTTCGACATGGGCGGGAATGTCGAGTCGTCGCCAAATCGTGAATTCGGTTACGCCAGGCTGAAGGTTGTCGACGCGAACAGTCTGTTGTTCCGGGATCTGCCCGGCGAGATGGATGTTTGGATGAGCCACGGCGACCGGGTCACTTCAGTTCCCAACGGGTTCCGTGTTACTGCGCTCACCGATGATGCGCTCAATGCGATAGAAGACAACCAGCGCGGCATATACGGAGTGCAGTTTCATCCCGAAGTTGCTCACACGCCGCTTGGCGCGCAGGTCATTCGCAACTTTCTATTTTCAATTTGTAAATGCCGCGGCGACTGGTCTCCGAAAGCGGTCATTGAAGAACAGGTCAATCGCATCCGCGAAACGATAGGGGAAACTGGGCGCGTCGTGTGTGGTCTCTCTGGAGGAGTTGACTCAACCGTCGCCGCAGCGCTCGTGCACCAGGCGATTGGCGAACGGCAGACCTGTATATTCGTCGACAACGGACTCCTGCGCGACGGCGAATTCGAATCAACCATAGCGCTCCTGCGCCAGCAAATGAAACTGAACATAACCGGCGTGCGGGCCGGCGAACAGTTCCTGTCGGCTCTTGCCGGCGTCACCGAACCCGAGCAGAAGCGAAAATCGATCGGCAAAGTTTTCATCGACGTTTTTGAGGCGGAAGCCAGGCGCGTTGGTGATGTTGCGTTTCTGGTGCAGGGCACGCTGTACCCGGACGTAATTGAATCTGTTTCCGTGCGCGGTCCTTCGGCAGTTATCAAGAGCCATCACAACGTCGGCGGTCTGCCTGAAAAGATGAAGCTGAATTTGATCGAACCGCTGCGAGAACTATTCAAGGATGAAGTGCGGTTGATAGGAAGGGAACTGGGAGTTCCCGAAGAAATACTCACGCGTCATCCATTTCCGGGCCCAGGGCTGGCGGTGAGGATAATCGGCGAAGTTACCGCAGAGCGGGTACGGCTACTGCAGTCTGCCGATCGCATTCTCGATGAGGAGCTGCGCGCGGCCGAACTCTACAACTCCGTCTGGCAGGCGTTTCCGGTGCTGCTGCCCGTTTCGACGGTAGGCGTGATGGGTGACGAGCGGACCTATGAGAAGGTTGTTGCCCTCAGGGCGGTGACGAGTGTCGACGGCATGACGGCCGATTGGGCGAGACTGCCGCATGATCTGCTTGCGCGCGTCTCGTCGCGGATTATTTCGGAGATTCGAGGAATTAACCGGGTCGTCTATGACATTAGTTCCAAGCCGCCGAGTACCATCGAATGGGAATAGAGCCCAGGGAGAAGCTTAGGGCAGCCTGGGTCAATGCCCGAATGGAAATAACCTTTACGTCACTGTTCAGTTTTAGCCTTTAAAGCATTTTCTCAAAAAAGACGGTGAAGGTTTTGTATCCAGTCGATTTGTCATCGAATTTCGCCTCCGCCGCTAATAACCTGTCAGAGCGCCAAAACAATGAGCGTGATATAGTGCGTGCTCTGAAAGTCATTTTCCTTTGCTCCTGTCTCGTCTGTCGTCGGACGGACGGCTAAAATTTCTTTTAATCATGCCTGACCAGGATTTTGCTCACCTTCATCTGCACACCGACTACAGCCTTTTAGACGGCGCGATTCAAATAAAGCCGCTCTCGAAAAGAACCGAAGAACTGGGAATGACCGCCTGTGCCATGACAGATCATGGCAACATGTTTGGCGCCATTTCCTTTTACAACACGATGAAAAGCCGAGGCATTAAGCCAATCATCGGTTGCGAGACTTATATAACACGGGGCAACCGCGCCGATCGCGCAGCTTCGGCGCCCGGTGAAAAGGCGAACTTCCACTTGATTCTGCTGGCGAAAGATCTGGAAGGTTATCGGAACCTTGTTCGCCTCACATCCAAAGCCTACACCGAAGGGTTCTATTACAAACCGCGCATTGACAAGGAGCTGTTGGCGGAACACTCCAAGGGACTGATCGCGCTGTCGGCCTGCATGTCTGGCGTGCCCTCGGCCATGCTTGCGCGCGATAACTGCGACGAGGCGGCTGCGGCTGCGATCGAGTTTGAGGAGATACTCGGCAAAGGGAATTACTTCCTGGAGATTCAGGAGCACGGGCTGGAGGCGCAGCAGAGAATTCGCAAGCCGCTGGTTGAACTGTCGCGGCGCACCGGCGTCCCTTTGGTAGCCACAAACGATGCTCACTACCTGATGCCGGCGGACGCCCGCGCGCACGATGTGCTCCTGTGCATCGGCTCAGGCAAAACGGTCAATGACACTAATCGCCTTCGTTACGCCAGCCCGAATTTCTATGTTCGCTCACCCGAGGAAATGTGGCGAATCTTCGGGAGTGAGTTGCCTGATGCGCTGACGCGAACAGTCGAGATTGCGGAACGCTGCGATCTCAAACTACCGGAAAACATCAACCACCTCCCGAACTACCCCATTCCGGAGAACGAGGCTGCCTCTCCCGATGAATACTTTGAAAAGGTGGTGCGGGACGGGTTCGAGCGCCGCCGCCAGCGAGTTTGGGAGCGACAACTCTCGCGGGGGGAATTGAAGCGGCCCCTCTCCGATTATCAGACTCGCCTTGCCAGCGAAATCGCGATGATTAAGCAGATGGGTTTCGCCGGCTATTTCCTAATCGTCTGGGACTTCGTTCGCTATGCTAAAGAACATACGATTCCGGTGGGTCCGGGCCGCGGCTCGTCAGCCGGATCGCTGGTCGCCTACTGCCTCGAAATAACTGATGTAGATCCTTTACAGTATGACCTCATCTTCGAGCGATTCCTTAACCCCGGCCGTGTCTCCATGCCGGATATTGATATCGACTTTTGCGTCCGGGGTCGGGGAGACGTTATCAATCACGTTGCTAATCTCTACGGCCGCGACTCTGTATGCCAGATCATCACCTTTGGAACGCTGGCGTCTCGCGCGGCTATCAAGGACGTGGGCCGTGCCCTGGAAATGCCTTATGCAGAGGTCGAGCGCATCGCTAAGATGATCCCACCACCCGTGCGTGGCAGAAATGTCAGCCTGACCCAGGCGCTGGAACAAGTGCCGGAACTCCGCAAGGAAGTAGAAACCAACCCAAACGTTAAGGAACTCATGGAGATTGCGCAGCGCCTCGAGGGCTGTGCCCGCCACTCCTCGGTTCACGCCGCCGGGGTCGTTATTTCCCCCGTTCCGCTGCAGGAGCTAATTCCTATCGCCGTTTCGGGCAAGGAAGAGCTCACCACCCAATACGTCATGTCTGACCTCGAGAAAACAGGCATGCTTAAGATGGATTTTTTAGCGCTTACCGCCTTAACTGTTATAAATGACTGCTTAATCAGCATTAAACAACTGCTTGGGGTGGAGATTAATTGGTCTGATATAGCGCTTAACGACGAGAAAACGATGGCCGTGTTCGGGGAAGGGCGGACGGATGCGGTCTTCCAGTTTGAGTCATCGGGCATGCAGGAGATTTGCCGGAAGCTGAAGCCGAAGGACGTGGAGGACCTGTCTGCCTTGAACGCTTTATATCGGCCGGGACCGCTTGACGGTGGAATGGTCGAGGATTTTATTCAGCGGTATCGCGGTCAGAAAACGGTGCGTTACCTGGTTCCGGAGATGAAGGACATCTTAAGCAACACCTTCGGCGTTCTCGTCTACCAGGAGCAGATTATGCAGTTGGCGCAAAAGCTCGCCGGTTACTCGCTAAGCGAGGCTGACCTTATGCGCCGCGCCATGGGTAAGAAGAAACGCGAGGAGATGGCGATGCATGAACAGAAGTTCGTAAGCGGCGCCGTCGAAAGGGGCATCAAGAAGGAAAAGGCTGAGAAGATCTTTTCCCTCATGGACAAGTTCTCCGATTATGGTTTCCCTCGCAGTCACGCGGTTGCCTATGCCTATTTGGCCTTCCAGACCGCATATCTCAAGGCTCACTTTCCCGAACATTTTTACGCGGCGGTCTTATCGAGCGAAGCGCAGGACGCTGCCAAGGTATTCAAGTACTCAAAAGAGCTTCGCAGCCAGGGAATACAACTGCTGCCACCCGACGTGAACGAAAGCTACTCCGGATTTACTCCGCTCGCCGGCGCTATTCGCTATGGTTTGACGGCCATCAAGGGGCTCGGCCAGTCGATAGTAAATTCCGTTATTGAGGCTCGCAAGACAGGACCCTTCAAATCGTTTTTCGAATTCACTGAAAGACTCTCGCACAACGGACTAAACAAGCGCGTATTGGAGGGTCTGGTGGGAGCCGGTGCTTTCGATTCCCTGAGAGCGGACGCGCGTGAGTTGCACGAATGGCGGGGAGCGCTTTTCAATTCCATCGATGTAGCTTTGGCCAGAGCGCAACGCGCCAAGCGCGAACGCTTGCAGGGCCAGAGCGGTCTATTTGGTAACGGCGATGAGATCGACTTTGTCGAGCAACCTTTAACCAAGGGTGAGCCCTGGACGCGGTCACAACTGTTGCTGGCCGAGAAAGCGGCCCTCGGTTTTTATGTCACGGCGCATCCACTAGAAAGTTATTTGGAAATGTTGCAGGCACATAAAGCGGTGAAGTCTTTGGAGCTGCCGGCGCTGTCGAGCGGTGTGCGCATCAGCGTCGGCGGCATAGTTAATGATCTGCAACCAAAGACCACCAAAAAGGGCGATCGGTTTGCGCTGCTACGCCTCGAAGATCAAACCGGCGGCACGAAGTGTGTGCTTTGGCCGGAAACCTACCGCAAATATGCCGCACTGGTTAAGAATGAGCTGCCGGTTTTGGTTAGTGGCAGGCTGGAACTGAGCGAGGACAATCCGCCCTCGATAATAGTTGATCAAGTCCAAAGCCTTGACGAGTTGTCGAGAGCTAAAGAGCTTGTGGTGCTGCGCGTGCCTGCGTCAGCGGAGAATCCCGCTGAATTGTTCGACAACTTACTTCACCTTATCAATACAAACACCGGAAACTGCGATCTGATCCTGGAAACTGCGGTCGATACGGAATTGATTGTTCGCGTGAAGGTGAGCTCCACGCTGCGCGTCCAGCGTGGTGAAAAATTTGAAAGTGCCGTGGCAAAAATGGGCTGCGTGATGAGAATCGAGAAAATGGCGCTTTCCAACTGAGTCTGATAAGAGTAGGTTAGAAAGACCTTGGCGAAGAAAGAAAAACAAGTTGCGGCCCCACCGGATTCGCCTGCAAGTGAACCAGCTCCCGGGTCTGCCTTGCTAAGCGCAATCGAACGAGTGCAGCTGGCACGCCACGCAGATCGTCCTCACACACTGGATTTTATCGAGCGGCTTTTTGACGAATTCGTCGAGTTGCATGGCGACCGCCGCTTTGCAGACGATCCTGCAATTGTCTGCGGTTCGGCGCGCTTCCACGGTTTGCCCGTCATGGTTGTTGGTCATCAGAAAGGCCGCGACACCAAGCAGAGAAAGTATCGTAATTTTGGTATGCCGAAACCCGAGGGCTATCGTAAGGCACTCAGGGCAATGAAGCTGGCCGAGAAATTTGGACGGCCAATTTTCTCCCTGATAGATACACCCGGCGCCTATCCGGGCATCGACGCCGAGGAACGTGGCCAGGCTGAAGCCATCGCTTTCAACTTACGCGAGATGGCCAAGCTGAAGGTGCCCGTGATCGTTACTGTGATCGGTGAAGGCGGCTCAGGCGGCGCGTTGGCGATAGGCGTAGGCGATCAGGTGATGATGCTGGAGAATGCTGTCTATTCGGTCATTTCTCCGGAGGGCTGCGCGGCGATTCTCTGGAAGGATGCGAAGCTGGCGGACCAGGCAGCTACTGAACTGCGTCTGACGGCACAGGATTTATACGCCGAGAAGATTGTGGATCAGATCATCAGCGAGCCTGAGGGCGGCGCGCATAACGACTACGATAAGGCTGCGCGTTTCCTTGACGCAGCTCTAACTGAACGACTCGCTGAAGCGGTTAGTTGTAGTCAGGATGAAAGATTGGCCAGGCGTTATAACAAGCTGAGACAATTCGGCCGCTGGGGCACTGCCTGATCAACTCAAGATCAAAAGGGAATATCATCATCCGATAAGTCAGATTGTTCGGCGGGGGCACCGGCCGCGGCGGCAGCTTTCTCCATGGGCGGTTCTTCTCCTCTGCCGCCGCCTATAAACTGCATATCCGTCGCGTGAACCTCCAGCGTGTGCCGTGGTTTTCCGTCTCGGTCAGTCCATTCCTCGACTCGCAACCGTCCTTCAATGTAAACCGGCCGGCCCTTTGTCAGGTATTGCGAAGCAGTTTCCGCCTGACGTCCCCAAAGGGTTACGCGAAACCAGGTCGTCTGATCCTGCATCTCGCCGGATTTATCCTTGCGCCTTTCATTCGTGGCCATGCTAAAGCTGCAAACAGGCGTGCCTTGTGGCGTGTAGCGCAGTTCAGGATCGCGGCCAAGATTGCCGACGAGAATTACCTTGTTAAAGGACATGAGGGACCTCTTAGTATTTTTGAAATTTTGAAATCGAGCGCCATCCTACTCGCCGGATCAATAGTGGTCAAGCGTGAGGATTCGGATACTTATTCATATGGAGTTGCAAAGATCTCGGTATCGCGCTTGGCTTGTAGTTTCTGTTAGACTACAGGCGCAATCGGTGCTGCGAATAGTTTTTAGAAATGAAATCTAAAGTTTATATAGAGACTTTTGGCTGCCAGATGAACGTCGCTGACGCCGAGCGAGCCGCCAGCGGTTTGCGAAAAGCGGGCTACGATCTGGCAGCTTCTGCGGACAGCGCTGACGTAGTGCTTCTGAATACATGTTCCGTGCGCGAGCGCGCCGAGCGCAAAGTGTTCAGACGAATCGGCGAGATTCGCAGTCAGGCAAAGCGCGCCGGACGGCAGAAACCCTTGCTGGGCGTGATGGGTTGCGTGGCGCAATTGGAAGGGTCTGCAATTTTCGAAAATGCGCCGGCCGTAGATCTCATCATCGGCACGCGCGCGACGGACCGCATTCCTTCCTTGATTGAACGCGTACAGGGCGGGGAACAGTCAGTCATTGATCTCGAGGAACGGCAGCAGGGCGAAGTGTGGGACGTATCGCCGGCCGAGAGACGTTCTCCTTACGTCGCTTTTGTTCCTATCATCGAAGGCTGCAATAAGTTTTGTTCGTTCTGCATCGTTCCTTATTCGCGCGGTCGAGAAAAAAGCCGCACGGCGCTGGAGATCGTCGCGGAAGTCAAGCGCTTAAGATCGCTTGGTTACAAAGAAGTCCAACTCATCGGACAGAACGTCAACAGCTATCGGCCAAAGTCGGTTGTCGGTTTGGAAAAGTATTCCGGCGCTACGCCTTTCTCGCGTCTATTAAGGGCAGTTGCCGATACGGGCATGGAGCGAATCAAATTCACCACGTCGTTTCCCAGAGACTTCCATCCTGATATAGTGTCCGCGATTGAAGAGTTTCCGAATCTTTGTGACTGGATTCACCTGCCGGTGCAGTCGGGAAGTGATCGGATTTTGAAAGCAATGCGTCGTGGGCACAATGCCGCAGACTACCTGGGGCGTGTAAAAGCGATCAGAGAATCGCGTCGCCGCCTGTCGCTGACCAGCGACATCATTGTTGGTTTTCCCGGTGAATCGGAAACTGACTTTGAGGAAACAATGCGCCTGGTCGAGAATTGCCAGTTCGACGGCCTGTACATATTCAAATATTCGAAGCGCTCGGGAACACCGGCAGCTTCGTTGACAGATGAAGTAGCGGAAAGCGAAAAGACGGCTCGCTTTCTCGCGCTCGAACAATTGCAGGAATCCATTCAGGAAAAAGTCTACACTAACTACATTGGCAGGAAGGTGAGCGTGCTGGTAGAAAGAGAAAGTGCAAGATCGAGTGAAGACATGTCCGGTCACACCACCTGCCATAAGGTCGTCAACTTCAGGGCTAATCAAACTCGACCGGGGGACATCACCGATGTCTTGATTTCAGAGGCCAAGCCCTACAGCCTATATGGCGAGTTGCCGGCTGGCACGGCGAACTGATTGCGGTGCGAGCACGAAGTTGGACAGAGGTAATGCTTTATGGAGATTGAAGTAAAAATCAGAGCGCTGATGATGGATCCGAACAGCGGCACTCCCATCATAATCCTGAAGGATGTCGACAGCGATACAATGCTGCCGATCTGGGTTGGGGCCTATGAAGCGAACGCAATCGCTTTGGAGATTGAGAAGATAGCGCCTCCCAGGCCCATGACGCATGACCTGCTGAGAAATCTGATTATCGAGCTGGGTATTCAGGTTGAAAGGGTTGTGGTAACGAGCTTGCGAGACAATACATTTTTCGCAGTGATCGAAATGCGAATGAGCGACGGCAACCGCATGGTGCTCGACTCGCGGCCTTCAGACGCGATCGCCCTGGCGCTGCGCGCAGATTGTCCCATCTATGTTGATGAGGAAGTTATCAAAGCTTCGAAGAACACCGTACCCACAGGAGAAGAGAGCGGGGAAGAGTCAAACCTGGGCGAAGAAGACTGGCCGGATGTGATCGGCGAGGCGGGGGACCTCCCCATGTGACGGGAAGGATTCATAACTCTCCTTCACTCAGCAGGCTTCGGGTTATTTGCAGTAACGTTCAACGAATGATAATTGCGATCGCAAATCAAAAAGGTGGCGTGGGAAAAACCACCACTGCGATCAATTTGGCTGCGGCATTCGCCAGGCTTGGCAAGCGTGTCCTTCTCCTTGATCTCGATCCCCAGGCAAACAGCTCCATCTCCTTTCTTGATCCTTTATCGGTGGAGCGGTCAGCTTATGAACTGATGACGGACGGACTCGCACCGGTGGAGCAGGCGGTCTATCGCACGCCGGTAGAGGGTCTTGACCTCGTCCCGGCGCGCATTAACCTGGCCAAACTTGAAGCCAAACTGGTCGGCGACTTTGACGCGCCGTTTCGCCTCAAAGATCGGCTGGCGCCATTTAGCGAACAGTATCAGGTGATCATTATTGACACACCGCCAACCCTGGGCCTGATTACTGTGAATGCGCTGGTGGCCGCCACTCACGTTCTGGTACCGATTCAGTCTTCCTACTTTGCACTCGAAGGCACCGACGATTTGCTCGAAACGATTGAGAAGGTGAAGGCGCGCCCCAATCCGAATCTGGAACTATTGGGCGTGCTGGTAACGCTTCATGACAAGCGCACGACGCTGGCGCGCGAGGTTCATGAACAAATCAAGAAAGTGTTCGGTCCGAAGTTATTCGACACTGTGATCACCAAGAGTGTCAGACTTGAAGAATCGCCGGCGTATAAGGAGTCGATTTTTAGTTTCGCTCCCAACTCATCAGGCGCAATCGAATATGGAAATCTATGTGAAGAGGTAATGAAACGTGTCTAAAAGGGGACTGCCGACAGGACTTCAAATGCGCCACGACTCTCACTATGTTGAGGAGTTGACGCAGCACCAGCCCGCCGCAGTGGGACGCATGATTGCGCTGGACAAACTTGATCCGAATCCCGAACAACCGCGCGTGGATTTTGGCGATTTGACCGAGCTCACCGCGTCAATCGCAGAAAAAGGCGTGCTCGAACCTCTGCTGGTAAAGCCATCACGATCGACCGGGCGTTGGATGATCATCGCGGGTGAGCGTCGTTACAAAGCTGCACGTGCTGCCGGATTGCGCGAGGTGCCCTGTGTGGAGATGGATATTGACGCGGGCAGTGTGGCCGAGATCGCCTTGATCGAAAATATGCAGCGCAAGGATCTGACCGTGTGGGAAGAGGCCGATGGGCTGTCGGCGCTGTGCGAGCGATTTGGTTATACCCACGAGGAAGTAGCGAGAAAAGTCGGCAAGAGTAGAAGCACAGTTACGGAAGCGCTCTCAATCGCGGCAATTCCTGCAGATGTGCGGGAGATGTGCCGCGAGGCGGACGTCTCGGCCAAATCCATGCTGCTGCAAATCGTTAGGCAGCCAGACGAGGAAGG
The DNA here is from genome assembly GCA_035297925.1 of Pyrinomonadaceae bacterium. Taxonomy (GTDB): domain Bacteria; phylum Acidobacteriota; class Blastocatellia; order Pyrinomonadales; family Pyrinomonadaceae; genus PSRF01. The sequence goes on along the minus strand of DATGYM010000333.1, from coordinate 133 downwards.
AATGAGACGGCTGGCGCGACAGATTACGTCCAGAGGTCTTACACGCGATGGCGCGAGGGAAGTGAGACGCCAGGAGATGGGTCCGCGCGTGACGGCGGAGGCCAGGCCTTACACTTTCAAATACGTCTCACCC
>DATGYM010000332.1:0-10367 GCA_035297925.1 Pyrinomonadaceae bacterium | reverse complement strand
CCCTTTAGCGCATTCGAATGCGGTTTCGCGATCGCCAAAAAACGCTTCTTCGTAAAAGATCAGCGCGCAGGTCGCTTCAGGATTTCTGCCAGGGCAAGCAATCGGGTTGAGTCTGCTGCACTCTGCGTACTGGCAGCACTCTTTTCCAACGACGGTGCAAGGCTCTTAAGTTTTGCGAGCTCCTTTTGCTTCAGGTGTGAACTCTCCGCGCTTTGAAGCGCCTGCCGCAGGGCGGCTATACGATCAGCCGGCAGAGCTTGCGACCGCTCCAACTGATCCACGTACGCCTTGGCCACGCCCAACGTTCGCGGCCACTCGATTCTTTCCTGGTTCTGCACGTTGAGTTCGGCCACCCAAACCGCTTCCGCGGCGTCGATCTCGTTCTGAGTCAGGAACTTCGTGGGCGTCAGCTCTAAGATGTCCAAACCGCGGGCGATCTCCGAAGCGTAAACGTGGCCGTTGTACCAGTAGGCAGACCAGTGGCCGCCGAGCACGAGCATCTTCGGATCAATCGGTCCCCGATCGAAATAGGCGATTTCAACCGGATGCTCCGCGTCCGTGAAATCCATGACGGAGATGCCGCCCTGATACCAGGCTTGCACTTCTATGTCACGGCCGGGAACCGGAATGAGCGAGCCGTTGTGAGCTACACAGTTTTCGCTGTCGCCCTGGGCCGCCGGCAACTTGTAGTAGCTTGCAAAGCTAAGCTTGTTGTCCTTCAAACTGAAAATCGAATCAGCGCCCCATTTGTTCGGATCGTTCGGCCGGCAGCGCGCTCCCAATCCGCCGCCCCACTCATCGGTGAACACGACTTTTTTCCCATCGTTCGAAAATGAAGCCGAGTGCCAATATGAATAGTTTGGATCGTTTACCGCGTCCAGCCGCTTCGGATGCACCGGATCTTTGATGTCCAGCAGGATTCCATTGCCTGAGCAAGCGCCGGCAGCCAACCCAATCGCTGAGAACACGGTGATGTCGTGGCACTGATTGGAGGCGGATGGCTTCTCAAGCCCCTCCTTGCCATGAGTGCCGCCGTTAGTTAGGGCGTTTATCGCGCCCGTCCTCGGATCCATAAACACTCGCGGACTTGATACAACCTGCGCCTCTTGCGGCGCCGCTAGTGGGACCTTGATCACCTCAATGCGAAACAGCGCAGTATTCGGATCCTTCTCCGGTGCTTCACCCGAGCAGCCGGGCAATTCTTCGCTTTGGCGGACGAAAGACGTCCCGGAGACGTAGATGTACACGTTTTCCTTATCATTCGGATCGACCATCAGCGTATGCGTGTGGGAGCCGCGGCAGGTTTGTACCGCGGCTACCTGCTTCGGATTCTTAACGTCCGTAATATCGAAAATCCTAACGCCCCTGAAACGATCCTTTTGCGCCGGCGGTGGGTTCGGTTTTTTCTCTTCTCCAGGGGCCGGCTCTGGGGCCGGCGGCGCCGGCGGAAACCCTCCGGTACCGCAATCGAGGCGACCGTTGGGCATCTCCACAGACATGAAGAGAAGGTTTTTGTAAACCGACGGATCACCTTGCCCGCCCGGACATACCACCGAAGTCAACAAGGTGGTCCTGGCCGGATTGGAGATGTCATAGATGTTGAAGCCATAGAAGTTTCCCTGAAACAGGTGATTGCCCTGGAACGCCAGGTCCGAGTTCGCAAAAGCTAGTTGAGCAAAAACCAACTGTACCGGCTTCGACATTTTCGCGGAGTCCCCAACGCCAAGTAGACCGATAGTCTTCTGCACCTTCGGATCATCCGGATTGTCGGAACCGAGTTGAAACACGTCAGGCTTTTTGATGAGCGTGAGGTGCTTGAGGCCCATCGACGTTTCGGCTGCGTCGTACATTCCGGGTGCGAGCTTAGCGCGCGGGTCATTTGCATCGGAGCCAGTCATTCCAGCCGGTAGCGGCGCCGCCGGTTCAGGAGCAAACGGATTCGTTTCGCCTTCCTGCTTGGTCGGTTTTGTTTCTGCCGGCTTCGTAGACTCCTGAGACGGAGATGGGGTTGGCGTTTGCGCCTGGATTCTCGTTGCAGACCACAAGCAGAACAAAAGGGAAGCTACGAACAAACGGAAAGCCATGGTGTGTGCTCGATTCATCGTTTCTCCTCTAGGGGTTTTCCCCCAGCATTGTTTGCATAATCCTGATCTCAGCGCGTTGGCCACTGTCGACATCGGTCGCGAAATTGAACAGTTCGGCGTCCTGCCCCGCGCCCGCCGTGTCGAACAAGTCCTTCACCATAATCAGCGCGCCGCCGTGGTGCTGAATCATCCCAGTCAAAAATAGACGGTCGAACTCCTCGCCCTTAGCTTTTTTGAGAGCTTCCATCTGCTTTTCCGTAAGCATCCCCGGCATAAGCCCCGGCATAGGCATAGCATGGCCCGACATATTCATATCGGCCATGTCCATGCCGGGCATTGCCGTCATCAGCGGCGAAATCGGTTCTCCCCTGGCTTTCAGCCATCGTTTCATAAAATTTATTTCGTCCGACTGCGAATGGCTGATTCGCGCCCCCAGCGATCGAAGATCCTTCGTCGTCGTATGCGATTCGATGAGCGCGGTCATTTCAACCGCTTGCGCATGATGCATGATCATGCCCTGCATGAACCGCACATCTGCCGGTGAACCTGGCGGCAGTGTGGCCCTCGTGGAGGGTGGCAGCCTCCGGGTTGGCTGGCCCGGCGCACCAGGCTGCACCACGATTGGTGTCGCAGGGTCAGCCTGCTGTGCGCAGACCGGCAGCGACAGCACGCCTGCGAGAATACTGCCGGCCATCAGCCCGCTTCGCCACGCTGAAACTTTCATTACTGATCGGAGCTTGCGCTTAACTCTTAGCATGAAAAGTTTTGATTGACGTTGAATGGTCAAGCATTGAAGTGGCTCACCTTATCACAAAGCCGCACCACGGGTCATGGGGGGGTAGGCCAGAGCCTGCACTCACATCCGCGCTCGCAATCATCGTAGTAAGTTCCATGTATCTGGTTAGGGCCTTACTTCTTGTCATCGCTGCACTCTGACTATCAGTTCATTGACTCGAAAGTTGTGAGAAATCTGGCAGGCGATCCATGCCGGCACCGGCGGCGCCGCTCGCATACTCGGCGCGGAAAAAGATCTCGGCACCATTGAGGTAGGAAAGTGGGCCGATCTGGTTCTCCTCGATGCCGATCCGCTCGCGGATATTCGCAACACGCGGCGGATCTGGCAGGTGGTGCACGACGGCCGTCTGGTTGATCGAGCGGCGATACTCAAGGTGGTCAGACCACGATAGCTGCGACGCGAATCTGGCCTGAAGATAACGGTTTTGTGATCTACTGCGGCAGTGATAAAGTCCGGAGCCTGGCAGGCAAATGAAGAGCATCCCACGGATAGTTTCTTTTCTACCTTCCGCGACCGAGATGGCTTGCGCTCTCGGTCTCGGCGATCAACTGGTGGGCGTCACACACGAGTGTGACTACCCGCCTGAAGTACAAGGCAAGCCGGTAGTCGTTCGCAACATTCTTCCCATAGAGAAAATGAGCCAGCCGGAGATTGATGCAGCGGTCACGCAGAGAATGCGAGATGGACTAAGCCTCTATCAAGTGGATGAGAAGCTGCTGGAAGAACTCGCTCCTGACATCATTCTGACGCAAGATCTTTGTCAGGTTTGCGCGCCTTCGGGGAATGAAGTAATCCAGGCCCTAAACCTGCTGCCGAAGAAACCGCAAATCCTTTGGCTGACCCCGAAATCACTGGAAGATATCTTCGCTAACCTGCTCGAATTGGGCGAGGCAACCGGCCGCCTGAGAGAGGCCGACGAATTGGTTGCCGCCGGGCGCGTTAGGTTGGGAAAGTTAGCAGCCGGCACACGCAATCTATCGCATCGCCCTCGTGTGTTTTGCCTTGAGTGGCTCGATCCGGTCTACTGCAGCGGCCACTGGATGCCGGAGATAGTCGAGATAGCGGGCGGCGTGGATGCGCTTGGTCGCAAGGGAACGGATTCAGTTCGTATACCCTGGGAGGATGTGTTGGAGTGGGCGCCTGAGGTTCTGGTCATAATGCCGTGCGGGTTCAATCTGGAAAAAGTGATTGAGCAAACTCCACAACTTTTCCAATATCCTGGCTGGGCCGAACTTCCCGCGGTTCGCGCTGACCGTGTTTTCGCGGTGGATGCAAACTCTTATTTCGCGCGACCAGGGCCAAGAGTGGTGGACGGCACGGAGCTCCTGGCTCATCTCTTTCACCCCCAGCATTTCCAATGGGAAGGCTCGCAAGAAGCATTTCGAAAGATCGAGTGTTCAAAGGCTGTTACCACAAGCTTCTCGGTCTCCAGTCTTTCATGAGGCATGACAGTGAGCGCCGGCGAACAAATCAACTCAGATTCCTTCTGCAATAAATCAAAACAGAAGAACTGCTCAAATTGTGGCGCGAGTTTCACGTGTGGGCCGACGACAGGGAAGGGAAACTGCTGGTGTCAGGAGTTGCCTCACCTTCCAATGATCGCTGAGCCGGATCAAGACTGCCTCTGTCCAAATTGTCTGACCCAGGCAATTGCAAAACGGTGCCGTGCGGACGCGCATACTTCCCCCTCAACCGACGACACTACTATTTCGCTGTCTTAGCAAAGGAAAGTTCGTTTATTCAGGGTCTTGTCCAGATTAAAGGCGAGCAAGCTCAAGGAAGGTGCAGCTTATGAGCAAAAAAATTCAAATTCTATTGCAAACGACAATTGGGCCAGTCGAGGATGATTGGAACATCTCCAGATTCTCACTGTTGCGCTCGGAGCTCTGCTCGCTCGCGGACGATCATAACAACGCACTTTATGAGGTGACCGCGCGGAATCGCGAGATAGACGCCGACGGCAACGACAAGGTGTTGAGCAGACTCGACTCGAGCGACTTTGATGAACTATGGCTTTTTGCCGTTGATGCTGGTGACGGATTAAGCGTCGCAGATTGTGAGGGCATTACGCGCTTTCGGCAGAAAGGTGGCGGAATCTTTGCAACGCGTGATCATCAGGATTTGGGCTCGTCGCTTTGCACCCTGGGAGGCGTCGGCCGGGCGCATTTCTTCCACAGCAGGCATCAGGATCCGGATGAGTCGCGTCGCGCGCGCGATGATCAGGATTCGCCAGCTATCTCGTGGCCTAATTATCATTCAGGCAACAACGGCGACTACCAGCGCATTACTCCGGTCCAGCCCGTTCACGAACTACTGCGCCGAGACTCTGATGCGAGTGTGATTGAGTATTTCCCCGCGCACCCGCACGAAGGCGGCGTTGGCGTGCCCGAAGGAGAAAGTCACGTCCGCGTGATCGCGACTGGCATGAGTCAGGTGACACATCGACCCTTCAACTTGATCGTTGCCTTTGAACGGATGACTGACAGGCACGGCAATAGGCTGGGGCGAGCTATCGCCGCTTCAAGCTTTCATCATTTAGTTGACTATAACTGGGACACCTCGAAAGGCTGCCCAAGTTTCGTTGCCGAGCCACCTGGTGATCAAATCCTGAGAGAGCCTGAGAAACTCAAAGACGTTAAGGCTTATGTGCGCAACGTCGCCCAGTGGCTTGCATGAATTGAAAGTTCGGATGTTCGCAATAGGAGAACCAAATGTCCCTGCGACCAGTGCGGCGCATGACTAAATCCAAACCAACACTCGAGGGCGCAGGTGTGCACTTGCGCCGCGCCTTCGGTTTCGGAAAAACGTCCGACTTCGACCCGTTCTTACTGCTGGACGATTTTCGGAATGACATACCCGACGATTATCTGGCCGGTTTCCCGTGGCACCCACATCGCGGTATCGAGACGATCACTTATGTCCTGGCAGGAACGGTCGAGCACGGTGACAGTATGGGAAACAGTGGTTCAATTGCTTCGGGCGATGTCCAGTGGATGACGGCGGGGAGTGGAATCATTCATCAGGAGATGCCAAAGGGTGACCTTGCGGCAGGATGCACGGGTTTCAGTTGTGGGCCAATCTCCCGGCGGCTTTGAAGATGACGGCGCCGCGTTATCAGGAGGTTAAGGCAGCGGACATTCCTGTCGTCACTGACCACGACGGCACGCAAGCCCGCATTATCTGTGGAAGCTTCTGGGGCACAAGAGGACCCGTGGAAGGAATAGCCTCGGATCCAATCTATCTTGATGTTTCGGTGCCGCCAGGAAAGAGGAAGGCGCTTCCAATAGAAGCGACTCGTCATGCCTTTGCTTACGTGTTTGCCGGGGCGGGGAAGTTCTGCAATGCTTCCGGTCCATTAGCTGTGCCGACTGAAAGCGTCAAATGGCTGGATACGACACCTCCAGCGGAAGCTGACAATCGTTCGCTGGTGCTCTTCGACAGTGGTGATGAAGTTGTAGTTCAAGCAGGAGACGACGGCATTCGGTTTCTACTTGTTTCAGGCAAGCCGCTTGAGGAACCCGTGGCATGGTATGGGCCCATCGTAATGAACACACAGGAGCAGCTGCAACAAGCGTTTGAGGAACTGCGCGAGGGCACGTTTCTAAAACGATGAGCTAACGCTTGCTCGCCGGCCCATAACTTGTAAGGAAGCGTCCCAGGCAATTTCGAACGCGCGGACAGCCTAATCAAGCCCGGATCATGATGAGCAGCATTTTGAAACGGGTGACAGCATTTAGCGCATGAGGTTGATTCGCGGGCAACGTGATCGTCTCGCCCTGTCGTACCGCGTGACGTTCGCCCGCAATGCGGATGTCTGCCTCGCCATCAAGAACAACAACCAGCGCCTCGAACGGCGCCGTGTGCTCGCTTAGACCTTCGCCCTGATCAAAAGCAAACAACGTAACCGTGCCGCCTTTGTTCTTCAGCAATACCCGGCTCACGATTGAGCCATCCTGGTATTGCAGCAGATCAACGAGTTGCCTGACCGCAGCAACAGTTCCTGACACCTGATCTTGCTCACTCATAACATCCTTACTTTCACTCGCATGTAACTATTCTTCGTTTGTTACTTCAATGCTTGATGGCTATCAGCGCGACAGCGCCCAGTTCTCTGCGATAGCGTTTGAAAACAGATCTCATCTCAAAGACTCTTCGTCGGGCTTCGGAATCATTAAGCAAATTCCAGGCAAAGCGCAATGCCCCGGCAAAACCTTCATCTCTGATCAATCGACCGGGCTCCAGCAAACTCATCGAGGCCATTTCCATCGATTGAACTGCAAACCCCTCCGACTCCAATAGCGAGCGCCACTCGGAAACTGCCAGCGGCCTCACGCCATGATGGACTACACCGGTCAACGCCCGCTCCGTCTCTTTTCTAGTATTCTCGTCAAGATTATCTGACTTCAGACACATTTCATGAATGCCATAGCGACCGCCGCTTTTGAGCAGACGATAGGCTTCGCGCACGATGCTCCGCTTGGTATCCTCGGTTTGCATTGTCAGCATTGCTTCACCATAAACCACCGTGGCGCTCTGTTCGGGAAGTCCTGTATCTGAAGCGCTGCCAACGACGCAACGTTGCCGAGGTCCCTGCAAGTAACTGCTGACGATGTTCGCCGCAGCTTCATCTCGCTCGACAGCGGTGTAAGACGCCGGTTGCAATTCGAGTGTGAGTCGTGCGGTTACCCCCATGCCGGGTGCGAACTCGACTACATCGTCCGAAGACCCGATTCGCAAGGCTGACAGCATGCGCCGGGTTAGTTGCATGCCGCCCGGTCGGAGCACACGCTTGCCCAGACGCGCGAGTACCCAGTGACCCGGCATTTTCTCAGTTCGCAATCCTTCGCCCGGACGAGCGGAGTGCTCCGCTTTCTGTGTCACCGAGATCGTTACCTCGCTTCGTTCTAATTTACCGAACAGGACTCAACGTTCTCTGCAGAAAATTGCCTGCGCGTTGATTTGAAGTTTAAGGCACAGGGCCGTTGGCAACGATGACTTATGTCACGGGCGGATTTGGCTGGCTCCAGCCCGCTTCAACTCTCACCCGCAAAGGTTTCCAGCGCCGCTTGGTCAGGAATAGTAAGGTTGCGGCCGTCCACGATGATTAACCCCTCGTGCTGAAGACGTGTGAAGGCGCGAGACACGACCTCTCTTACCGACCCAATGCGCGAGGCGATCTGCTGGTTGGTTTGCGTGAGATTGATCCGAATGCCATCTTCCGCTCGCGAGCCACTCCGGCGCGCTTCCGCCAGCAGAAAGCGCGCCAGCCGCTGCCCAACTTCGCGCAGCGAGAGCGCTTCGACGAGCTCTGCACAGCGCCGCAGCCGGCCTGCCAGGACTTTTAGCGCCGCGAGAGTAATCTTTGGGTGCTCGAGACAGAGTTGCCGCACGTCGTGCTTGTCGATGAAGAGGACGGTCGTATCTTCTTCCGCGGCGGCGGTTGAGGGGTAGGCGCCCTCATCGAAGACCGGCAGCTCGGCGATAGTCGCCCCAGCTCGCTCCACATGAATGACCTGTTCACGCCCATCCAAACTTACGCGAAAAGCGCGTACGGCGCCTGCAACAATGACATAGAGCCCCTGTGCTTCCTCGCCGGCGACAAATAGCACTTCATCTTTTTGAAACCGGCGTTCAAGCGCACGCTCAGCCAGCAGCCGCAGCGTGTTGCTATCCAGTTCTTCGAAGAGCCTGGTGCGTTTGAGCGCGCTAATCTTATCGATCGTCATATTTACGACATGATCACGCCCTTCTTCTCCTTATTCAAGCTGCGGACACGAGGGTAGCCCTCGCTGACGATTGGGCTACTGCCCCGCCGTCGCAGCACCACACCTCGCCAAGTCCTCGCTGACGGTCGGTGCACCACACCTTGCCAAGCCCTCCCTGACGGTCGGGCTACTGCCCCGTGGTCTCCACCAATCCGCGGTCACTGCACACACCTTGCCAAGCCCTCCCTGACGGTCGGGCTACTGCCCCGTCGTCGGTGCACCACACTTTGCCAAGCCCTCCCTGACGGTCGGGCTACTGCCCCGACTGCCTCGTGGTGAAAATAGGTCGCAGCAACAGGATTGGTCTGAGTGCCGCATTTTCAAGTGTGACATAAGTCATTCCGGTTGAGGGAAGGCGAGGTGATAATCGACAACCTGGCAAACCCTATTTGATCACACTTTGAAAGGACAGAATGAAATGGCGGCTAACCTTAATATTTTCACTATAAATCAACCCCATATACCAGACTTTACAAATCCACTCGGCCTCCTGGTGCACTGCCACGAGCGAATCGAAAGCCAGTTAAGCGCGCTGGAACGCGCCGGCGACATTCTGCGAGCGGGAGACGGCCGATCGCTATCCGGCGCGTCTGCCGCAATCGACATGGCGTGCGCACACTTTGCCATCGCTGGCGTCAAGCATACTGAGGATGAGGATGTTTCGCTCTTTCCTCGTCTGCGCGAGCGAGGCGGATCCGCGGGGCAGGACGCACTGGCTGCAATAACCGAACTTGAGTCTCAGCACCGTACCGCCGAACACCTACATGCCGAACTCGACGAACTGGTTCGACGCCTCCCCCGCGACGGTTCAGCAGATGTGAAGGAGCTGGATCGCTACAGCGAAATGGTGTCAGAGCTCACGACACTTTATCGTCCGCACATATTCCTCGAAAACAACTTCGTCTTTCCGGTTGCGGCAAGGGTTTTGCCTGCCAGTGAAATCCTGGAGTTGGGCGAAGAGATGCGCGCGCGTCGAAAGGATATCCTGCAGAAGCTTGAGGTGGCGCGGTGAGTGAGGTCGGCCCGGCACTTGAACCGGGGTTCAGGAGTTTCAGTGATTTACTCCGGCTCCATAGGAAGCTGGATCAGCTGTTTCTCGATCACCAGAGGGCGTTGTTGCGCCTCGATCTAAAGTCAGCTCTGGCTGCATTGGAGCTTTTCGAAACGGAACTGTTGTTGCACATGCAGGACGAGGAAGAACTGTTGATCCCTTTGTATGGCGAGCGAGCCGACCTGCCGCTCGGTGGAACTGTCGCAATCTTTCTGGGCGAGCACGAAAAGATGCGACAGTATCTCGTCCTGTTCAAAGAAGAGATGGCAAAGTTGGCGGCTGAAAAGGATCTCGAACGCGGAGTGCTTTGGCTGCTGGATTCGCAACACCTTTTCAAGCGCCTGCTCGTACACCACGACTCGCGTGAAAAAAAGATGCTCTATCCGCTACTTGATCAGGTCACGACTGATGAAGAAAGAGAGACTCTGTTTGCGATGATGAAGTCGCAGCCCACGCATTAGTCCGTTGCTGGGACCGCGGGCGACCTCGCGCGCAATCAGCGCGCAGCGCAAACGACGCTTCGACTGGGAGCTTGAACTTCAATGCGCGCGCGGGGCGACTGCGGTCCCAATGATTGGTCTTAGGCCTGATATCCATGGCGCACTTGCAATGCTAAATTCGATAACGCAAGCTCCATCTTCTCCTCGCGAGCAGCGAATGATGTTTACAAC
>DATGYM010000331.1:0-2189 GCA_035297925.1 Pyrinomonadaceae bacterium | reverse complement strand
AGCAGGGCGTGGCAGGAGGAGAGCAAAATCCGGTTCTTGGGGAACTCGATCAGGAGGTTATCGCGGGAATTATGAGGCGCTTCCAAGAATCGGACCAACAAAGCCAAGAACCCCAGGAGGCAGACAATGGAGAAAATTAGCGCGGCTGAATATGAGGCATTTTGTCGCTTTGACTTCTACACATTTATGCACCGCGCTTTTCTGGAGCTCAATCCCAGAACTCTCTTCTCACACAATTGGCACAACGAACTCATCGCGGCGAAGCTAGAGGCGTGCCTTCGAGGTGTTTGTGCGGAGAGAGTCGAGTAGGAAACAGCCCTCGGTACCACTCACTGACCATCAAGGTCCGGCAGTCCATTGAATGTTTATTGGATAGGTCTTGCCCATAACTGGCGGTGATGATCTGGGCACTGGGATAGTGGCCCAGAACGTATGCCGGGAAAGCCACCGTGGCAGCGTGAGATTTCAGGGAACGCGGCGGTACGTTGATGATGAGACGACCGATCTCGCTCGTTACCTGCCAGCCGCGGAGAAGGCGCAACACGTGGAGAAGAGCTATCAAGGAGAAGAGCGTCGCAGTGATGAGGGAAAAGAGCCTTGTTGTCATTCTCCACCTCTTATCAATAAAGCATTGCAACCGAGGCCTTCTAAATTCCCGACAATGCTGCCGGAGAGAAGGTTTTCAGGCAGCGTGTATTCTCCTCAGGCTGCCCGCCCTTTGCCGAAGGCTGCGACCGCCTCTTCGTTGCTTACGTACACCCTGAATATTGTGTCTAGATGTGTGCGTCGCAGCAGATCCGTGACGCGCTTACGGGGAGAAGCTAGCTTGAGGTCGCCAGATCGGTTTCTCGCGGAGACGAGGAGTCCAACTAGCATGCCCAGTCCGTCGCTGTCGATGTGATCCACGCCTTCCAGGTTAACGACAATATTCGGGGTTCCTGGCAGCACTCGTTCGCGCAAGACGGCGCATTCGTCGCCGGATATGATGCGACCGCTGCAGTCGAGGATGAACACGTCGCCAGATATCTGTGTCTGTACTGTTAACGCCATCAATCAACCTGATTCTCCGTTACGGCCACAGAAAGACGTCAACCGGCGATGTCCACTCTTACTCATCAGTCCCGGTTGAGCCCTGCGGCCTTTTCCCAGTGCGCTCACGGATTTTGTCGCCGAAGTCCGAAACCTTGTCGGTGAGATCACGGCGGGTTTCGTCGCCACTCAGCCGGTGCGATTAGTATGCCGATTCCTACGCCAATGCCAACTCCGAGGAGCAGCGCACCGACCGTCCCAAAGATGTGCGAATCTTCGTCGCCGCGAAGAGCGCTGGTAGCACGGCTGACGCGTTCGGACGCGGTTCCATACCCGTCTCGAACCCTGCTCTTTATGTCGTCGATGTCGTCTGGCAGCCTTTCACGGACCGAGTCAAGCAGCTGAAGTCCGGTATCGAGCAGGACGCTAAGGAGTGGTTCTCTTTCTGAATCTCATGGGGTGTCTCGGACGATAGTTTCGCCGGTATAAAGATGCAAAATGGGCCGGAGACGTTGGCTTCCTCCGCAGCCCGGACGGCCTTGAAGACGGCGTTTCAAAACCGGTCGATCATCGTCAGAAAAGGAATCGGAGGCAACACGACCGCACCGAAGCTCTGTTCTACTACTTCCGCCTGGAAGATCAGGTTCCTGAGACTCATCTGCTGCGGCTGATCGAAAAGCACATCAGCTTTGCCTTTGGGCGGGAGAGGCTGAAAGCGAGTTACAGCAAAAGGGTCGGCCGTCCATTGATCCCGAGCTTCTGCTGCGCATCCTCTTGATCGGCTATTTGTACGGCATCACCAGCGAGCGGAAGCTGGTGGAGGAGCTGCGCATGCACCTGGCGTGACGCTGGTTCACCGGTCTGGGCTTCGATCAGGAGATTCCGCATCACTCCACGTTTTCGAAAAACCGGCACGGACGGTTTCAGGAATCGAAGCTTTTCGAGGAACTGTTTGAGCAGATCGTGCTCCAGTGTGGAAGTGGGATTGGTGCAGGGCAAGCACTTGTCGGTCGATGGCAGCTTCGTAGAGGTGAATGCGGCGAAGGAGAGCCGCATTCCACGGGAGCAGTTAGGGGAAGCGGTGCAGGTGAACCAAACTGTGCGCCAGTATCTGGTGGAATTAGAGCAGCAAAACCCGACCGACGAGCCAGTGCATGAGC
>DATGYM010000330.1:0-21239 GCA_035297925.1 Pyrinomonadaceae bacterium | reverse complement strand
AAACCGAAACCGGAAAACGCAGTTCCGCCTCCTGTGCAACCACCGCTATGCTTTTCGCCAGCGCCCGCCGAGAAAAGAATCTAAGCGGTTGATTATCAAGCAGGATTTCCCCTGAGGTTGGCGCGATGCCACCGTTCAGCGCGCGCAGAATTGTCGACTTGCCGGCGCCATTTGGTCCGACGATGGTAGTAACCTGTTGAGGCGCCAGCTTAAGTGAAACGTCCGCCACAGCAACACGTGCATCGTATTTCACTGTGATATTCCGCGCTTCAAGCATTGATTTCCAACCGCCTCAGGAAAACCGTTTTCAACGTCGCCTCAACAGATAAACGAAAAGCGGCGCTCCGATGAGCGCCGTAATGGCCCCTACCGGTAACTCGCGCGGTGCAATCAGGGTACGCGCCAGGGTGTCAGCCACTACCACAAAAATAGCGCCGCAGATCGCAGCTGCCGGCAATGTGATCCGGTTGTCGCTCCCCAGCGAAAGGCGGACGAGATGCGGCACCACCAAGCCAACGTAACCAACCGAACCGCTCGAGGCCACTGAACTGCCTACAAGAAGACTGGCAACAATAAAAACGGTCAAGCGCACCCGCGAAACTTCGACGCCCAGGTCGAACGCGTCGCGCTCGCCCAACATCAAGAGATTCAACGATCGCGCGTGGGCAGCCAGGACAATCGCACCCGCCACCGCGATAAACATCGCGAGCCATAACAATCTCGCCGTCGTCCCTGACAAGTCGCCCAATAACCAGAACGTGAACGACCTGATTCTGGTCGCGTCCATTAATGTCGTCACGAATACGATTGCCGATGAAAGAAAAGTTGTAACGATTACGCCAGCCAGGATAAGACGCTCCGGCGTGGCGCCGGTCCTTCCCTGGGCCAGACGGTACACAACCAGCGTTGCGATTAACGCACCAGTAAACGCCATTAGCGGGCGGGTCCACTCGTGCGCTCCCATGAAGACAAGTGCGACCATGGTTCCGACCGCGGCGCCGTTTGAAATTCCCAAAAGGTACGGCTCGGCCAGGGGATTTCGAAGCAGCGACTGGTAACTGGCGCCGGCGACAGCAAGCGACCCACCAACCGCAGCCCCGAGCAGGATGCGAGGAAGGCGGATGTCAAACAGTATCGCCTCATGGTCCGGACTCAGGCCACATGACGATTTTCCCAAAGTGGCCAGTGCACAGAGTGATGCCTGTCTGGGAAGTCTTTCGCTGCCCAGCAACGACATTAAGACAACAACTACAACCAGCCCCACGAACAAGAGAGTGCAGACGATCAGCGTCCTGCCAGGGGTCACGCGCGTTGCGTCGAGACCTTGATTGGTGTCAATTGCCTTGTCCGAAACCGCCGTTGTCATTTCGAGAACACTTCCGGATGCAGCGCTCGTGCTAAATCCTCGAGGCCGTCGACCGATCGCGGACCGGGTCGGGAAAGGTGGTCGTCATTGATTTTGTAGACCCGACCGTTCGCAGCGGCCGGAGATCGTTTCAAAGCGCTCGCAACGGAAGAATTGGCATCGCCCATGGAGCCGCCGGTGGGCAGGATAATCGCCTCCGGCCGGGCAGCGAGTGCCGACTCAGCGCTGAACTTGGGCCAGGCGCCGGGAATGTCCGCGGTTACTGAAACGCCGCCGGCACGCCGGATTAGGTCAGTGATGAAAGCTTCGCGCCCGATCGTATAAAGCGGTTCATCAGACACCTGGTAGAAAACGCGAACCTGAGGACGCGACTTAACCTTGTCTTCCACGGAACTTACGCGACGCTTGAGTTGCGTCAGTAAATTCCTGGCTTCTGATTGCTTGCCCAAGAGCTCCGCGATTTCCTCGATTGAATGAAACACGCCGTCCAAATCGTGCGAGTCTGTCACGTAGACCGCAATCTGGTGCGCTTCAAGTTCGCTGGTAAATGCTTCTAGTTGAGAAGCCGTTGACACAAAGACGACCTGCGGACGTAAAGCAATTATGCGTTCGATGCTCGGTTTCAGCGTGTCTCCTACCGCTTCAACCTTCAGCGCCTCGGCCGGGTAGTTACAGTATGTGGTCCTGCCAACCAGCTCATCGCCGGCGCCGATTGCATATACAATCTCGGTCAAATTCGGCGCCAATGAGATGAATCTGGTTATCGTGTCGGGGACGGTAATCGTTCGCCCGGCTTCATCGACCGTTTGATGACGGCCGCCGCTGCGGTTGCTATTGGTCCTTGCGGAGCAGGCGTTGCTGAGAACTAAGGCCGAAAATAGGAGAAAGGCGGCGGCGCGTCGCCGCATACAAGTTGATTGGAATTGTGAGAGGTGTTTAAGCAAAATCCGCCGAGCCTCACTTTTCGCGAAAGGCGACAGGAGGTCGGCGGGACTTGAAAACGGCTTCGAAATCCGGGCGGCCTGAACGCCTTTCCGCGAGCGTTCGAAAGCTGCAAAGCATCTTAGGCAGGTCTCCTGGCTTAGAGGACACTGCTTCGCTACGTGGTAGTCAGCAGAGTCTCAACACAGTGGCGCGACCGCGCGGGATTCTCACCCGCTTCCCTATTCTCCCCTTTACGGGGCACCCGGATGCTTTCAAGTACAAAGAACTATAACTAACGGACGCGGACACTATCACGCGTTTGTCAGCAGTGTCAAACTGCGAAATCTCAGTGTCGACCTTCAGAGTCCGAAGCTTTATGCACGCGCGCTTTGCTTCGGCACTTTGCCTCCAGTAAGATTCACCGCAATTTCGACTCTGACAGAATCGCCCAACCAATGATCAAAACTATCGAATGGACAGACGAAGGCGTACGCATGCTGGATCAGCGGCTGTTGCCGACGGAAGAAAAATATCTCATGCTGAGGTCCTATGAAGAGGTCGCCGAGGCAATCAAGAAGATGGTGGTGCGCGGAGCTCCGGCGATTGGGGTATCTGCAGCTATGGGCCTCGCGCTTGGAGCGAGCCAATCAGTGGGCACTTCGGTAGCGGATCTCGAGGATGATTTCGATTACATGTGCCAGGTTATGTCGGCAACGCGGCCAACGGCAGTCAATCTCTTTTGGGCCATCGAACGCATGCGCGAGAGATTCCGCCGTGAAAAAGCAGGCACGAAAGATCCGCAACAAATCAAAGCGCGCCTGGTCGACGAGGCGTTGAGCATCTTCCGCGAGGACATCGAGGCAAACCGCGCGTTGGGACGATTCGGCTCGGAACTGCTTGCTGACGGTGATACGGTCCTGACGCACTGCAACGCCGGCGCTCTCGCGACGGCTGGAGACTATGGAACTGCGCTGGGCGTTGTGCGCGGCGCCATCGATGCGGGCAAGCGCATAGCTGTAATCGCGGACGAAACGCGTCCCTTCCTGCAGGGTCTCAGGCTGACAGCGTGGGAGTTGGCAAAAGATAATATTCCGGTCACAGTAATAACCGACAACATGGCGGGCCACGTGATGAAAAGCGGTAAGGTCAACGCAGTCGTGGTGGGCGCAGATCGCATCGCGGCAAACGGCGACGCTGCAAACAAGATTGGC
The DNA here is from genome assembly GCA_035297925.1 of Pyrinomonadaceae bacterium. Taxonomy (GTDB): domain Bacteria; phylum Acidobacteriota; class Blastocatellia; order Pyrinomonadales; family Pyrinomonadaceae; genus PSRF01. The sequence continues at coordinate 17,738 of DATGYM010000330.1, read as the reverse complement.
ACCTACATGGTCGCTGTGCTGGCGCGCAAACATGACATTCCATTTTATGTTGCTGCCCCAATTTCCACGCTCGATCTATCGCTCAAGGCCGGAGATGAGATCCCTATCGAGGAACGCGACCAAAAAGAGGTGACGCATATCCGCGATTATCAACTCGCACCGGATGGAGTCGACGTTAGAAATCCGGCCTTCGACGTAACGCCAAACGAGCTGATCACGGCAATCATCACCGACAAGGGCGTTGCCCGAGCCCCTTACGTGAGTAGTCTGCGGAAGTTGGTCGAGGGAAATGCGGTGGGCTCAAACGGTTGAGTTCGAAGCCTCAGACGAAATCAAATCTTCGCGAAGCGGCTGCTTTTCCACCAGTTGATTGTAAGCTCAAGGCCGGTTCGCAGGTCCACGCGTGGTTCGAAGCCAAGCAACTTGCGCGCGCGCGCGATATCCGCAAAGCTGTGTTTGACGTCACCAGGTCGGGGTTCCTGGTAATCAGGAATAACATCAGCCTTGCCGGTCAAACTCTTTAACTCGGCCAGCAGTTGATTCAACGAACTACGTTCGCCATTAGCTATATTGATGACCTGGCCGATGCCCTGCGCTGTTTCTGCTGCTTTCAGATTCGCATCGACAACATTATCGATGTAAGTGAAATCTCGAGACTGCTTGCCATCACCATAAATCACCGGGCGTTCCCCGCCGAGGAGAGCGCTGATAAATCGGGAGATGACGCCCGAGTATTGTGAGCTGGGATCCTGGCGGGGCCCGAATACATTGAAGTATCTAAGCGAAATTGTTTCCAAGCCGTATACGCGCGTAAAAACCTGGCAATAATGTTCGCCCACTAGCTTGGCCACTGCATAAGGCGAGAGCGGCTCTGGAAGCATAGTTTCCACTTTCGGAAGCGTCGGCTGATCGCCGTAGGCTGAGCTTGACGCAGCATACACGAGGCGTCGCACACGTTGGTCGCGCGCTGCCAGCAAAAGCGTGAAGGTCGCTTCAACGCTCGCTATGTGAGTTTGGCGGGGATTCTCAACTGAACGAGGCACTGACGGAATCGCCGCCTCATGGAAAACCAGCTCCACCCCTTCCAGCGCCTTACGCACCGAAGCTTCGTCCGCGAGACTGGCCTGAATGAAGTCAATCTCGCCTTTTATTTCGTCCAGGTTCTCGCGGTAACCAGTCGAGAGGTCATCGATGATACGCACTCTGGCGCCTGAACCAGCAAGGGCCGATGCAATGTGAGAACCGATAAAACCGGCTCCGCCGGTGACAAGTGCGATTCCGCTTAGAGTCATAGAATTAGAGCGCAGTCGGTGTGATTGAGTGCTTCTGTTGCGTGAGTGAAAGTGCTTTAGCGACCTACTCCCACATACTCAAACCCCAGTTCGCGCATATCTTCCGGGTCATAAATGTTCCGTAAATCCGCAATCCTCGGAGTCTTCATGAGATCCCGGATGCGGCTCATGTCCAAAGCGCGAAACTGATTCCACTCGGTTACGAACACCAGCGCATCTGCGCCCGATACTGCCTCATACTCATCCGCCGCATAGGTGAGGTCGGGCAAAACCTTGGCCGCCTCAGTCATGGCTACGGGATCATAAGCCTGGACGATGGCGCCCCCATTCAACAATCCGGTAATGATATCAATCGCCGGCGCCTCTCGCATGTCGTCGGTCTCAGGTTTGAATGCAAGTCCCAGGATGGCAATCGTCTTTCCGTCGAGACTGCCGACCAGCTTCTCAATCTTTGGCACCATCGCCCGTCGCTGGCGCCGGTTCACTTCAATGACGGCGTCGACAATCATTGAGTCTCTACCAAACTCTCGCGCTACTGACGCGAGCGCCTGTGTGTCTTTGGGAAAGCACGAGCCGCCGAAGCCTGGCCCAGGGTGAAGAAATTTGCTGCCAATGCGCCGGTCCATGCCAATTGCTCTGGCCACATCGTGAACATCACAACCGATGCTTTCGCACAAGTTCGCGATTTCGTTAATGAAAGAGATCTTAGTGGCGAGAAAAGCGTTCGCCGCATACTTAGTCAGCTCAGCAGCTTCAAGCGATGTCAAAACAAACGGGGCTTCAATCAGGTACAGTGGCCGGTAAAGGTCGCGCATTATTGCGACTGCTTCCTCGTCACGGCTTCCAATCACCACTCTATCCGGGCGCATGAAGTCGTTTATCGCAGCCCCTTCGCGCAGAAATTCCGGATTAGAGACTACCCCGAAGTTCAGACGGCTTTTCAGATTCTCACGAATAAACTTGCGTAGATGCTCACCGGTGCCAATGGGCACCGTGGACTTCGTGACGATGACCTTGTAGCCGTTCATGTGTTCCGCAACAGAGCGAGCAGCAGCTTCCACATAGCTGAGATCGGGTGAACCATCGCTTTTTGGAGGCGTGCCGACGGCCAGAAAAATTACCAGGGCTTGTTCGACCGCCTGCTTGAGATCCGTGGTAAATCGCAGTCGTCCCGACTGCATGTTCTTGGTAACCAGCTGTTCCAAACCAGGCTCGTAAATAGGCATCTCGCCGGCTGATAAGCGCGCTATTTTATCCGCGTCAATGTCAACGCAAGTGACTTCGACGCCGAATTCCGCAAAACAAGCACCCGTAACCAGACCTACATAACCGGTGCCAATAACTGCAATATGCATTCAAAAATACCTTCAGGAACTAATGGAGGGAGTAATTCGGTATATGTAAAACATTGCGGGCCAAGCACGACAAACCGTCGCGTGACCCGCAATGTTTTGCATTATTGACCGCGGCGCGCAAGGCAGCGCTGCAGTATTTGTTTAGACGCAGCAATCGACGACTTACTTCGAGGGGCTGATTACAACTGCGTTGCCGCCAAAGTTGAGATCGTTGTTGTGCAGGGCTGCATATAGGATTCCAGCCACCGCACCGGCACCCAACAGCAGCAGGGCTGCCAATTCGCCACTGCTCATTTTGTCGTCGTCGTCACCGGGATCATTCTTCGGATTCGGAGTTCCAGCCGACACGCTTTCGCCCGCCGCAACTTGCTTCACTGTGCTGCCAACGCGGAATTGGGCAACGCCGGAATGAGTTGTTAAAGAGGTGATTCCCTTAACAACGTTAACCGTGAACGAAGTTGCCTGGCTACCGTCGACTACAACCACACCGTCCTTGGTTGTGAAGTTAACCGAGGTTCCAGCCAGAGTTGAGACGTGAACCGTGCCATCCTCGAGCAATCCCATGATGCTCTTTTCAGTAAAGCTCAATTTCAAGTTGGAACTTGGCGACAACTCCACGCGACCCAACTTGCTGAGATTCACTGTTGCGGCACTCTTCTCACCCGTGTTGATAATGCTGTCTGAAAAAACTGTGCCGCCCGAAACTGCTGTCTCGCCATTTACCGTAACCTGGCCGACGATCGATAGCTCTCCCGATGGGGCCTTCGCTGCAGGCGACGCCAAAACTACCATTGAGTAGACACTCAAAATAGCCACTGCCACCATGGCCGCTATAGGTTTGCGGCTCCAAGTTTTGCTAATCATTAACTTTCCTCCCGTATTGTGAACAATTTCTTGATTGCGTGCCGCGACGGCCGAAATGTCATCCGAGACGCGTTGACTGCATCTCTTCAACGAAATGTGATGTCCAAAGGCCTGAGTGCCGTCTGCAAAGCCTAAAACACGGCCTGTTATTACATGATCGATGGGGCTCTGTCAACAGACTTTTGCCTTAGTTTGCTACAAAACTGTGCTTTTTTGTGTCGGGCGTGAATTTAGCACAAGCCCAGATCTCAGTCCAGCGTTTTCTGGCTTTAGAGACCGTTGACCGATTGCGAGTGAGACTGGTGACGGAAAGCCCGTGAATTGAGAGGCTGAGCTCGACTGAACCTGGACCAGCGCCTCGCGGCCGCTAAAAGGGCAATGGCACCTTATTCAAGGTATGGAGACACGACGCACTCTGGTGGTGACAGTTGATCCCGAAACGCGATTTGAAACCGCTGCACCGGTCGCGGCGTCACTGGGCCTTTTTCCATTTTGCATTAACTCGGCCTGTTCATAAGGATCGAGCCGCGCAAACACATAGAAAAGTTCACCAGCGCGCACCGGTCCGAGGTATCGAAAAGTTGTCTGGACCACTTCGCCTACTCGAAGAGTTTGAAAGCGCGGCGGACGCTCAAACAACAAACCCAGCTCATCGCCAGTGACAGCTTCCAATTCCGGCAAGTAGTCATTTCCACTCTCGCGCGCCAGGTGCACAGCCATCTGCCGCAACGCACGAATCCGGTTTGAATTTCGGCGATAATAGGCGGCGCTTACTTCACGCCGGCTGGCTCGATCATCAACGACTTCCTGTTCGTTTCGCAGATATCCGAGATAGGCGCTGACAACAGGTCCAAACTGGTCGCCACTCCTCAAGGTCTGTGCAGAGGCAGCGGAAACGGCGGCGAAGGTAATCAGTAATCCGATAAATGAGCAACGGAGTAGTCGAGTGTCGAGCATAGGTTGGGAACCTCTGGCCTAACCGGCAGCATGGGAAACTTGTTTATGGGACGGCAGTGCATTCTATCAACAATAAAGTCGACCTCCGTTGCGCCTTCGTTTCAGCAATGTTACATTGATCTTTAATTTCAGGTAAGTCGGTTCGCGCGAGGCCCAGCAGTGGAAAGCCTTTTTTCCGGAAAAAAAGTTGCGCTTGGCATCAGCGGTGGTATCGCGGCGTACAAGGCGGCTGAAGTCTTACGCGGGCTGCAGCGCGCCGGCTGTAGCGTCAGAGTGGGGATGACAAAACGCGCCTGCGAATTTGTGCAGCCGCTGACGTTTCGAGCGCTTTCCGGGTGGCACGTGGTTGTCGACGATTACGCGCCCGATAATCCCGATCCCATTGCGCACATAACATTTTCGCAAACAGTCGACCTTTTCGTCATCGCCCCAGCCACCGCCAATATTATCGGAAAACTCGCAAATGGGATCGCGGACGACTTCCTGACCTCTACCTATCTCGCTTCGACTGCGCCAGTTCTGGTTGCGCCGGCGATGAATACGTCGATGTGGCATCATCCGGCGACTCAGCGAAATCTGCAGCAACTGAAAGCTGATGGAGTCTTCATCATTGAGCCCGATGAGGGTGAAATGGCCTGTGGAACCATTGGCCCGGGCCGGCTCAGCGAGCCCGAAAGAATCGTTGCGGCTGCATTGGAAATTCTCCAGACAGCGAAGACGCAAAGCGCCCGGAATCTTGCCGGAGAACACCTGCTTATTACCGTGGGTGCAACGCGAGAAGCTATCGACCCGGTTCGTTTTCTTTCAAACAATTCTTCCGGGCGTATGGGCTTTGCCATCGCCGAAGCCGCAAAGTCACGTGGTGCTCAGGTTACAGTAGTTGCGGGTTCGACGACTGTTGCGCAGCCGGCGGCAATGGATCTCGTGCGCGTGACCTCGGCTGCTGAGATGCAGGCCGCTGTCATGGAACGCCTTCCCGATGCTTCGATTTTTATCGGCGCCGCGGCAGTTGCTGATTATCGCCCCAGCAAAGCGGCGGCGGCAAAAATCAAGAAGACCACCGATACGCTTTCTCTGAAACTCGAGCGGACGCCCGATATACTTGGTGATGTGGCGAATGCCAAACGAGACGGACTGCTGGTTATCGGATTTGCCGCCGAGACTGAAAACATTCTCCGTCACGCAAGAGAAAAGTTGAGCGCAAAAAATCTGGACGCGATCATAGCCAACGACATCACTCAAAAGGGTGTGGGATTCGATGCGGTTACGAATGAAGTGACTATTCTTACGCGCGATCGGAAAACGCCAATCCATGTGCCACTGATGGCGAAGACCAACGTCGCTGAAATCATTCTTGACGAAATAGTCCGCCTGCGTGCTCGCGCTAAGCCCGCCATGTCTCTCCGTGGTCTTGCACAACCGAAAAAAGGCTTAACTAAGGTACATCCCAAGACCTAGGCCTATGCAAACCGAAGCTGAAACCACCGAGCTTCTCGCGCTCCTGGACGACACGCGAGAGCATATCGCTTACTTCAAGGAACTGGGCGTGGAAGGACTGGAAAAAGCCAGCCAAAGCCTGTTAGTCGGGCCTCTGCGTTCTTCCGAAACAGAGAATCGCGTGATGACTGAGCCTGCCTTTCTCTCTTCAACCACTGAGATTCCGGTTCCGGCTGCAAGGATTTCATCTGTATCACAAGAGCCTGCTCCGACCACTCTGTTCGGTGATTTGATTTCTGCTCCGGTGAGAATCCCGAGGTCGACAGAAAGTTTTGAGGACATTTGGGCCGACATCGGAAACTGTACCCGCTGCCCGCTTTATGAGCGTCGCACGAACATTGTTCACACTGACGGCAATCGTAACGCGCGTCTGATGTTTGTGGGGGAAGCGCCGGGCGCCGATGAAGACGCGCTGGCGCGTCCATTTGTAGGACGGGCCGGACAACTCCTGACAAAAATTATCGAAGCCATCGGATTCAAGCGCGAGGAAGTACTGATAGGCAATGTCAACCGTTGCCGCCCGCCGGGTAATCGTCCGCCGACGCCGGACGAGGCAGCCATGTGCAAGCCTTTTCTACTCCGCGAAATCGCAGCCGTCCAACCTGATGTCATTGTGGTGCTGGGAAACACGGCGATGAAAAATTTGCTGGATCTAAGGGAAGGTATTACTAAAGTGCGCGGTAAGTTTCAGGACTATCACGGTGTCAAAGTCATGCCGACATTCCACCCCGCATACCTGCTGCGAGACCCATCGAAGAAAAGAGAGACGTGGGAGGATCTTAAGAAAGTGCGCGACTACCTCGACAGTACAAGAAGACACGAAAGCTGAGACGCTCGTGCTTCTTCCCTTCTGACTTTTGCAATTCCCCGTTTCGCGCTACCTTTCACCCGTGGAACACCGCTCGGAATCTTCACACAGCGAGTCGCAAAGCTTTCAGCAAATGCTTCCGACTCGAACGCAGGATATGAGTGACTCTAAGTATGCCGAGGTAGCGGTTCCCGTTCACGTTTCTTCTACTTTCATCTACCGGCTTTCGGGCGCGCTACAAGTAACTGCCCAGCCAGGATCGCGTATCGTGGTTCCGCTGGGGCGAAAGTTTGTAACCGGCTATATCGTCGGTTTACTCGATCACCTGCGACCCGGGACCAGTCTGCAGGAATCAGACATCAAAGATGCAAGAGAGGTTCTCGATCTTGTTCCGCTGGTTACTCCGGAACTTCTTGAACTGACGCGTTGGGTGGCCGACTATTACCTCGCTCCGTGGGGCGAAGTAATAAAAGCCGCGTTGCCACCCGGAATCAGCCCCACGATCGACCAGGTTCTTTCCCTGACTGAAAGCGGCCGCATCGAACTCACCAAACTGCCTGCCGGCGAAAAGCCGGATAGTAAACAGCAGTTGCTTCAACTTCTCAGTGAAACTGCAGAGACCAGCCTCGCTTCGCTCGCAGACCAGTTATCACAGGTAACGCGTTTGGCGCGAGAACTGGAAGCGGCTGGGCTCGTCGAAATCAGGCAGCGGCCGCGGCGTGAGTTTGTCAAAGCGAAAATCCAGCGACGCGCTCGATTGAAAGGTGACGGCGAGCAGTCAGGTGACGCCAGGAAGCTTACAGAAGCGCAGTTAAGAGTTATTGAAGCTCTCAAAGGCTGCGAGTCGCTTGCGCTCAGCGACTTACTTGCCAAAGCGAACGCCGGCGCTGCCACAGTCGGCACGCTTGCAAAGAGAAATATCGTAGAGCTTTTTGAAGAGAGAGTGCGGCGAGATCCGCTGGCCGATGCAACCTTCCAGCAGCATCAGGATTATGAATTGACCGGCGACCAGCAAGGCGTTTTGGCGCAACTGGACGAACCCTTGCGGGCTCACGCGTATGCGGCTTTTCTGTTGCACGGAGTAACAGGAAGCGGCAAGACAGAAATCTATATTAGGGCTATGCGCGTGGCTCTTAGTCTGGACCGCTCGGCGCTAATGTTAGTTCCAGAAATCGCGCTTACTCCAGTTTTCTCACGCCGCCTGCGCATGCATTTTGGGGATCGAGTGGCGATCTTTCATTCCTCGTTATCGCGTGGAGAACGTTTTGACGAATGGACGCGAGTCAGAAACGGCGAAGCCCGCGTAGTAATCGGCACCCGTTCGGCGGTTTTTGCACCCGCAAAAAATCTTGGTTTGATTATCGTTGACGAAGAGCATGAGTCGACCTACCGGCAGCAGGATTCTCCTCATTACAACGGACGCGATACGGCGGTCATGCGCGCCCAGAAAGAGTCGGCTGTTGTTATCCTCGGTTCGGCGACGCCATCGCTTGAGTCTTTTCACAATGCCCAAACGGGCAAGTACGCATATCTGCAACTGCCCAATCGCCTGGCCAACCGGCCCATGGCGGTCGCCGAAATCGTCGATATGCGTGAAGTCTTCGCACGCTATCAAAAGCCGAGGATTTTTTCTGATGAGCTGTTAAAGGCAATCAAGGAAACGCACCAAAAGCATGAGCAGTCAATAATTCTGCTTAACCGCCGTGGTTATTCAAGTTTTGTCCTTTGCCGATCGTGTGGTGAAAGCGTGCAATGTCCCAACTGTGATGTGACGCTGACCTATCATCGCAGTGAAAGGGTGATCATTTGTCATTACTGCAATCATCGCGAAGCCGCGCCACAGGTCTGTCCTAACTGCAAAGGAAAATACATTTATTATGTGGGCGAAGGGACGCAGCAGATCGAGGAGCACCTGCAAAAACTTTTTCCTGAGCTTCGCATTGCACGCATCGATCGCGATACGGCTGCGCGCCGCGGGAGCTTTGAAAAGTCCCTCATCGACTTTGGCGCCGGGAAGATTGATATGTTGGTGGGCACGCAAATCCTGGCGAAAGGTCACGACTTCCCAAATGTGACGCTGGTGGGAGTAGTTTCCGTCGACGCCGGCATGGCGTTACCTGATTTTCGGGCAGCGGAACGAACATTCCAATTGTTGACACAAGTCGCAGGGCGTGCGGGGCGCGGTGATCGAGCTGGAAAAGTTTTGATTCAGACCTATCACCCGTATCATTACGCGCTGAGACATGCGAGCGCGCAGGACTACGCCGGCTTTTATCAGGAGGAGATTCAACATCGTCAGCACCATACCTATCCGCCTTTCGTTGCGCTGGCATCATTGTTGGTTCACGGCACAGAGTTGGCGCGCGTAAGAGCGGACGCGATCGAACTGAGAAAGGAATTGGATCGCGTTAATAGTGAACGTGCGGCTCGTATTTTGGGGCCGGCGCCGGCCCCGTTGTCGCGATTGAAGGGTGAATTTCGGATGCAGTTGTTGCTCAAGTGCCGTAACCGGCGCGAATTGCGCCGGATCATCGATGAGGCACTCAAGGCGGTAAACGAAAGAAAGATTAACCTCCGTTCTATTAATGTCGAAATTGATCCGGTCTCGATAATGTGACTTCGCGCAGCTAAAGCAAACTGGTGGTTCGCGCACGATCTCGTGATCGAGACCGACGCAACTTTTAGCCTGGTCTACCCGAGGGCGCGAGATAGAAGGCGCTTTTCATCTGTCCCTGGACTTCTCTTATGAAACTTTCTGAGCTCGCAGCTTTGACTGGCGCTCGCTTCGATCAGGACGCCAACGACATTGAGATCACAGGCGCTGCCGGGCTGGATGACGCCGGAGCCGCCGACGTTTCTTTTCTCGCGAATCCGCGCTACACGCCAAAAGTAAGCATTACCCGGGCTGGGGCGATTTACTTATCGGAAGACGCAGTTATCGATCGAGACATTCCAATTTTGCGTGCGGCCAATCCTTACCTGGCCTATACGCGAGCGCTGCGTGTGTTTCATCCCGAGCCGGATTTCGTCGCCTTTATACATGAGTCTGCGGTAATTGATCCCTCGACTGAAGTGGCGGCCGAGGTCTCGATTGGCGCAGGTGTCGTCATCGGCGCTTCCTGCCGCATAGCGGCAGGAGTGCAAATCTATCCAAACGTGACCCTCTATGACGAGGTAGTGATTGGAAGAGATTCAACAATTCATTCCGGGGCCGTCATTCGCGAGCGCTCTGAAATCGGCGAGCGGGTCGTGATTCACAACAACGCAGTCATCGGCTGCGATGGGTTTGGTTATGCAAAAGACGAACAGAAGGGCTGGCTGAAGATTCCTCAGACGGGTCGCGTAGTACTCGAGGACGACGTTGAGATTGGCGCGGGCACAACAATCGATCGCGCGTCAGTAGGCGAGTCGCGCATTCGGCGGGGCACCAAAATAGATAATCTGGTTCAGATTGGTCACTCCTGCACCGTCGGTGAAGACACTTTGCTGTGTGCGCAAGTCGGACTCGCAGGCAGTTCGCATATCGGGAGTCGCGTGATCCTGGCAGGGCAAGCGGGAGTAGCGGGACACCTCACCATAGGCGACGACGTTGTGCTGACCGCCAAGAGCGCAACCAGTCATGACGTGCCCGCCGGCAAAGTCATTTCCGGCATACCCGCTTTTGATAATCGCGATTGGCTGCGGGCCACAGCGGCTTTCCGCCGCCTGGGCGAGATGCAAAGAAAAGTTCGAGAACTCGAAAAGAAACTTGAGGAACTGCTGGCTAAGAAAACCTCCGGCGAGAACTCTAGGTAATCGCGCCGCCATCAACTATCACAACTTCACCATTCATAAAGCTGTTGCGATCGCTGACCATGAATGCGGCATATTCCGCCAACTCCTCGGGACGGCCAAGGCGGCCTGCCGACGCCCAAAAGTGATGCATCTGCAGCAGGCGTTCCGGCAGCGCCTGCGCCAGCTCAGTATCGAAAATGCCCGCGGCGATCGCGTTCACTTTTACCCCAAATGTACCGGCCTCGCGCGACAGGCATTTGGTGAATCCAATCATCGCCGCTTTTGAAGTTGCGTAATGAACGGCCGTCGGCAGCGCCCTCATAGCGCCTATCGATGTGATATTAAGAATGCTTCCCTTCCTTTGCCGGATCATCTGCTTGTAAATCGGTTTGGTGACGGCGAAAAGGCTGCCCACGTTCGTATTTATCACTTCGTCCCAGGCCCGGTCAGTGGTGGTCGCAAAATTGTCGCCGCGGTTGATAGCGGCGTTGTTCACGAGAATGTCTATGCCGCCCCACTTTTCAACAATCTCGCGCGTTATTTTTTTCAGGCCGAGTCGATCGGTGACCGATACCTGAAAGCCGAGTGCGCGTCTGCCATGACCTTCGATCGCCTTGATTGTATTCGCAGCCAGATCGGCGCGGGCGTTGTAGTTGAAAGCGATGTCGGCGCCTTCTCGCGCCAGTACGGCACAAAGCGCGGCACCGATGCCGCGCGTGCCGCCCGTAATGAAAGCGCGTTTACCTTCGAGCAATAGGCTCACTGTGTGATTTGTCTCCTAAAAAGCCCGCTTCGAAGGACGCAAGCGGGCACGGAACTTGTTTCTGCCTGAATTCTCAAAAATCTCTAATCGCGATCAGAACGCGCTAAGCATACAAATCCGCAGACCTCAGCGAGAATTCGAAATTTGAGTTTGAAAATTTGACTGTGTGCCGCGAAATTAAACTCTGAAAAGTGTAAACAGTCAACGAGCGGGCCCAAGGCAGAAGCGGTCAGGCAGAAATAACTTCGGCTAACGCTCCCGTTTCCGGCGTTTCGTTTGTAGCGGGAATGAGGGCGGTGATCTCTTCAACAATGTGGCGCGTGGCATTGGGAATTGCGATACCAATCGTTGCTGCACGCATGGCTGAGTAATGGGCCGTGTCTTCCACCATGCGACGGATTACGGGGACAATGTCGCCCGCGCGTTGCAGCAGCACGCCCGCGCCCCGCTTTACCAGCATGCCGGCCGTCCCGGCTTCCTGAGGCATCGGGGCGGTGATTCCATCGGCGATGATCGGCAGCCGGCAAGCAAGCGCCTCAAAGGTGGTTAACCCGCCGAGCTTGGAGATCATGACATTCGCAGCACTCATCAATTGCTCTACGTGTTCAGAGTAGCCAATAACTTTTACGGGGAAAGAAGCGGTTTCCGCCAACGACTCTGCATCGGCGCGCAGCTCTTCGTTTTTGCCGGCCAGGAAAATCGCCTGCACCTCAAGTTCGCCGCGTACCAGCTCACGGAAAATCTGCGGGATGTTACCGCCGCCTTCCCAACCCGCGTTCACAAAAACGGTAAACTTCTCCGGATCCAGACCTAGAGCGCGACGAGCTGCGCGAGCAGCATCTTCCCCCGGGTAGGCAAACTTGTGATGGACCGGCATGCCGGAAATCTTGATACGCTCGGGCGCTACACCGTAATCAATCAGTTGTTGCCGGGCTTCGTCACTCGCAACGAGGTAGAGTGTCACGTCGTCACATGCCCATCCCCTCCAAAAGCCATACGAGGGATCGGTCACCACCGACACGAGCGGAATTCGATCGGCGAGTTTCAGTTCCTTTAGAACACGCGCAAAGATGTGCTGGGTCAGGGGATGAACACTTACAACCACATGTGGACACCAACGCTCGAAAAGTTCCGACACGTAGCCGATACACCGCCTATGAAAGAACTCGCGCGTTTCCGGCCGGAAGCGATTCATGGCCCAGTAAACATACTTCATCCAGTGTTGCTTGTTGCGCAACATCCAGTTGTAACTGCTCACCATCTTTGCCGTGATCGAGTGAGACTCTTCCACGGCGCGTACGACGCGCACGGCATACGACTGCCCATCGAAGAACTTTTGCACGCCGGCAACAATCGCCGCCGCCGCAGATCTATGCCCGCCACCGGTGTCTGACGAGATGATGAGAATTTTCGGAATACGCTGCATCGAAATGAAATCAACTTTACGTAACCCAAACTGTCCAGTTTGCGTTACGGCTGCGCTCTAAGCGCGGACAGTCATACCATCTGGTTCAGGCTGCATCCGATCAATTTCTTTCCGCGCTTTTTTCATTTCCTTTTCGAGCTTCTTTATCTGGATCAGATGTCCCGGATTAAACGGCAGCGACGGATAGTAGCTATTGGATTCATGCGTGCAGAAACATCCGTCCAGCGCCTTCTTGCGTCTTTCCTTCATTGCGGGCGATAGCCAGAGCTTCTGGAAGTTCCAATCAAAGTCTCTCAAGTTGCCGATAGGCGCCAGGTTTTCGCAGGACGAGACAGTTCCTTCGTCATAGATCACGCCGCCGGCCGTGCCGGCGTAGCACTTCATCTGCGCCTGTTGTGTTTCCTGCGCCTTCGCAATCAGGCCATGCATGTAAATATCGATTGCGGCCTTGAAATAACCGGCATTGCCGCCGTAGTTATTCTTGATTGCAGCGTGGCGCGAGTCGTCATCAATCATTGCCGCCAGTTTTTTGTAGCGCGAGTGGTCGATGTCGAGTTCGATCGGGTCGGCTGAGGGTGGCCGAATGTAATTAAAGTTAACTTTGTCCGGCCGCAAGTCGTACTTCAAAAAGTCATACCACTCAAAAATTGTGTCCTGGTTGGAATTCATGAAGCAGGTGCACGTTTGCACATCAAGCTTAGGATACTCTTTCTTGATCGCCTGCAACTGCCGCGCGGTATCAATCGCGATGTCCCACGAACCGGGCTTCTGGCGAATCTTTTCGTGTGGAGCTTTGAGCCCGTCGATACCAAGTGCCACCGTCACATTCAGCTCGGGACACTCCTCGAGTATTCGAGTGATGTCGGGAAAGATTCGTTTCTGAATCTGTCCATTGGACATGATGTAGATCGATTCGAGCTTGTTATTCCTGTAAAAAGCGCTGGAGATTTCCGGAAGGTCTTTGCGTGTAAAAGGCTCGCCGCCCGCCAGAATCAGGACCCCAAGATTACCGCCAAGCGTCTCAGAAATCTTTTCGATTTCGTGCGTCTTCATCTGCAGTTTCTTACGGGGTCGGTCGTCGAGCTCGTCGGTAAAAAAGCAGTGCGTACAACGCATGTCGCAGACTGAGGTCACCAGAATATTCAACAGGATCGGTGAAAACGGCTGACCGATGGCCAGTTTCGCGTACCGCTTCAAAAGTTCTCGAGTCGTGTAATCCATCTCAACCTCAACGTAATAATGCGCATCGTCTGATGCAAAAACAGAGATTAACAGATTAGACTTATTAACGTAACCCCACACTTACGGAATGTAATGTTTTTGTAAGTGGCCACTCGCAAACCGAGACTTTGCATGAAGAAAGGGAGATGCTAAGAGACTGCGGTGCGTTCGCCGCGATTGGCCATGCCCAGCGCGCGCATGCGGCGGTAGAGATGGCTGCGGTCGACGCCCATGAGCTCGGCGGCGCGCGAAACGTTACCCTCAGCCTCGTCAAGTTTTCGTTGGATAAACTCGCGGTGATAGGCATCTGTCGCTTCTTTGAATGAAGGGAAGCGGAAAGATGCCGCCGGCGCTTCTTCTTTGCCGTGTGGCGGCAAGTCGCCCGCCGCTACGCGAATTCCCGGGTTCATGATTACGACGCGCTCAATGGTGTTGCGCAACTCGCGAACGTTTCCCGGCCAGGTATAGTTCTGCAACTCTTCAATCGCTTCCGCAGTAAATTCCCTGAGCTTCTTTCCATAAGCGCGCGAAAAGTTTTCATTGAAATATGCCACCAGCAACGGAACATCTTCAAGACGTTCGCGCAACGGAGGCAATTCAAAGGGAATCACGTTGAGCCGGTAAAAAAGATCGGCCCTAAACTTTCCCTGTTCAATCGCGCCATCGAGACGTTTGTTGGTGGCGGCAATAATGCGAACGTCCACCTGGACAGAAGTGCCGCTGCCCACCGGTTCAAATCTCTGTTCCTCGAGCACGCGTAAAACTTTAGCCTGAACGTTCGCGCTCATGTCTCCAATCTCGTCCAGAAAAAGGGTAGCGCCATCGGCCAGCTCAAACTTGCCTTTCTTTGCGGCGGTCGCACCGGTGAAGGCGCCCTTAACGTGACCGAACAATTCCGATTCGATCAGCTCTTCGGGTATGGCGGCGGAATTGACTTCAACAAATGGGGCGCCGGCGCGGCGGGACTGCGCGTGCAGGGCGTGCGCCACCAACTCTTTGCCGGTGCCCGACTCGCCGTAGATCAGCACCCGCCCATCCGTGGGAGCAACGATGGAAATTTGTTTGCGCAGCGCGCGCATCGCCACCGACTCGCCGACCATGGCGTACTCTTTCGCCAACTCTGCCGACATCTCAGCATTGATCAGTTCGAGCCGCTGCTGTCGCAGCGCATTGCGAACAGTCAACAGAGTCTTTTCAATCGACAGCGGCTTTTCGATGAAATCAAAGGCGCCGAGTTTGGTTGCGCGGACTGCTGTCTCTACGTTGCCGTGGCCGGAAATGATTACTACGGCGGCGTCAGAGCCCGCGGTCCGCAACCGGCGCAGCGTTTCAAGGCCGTCGATACCGGGCAGCCAAACGTCCAGCAGGATGCAGCCATATGCGCGACGCTCAACAGCCTCAAGACATTCTTCACCAGTCGCCACCGCGTCAGCGCTGAAGCCTTCGTCCTTCATCACGGCGCTCAACGTTTCGCGGATGCCGCGCTCGTCGTCAACTATGAGTATTGAATCCATAATCAGTAGGCAGGAGCAGACGGCAGGCGGCAGGGAGGAGCAACACCGCACCAATCCTGGGACTGGATTGCGATAACTTTAATCTGAAAACTTTGCATTAACATCCTGCCCCTGCCTCCTGCCGTCTGCCCTCACCCGGTCATCGCCGGCAATTCGATTACAAACCTGGCGCCACGCGGGTAGTTGGCCTCAGCCCGTATTCGCCCACCATGCTCCAGAATTATTCGTTGCACAATTGCCAGGCCCAGGCCAGTTCCGCTGCCCCGCGTTGAAAAGTAAGGTTGAAAGAGGCGTTTGAAATCCGCCGGTTGAATTCCCTGCCCCGTATCGGACACGTCAGCAATCAGCAGGCTGCGACTGCGATCGAAGCTGGTGGTGACCACAATCGTTTTTTCTCCCCCTACATTAGCGAGAGCGTTGCTCGCGTTATCGATCAGGTTCACAAACACCCGCCGCAGTTGTTCGCTGTCCAACATGGCGGGCGGCAAGTTGGGATCAAGTTTCGTTTCCATCCTAATCCCATCCAGGCGGTCGTCATAGAGGGCGACTGCATGGCGTGCTACTTCGTTCAAGTCGGCAACTTCCAAACGCGCCAGCGGCAGTCGCGCAAAACGGGAAAACTCATCAACCATCGCTTTGAGACCCGCTACCTCGCGTGCAATGGTTTCGGTACATTCGTCAATCACCGCCCTGACCTGGAGTTGTTCGGCGCCGGCTGCGACGTTCAACTCGTTCTGCCCCTTCGCACCATTCTGATCTCCATTAGCGGTAGCGCGGCGATAACTTTTGGCAATCCGTTCGGCAGAAAGTTGGATTGGCGTCAATGGATTCTTGATTTCGTGAGCCATGCGTCGCGCGACTTCGCTCCAGGCCGCGACGCGTTGCGCGGCGAGCAGTTCGGAGAGGTCCTCGAGCACCAGTACTACGCCGCGTTTTTGAGCCGACGAAGCACGCAGGGCGGTAGCAGTCAAAGCAACAGGCAGTGCTGCTGTTTGAGCTCCGCCATCATGTGCACCTGACAGCTGAGCTTGCTCGGTTGCCTGTCCGGCGCGCCGTGCCCGACGAACGAGACGCTCAATAATCAAGCTATCTTCAGCTCCGAGCAGATTCTCCAGTTTTCTATCACCAGCCGGCAAGGCATTGATCCGCAGCATCCTGGAAGCAGCAGCATTGATAGTGGTTACGCAGTCGTCCTCATCAAGCGAAACGACACCCGTGGAAAGAGACTGGAGGATCGTTTCGATGTAGTCCCGCCGTTCCTCGAGAGTCAGGTTTTTTTCTCGCAAGGCTGCGGAACCCGCTTCGATCCGGCTGCGATTGTCTTCCAGTTGCGCCGTCATCTGGTTAAATGAGTGGGCCAGCAGCGCAAGCTCATCTTCCGCAATTGTAGTGACGCGATGCGAAAGGTTTCCGCGCGCTATCTCTTTCGAAGCTTCAGCCAGAGCCTTGATTGGCGTGGCGATGCCTCGGGCCAGATAGATGGCTACCCAGCTGGAAACGAACAACAACATCAGCGTCATCAGACCGAGCGTCGACAAACCGAGAGAACGTACCCGGCGTTGGCGGGCCACAAGTTTGCGATACTCGCCCTGCGAACCGGTAATCGTATTACCAAGCTCACTGTCCGCGCGCCGCGGAGGCACCACGATTAGCCGCTCGTGGTCGGAGACAGGGACCACGATCGCGTCAACGTCCTTGCCATCGGCAAGACTTTCGTCGGCCGGTTGCAGTCCGCGCGCTTTTTCCAGCATGCTCTCAACTTCTTTAAGGTCTGCGGTGGGCAACGAGCCTCTGCTTTGGGCGATCACTCGCCCATTCGAGTCGACAACTTCCAGGGCCCAAAGTTGACCGCCGGCGATCACGCGGTCCAAAGTGTCCTGCTTCTCTGTGTCAGACTCCGGCTTTAAGACAACCGCAATCAGAGTGGCCGTGTCTCTTAGATTTGCGGTTTGCGCCTCAGCGGCTGCGCGCTGCACTTCCTGAGCTTCATCTACAACCCGTGCAGAAAAACCACCAAACCATTTTTCCACAGACCGGTTCAGGAACAGATAGGAGAAGACGGCCATGGCGATGATAGGCAGGAAGCTGATGGCAATGAAATAAACCAACAGCCTGGTCTTTATTTTGGAACCCAGTTGCAGTTCGCGCCGCTCGCGTCGCAATTTCAATAAGTTGCGTACAAAAATAAACGAGAAGACAACGAAGGCGACGAAGTTCAGCGTGGACAGCGCATACAGCAACAGCGTGTCAGAGGCGGTATCAGGCGG
>DATGYM010000329.1:0-3598 GCA_035297925.1 Pyrinomonadaceae bacterium | reverse complement strand
TTCCCCGGTCGACAAAACGAAATCATCGCCGTCGTCCTGTTGCAGCATTCTCCACATTCCTTCGACGTATTCCGGCGCGTATCCCCAGTCGCGTTTCGCGTCCAGGTTTCCCAAAAACAATTCCTTTTGCAGGCCATGTTTGATCGCCGCCACCGCCCGCGATATTTTTCGGGTAACGAATGTCTCGCCGCGGCGCGGGCTTTCGTGATTGAACAAGATTCCGTTGCTGGCGTGCAATCCGTAGCTTTCGCGGTAATTCACGGTCGCCCAGTAGGCGAACACCTTCGCCACTCCGTAGGGGCTGCGCGGCCAGAACGGTGTGTTTTCATTTTGGGGAACGGCCTGCGCTTTGCCGAACATCTCGCTCGAGGAGGCCTGATAAAACCGAGGGCGAATCCCCGTTTCCCGCATCGCCTCCAGAATTCGAATCGTGCCGAGCGCGGTAACATCAGATGTGTACTCCGGGATATCGAAGCTGACCCGGACATGACTCTGCGCTCCAAGGTGGTAAATCTCGTCCGGTTTCAGTTGGTAAAGCAGTTTAACCAGGTTCACCGAGTCGCTCAGGTCGCCGAAGTGCAGAAAAAGACGAACGCCGTTAATATGCACGTCGGTGTAAAGGTGATCGATGCGCGAGGTGTTGAAAGTACTGGCCCGACGGATGATTCCGTGAACCTCATAGCCTTTCTCGAGAAGCAGGTCGGCCAGATAACTACCGTCCTGACCGGTAATGCCGGTAATCAGCGCTTTCTTCATTGGGGCGTTGACGCTTTAGCTCACGGAGTGCCAGCGAGCAAATAAATGTCTGCCGTTCCCAACTCAAACTGGCGATCTGTGATCGTCCGCCGCCCTCTTGCTCGTGATCATGCTCCTGCTCTTCATCGTACCCAATTAGGCTGAGGTAGCGGCGGTTCACCGAACCGCCATCGCTGGCCCTAAATTGCCGTCGTGAGATGGCGATTGAGGTCAATCGCCGCTACCTCTGCTCAGATCATGAGCAAGAACTCGATGCGCTTCCGACGCTTCAACTATCAACCAAAGCAAGCGAAGCGCGGCGTTCTACTTGTCGCGCCGTAGCTGCGCGAAGGCGGATCAACTATCAACTAATTGTCTGGCGGACTAACCATCAGCCGGGCCAGGACCGCACGTTGCGCGGCAATCAGATCCGAAATGCCTTTGCGCCCGAGCACGAGCATTTCGTCCAACTCCGACTGGGCGAAGGTCGATTCTTCTCCCGCGCCCTGCACTTCAACAAAATCGCCGTCTTCAGTCGCCACGAAGTTAAAGTCCACCGTGACGCCTTTATCCTCTTCATAATTCAAATCCAGAATCGCGGAGCCATTCAAAATGCCGGCGCTAACCGCAGCTACTAATTTCCGAATGGGAGGCACATCAACTTTCTTCTCTTTCGCCAGCTTCCGACAAGCGATTGCGACGGCGAGGCTCGATCCGGTGATCGCGGCTGTGCGGGTGCCGCCGTCGGCTTGAAGAACGTCGCAATCCACCCACATGGTCCGTGGCCCGAGTTTTTCCAGGTCAACGACCGCGCGAAGTGAGCGTCCAATTAACCTTTGAATTTCCGTGCTCCGGCCGTCGAGCCGGCCTTTGGCAATATCGCGCTGTTTTCGGGTGTTGGTCGAATACGGCAACATTGAATATTCCGCGGTCAGCCACCCGCCGGACACGCCTTGCTCCTTCATCCAGCGCGGCACAGTTTCCTCGACCATCACGCCACAGATCACCTGCGTGTTTCCCATCGACACCAGAACGGAACCGGTGGCGTGGGGGGCGATATTCAGCTCGAAATTAACCGGCCGAACCTCATCGAAGGCGCGACCATCGGGACGTTGCTGCATAAGACGACCGCAGATTACGCCATCGAATACGTTTGAAAACCTCTCATTAAGCCCCGGCTTCAGCCAGGCGCCGCGCCATCATATCGCAAACGATTAACACCGGGCTTCAGCCCGGTGCGTAAGAGCGCCCGTCATAGCCGTTTTAACGGCTTCCAAAATCTGCTCTGAAGCCGTCAAACAGCGGGATCCTCCTGGATGCGCTTTCTGAAGCCAACTCCAGCCACTGCCAAAAAAATTCGCGAGTGGGACTTGGGAATGCAGGTTGCGCCGGGTTAAATACCTGACCGGCAAATAATTTGGTGTTCGAAAAATTTTCGGAAAAAATCTCTCGAACCGGTTGACGGCTAGATGAAAGCCGCTATTTTTGTGTCCCGCCGGAAGCGGGACTCCTCTAATCGGGAGTGTGTTCTACGTACATTTGGGACTGCAAATTGGACTCAATTTTGTCCCGGCAGGAAACGGAAACGGATCTGTCGGAGGCGAGGTTGAGTTTTTTTTGCCTCACAAGTGCGGAGAAGGCTGGTTCTTTGACATCTACATACAGGGTAGTAAGAAAGTACAACTTTAAGAGCTGAGTCTGAAATCAAGAGGCTGGAAGTTAAGATCTCCAGCCAGAGAGTTTCAGTTATCAAAGAATCTCTGATCCCGCTACTTCGAGCGGTTGATTGGCGGCTGCGGAAACGAATCGACGTGAAGGCGTCCATTCTTCCGGGCCGGCGGGAATCGACCATTCGGAGTAGCGGGATCGGAACAGATTGATCAAGCTACAAAGAGCGCATCATGGATGCCTTGGTGCCAATAGGCGATGAAGGACGTGGTAAGCTGCGATAAGCTACGGATAGCGGCAAGCACGCTTTGACCCGTAGATTTCCGAATGGGATAACCTGAGCGAGATAACACTTGCTCGAGCTTGTGTGAATACATAGCACAAGCATCGCGACACCCGGTGAAGTGAAACATCTCAGTAACCGGAGGAATAGAAATCGAAAGAGATTCCGTCAGTAGTGGCGAGCGAAAGCGGAAGAGGCTAAACCGTTCAATTTATTGAGCGGGGTTGTAGGAGCCCGACGTGGTAGTGCAAAGGTTAGGTGAAGCTTCTGGAAAGCTGCGCCAGAGAGGGTGAAAGGCCCGTAACCGAAAACTGGAGCACGCCTAGGGATTTCCTGAGTAATACGATGCACGTGAAACTTCGTATGAATCTGTGCGGACCACCGCATAAGCCTAAATACTAATTGGCGACCGATAGTGAACCAGTACCGCGAGGGAAAGGTGAAAAGAACCGCTGTGAGCGGAGTGAAATAGTACCTGAAATGATGTGCTTACAAGGTGTTAAAGCCGGCGCAAGCTGGTGATAGCGTGCCTTTTGCTTAATGAGTCTGCGAGTTACTATCAGTGGCAAGCCTAAGTCCTTATGGGATGGAGGCGAAGCGAAAGCGAGTCCGAAATGGGCGAACCTAGTTGCTGGTAGTAGACCCGAAGCCGAGGTGATCTACCCATGAGCAGGATGAAAGTTGCTTAACCGCAACTGAAGGTCCGAACCCGTGAAGGTTGAAAACTTCTGGGATGACTTGTGGGTAGGAGCGAAAGACTAATCAAACCCGGTGATAGCTGGTTCTCCCCGAAATAGCTTGAGGGCTAGCCTCGTGTGCTGACCTGCGGAGGTAGAGCACTGGATGAACTAGGGCCCATACCAGGGTACCGAACTCAATCAAACTCCGAATACCGCAGGGCGTAACACGGGA
>DATGYM010000328.1:0-1943 GCA_035297925.1 Pyrinomonadaceae bacterium | reverse complement strand
GGTACCACCTAATGTCTTTTCGCAATGAGTGCTTTCGTTCCGAAATATTTCGGAAACATTCGGCTCGCGAAACGTTCTCGACTCAGCAAAAGGAGAACGTCGCTATGGCAAAGAACGAAGCTAAGAAACTCGACGAGTTATTCCACGACACGCTGAAGGACATTTACTTCGCAGAGAAGAAGATCCTCACGACGCTTCCGAAGATGGAGAAAGCGGCGCAAGCGCCTGAGCTCAAAAGGGCTTTCGCCAAGCACAAAACGGAGACTGAGGGGCATGTAACGCGGCTCGAAAAGGTCTTTGCGGCCATCGACAAGAAGCCGCAAGGCAATACCTGCGATGCGATCGTCGGCATTACTGACGAAGGCGCGGAAATCATCAAGGAATACAAAGGCTCGCCTGCCATTGACGCCGGTCTTCTCGCAGCGGCGCAGGCCGTCGAGCACTATGAAATCTCCCGCTACGGCACCCTCAAGACCTGGGCCAATGAGCTCGGATTAAGTGATGCGGCCGGGCTTCTGGAGCAGACCCTGGCTGAAGAAAAGAAGACTGATGCCACTCTGACTGAGATCGCAGAAAGCCTCGTCAATCGGGCAGCGGAGGCCGCCTAAACGGCTGATGCGAACTTCCGGGTATAAGGAAAAGCCCGGCGTTTGCCGGGCTTTAGCTTTGAGAACTAGCGTTGCTGACCAACACCACCCGGAAATCGCAGACTATCTTCTGAAAAGGACCTGGGCCCTCGCAGTGAGCGCTCTAACTTTACCGGCGCTGAATGCCCGCTATGGGCAACAAAACGGACCTGACTTTGGCGGGCCATTATTGAGATGTCATTCATTGTTTCTGCTGATATTTGGAATGACCGCAAGTAGCGCGCCCCCTTCAAGTAACGCTGGCCCCCGATGTCTGTTTTTGGCGCTTAGCCATTCCAGTCGCGCTGACGGCCTCTGTCTTTTGACTCGCCACCGTATCTATCGCGGACATGACCTCTGCCGTCGCGGTCTGATTTACCATATGTCCCGTGCTTGGAAGGCACCGCAGGGTACTGTGAGCTATATCTCGATGCAGCTTGGCCGATTGCTGCGCTTCACTCACTCGATCTTCCGTGCCTGCAACGATCACCACGGGCATCTTGAGATGTCCGTAAGCCTCTCGGAAGCTGTAGGCCGCGGGGATCATGAGAGCTGTTTCGGCCGCAGCAGCCCGGATCTGAGATGGACGCATAGCCATCTCTTCCGGAAAGCCTGCAAATTTCTTTGGGACAAGGCTCGGGCCGAAAATCTTGCGAAGAAAAAACGGCCATAGCAGTCTGCCAAGAATAGGAGATATGGTGTGGCTTAATACGTCACCGATTAATGGCAGCGCTGGCGGCGATAATACCAACACATCCGCTCGAACGGTCGGATAGTAATAGCCAGAGGCCAGAATCAGTGCTTGGATGTTTCGTGGGTATTTCAGCGCAAGGGCTACTGCAACCAACGTTCCCCAAGAGTGTCCGAATACGAGCGGTTGAGAGACGCCCATCTGCATAAGAGCGGCGTTGATAAGGTCGGCCTGCGCTTCTGGAGTCCAGACGGTGCTGCGAGGCCTGTCGCTGTAACCAAATCCAGGGCGATCGAAGGCGATAACGCGATACGTCTTTGCAGCCAGATCAACTAAACCGCTCGATTCAAAATCCTGAATCATACTCCCATTACCGTGAAGTAAGACGAGCGGGCTCCCTGTTCCTCGCTCAACGTAGTGGAGCCGAACACCGTCAACCGTGATGAAGCGCCCCGTTGGAGGGTTGCGACGCTCAGCCTTCCTTGCGAGAACGCGATTCAAAATGGCCGACGCAGCGAGAGCCACGACAATACTCGTAACAACAGGGTGGGCCTTCATTACTTCGACAGCGTAACTGCGAGAACGAGCCATTGGGTGTTAACCTCAGAACTTTGGACGGGCTGGGT
>DATGYM010000327.1:0-2851 GCA_035297925.1 Pyrinomonadaceae bacterium | reverse complement strand
CTTTGTCGGGCCGGTCGGCATGCCGATTCCGGTGCCCGGTCCAGCAGCAACCGGTGCGGTCGCATTCGATGATTCTGAGCCGAGCACGGTGGTGACCCCACGTCTAACAGGAGGAATGTCACTGGCCTTGGCAGACACCTCTTTAGGCACCAACTCTGTTCTGGTAACGTCGGCGATCAATTCCTTGCGGACGTCAACATTCTGTTCCTTGTTTTGCGGCTTGGCTTCTTGTTTTTCGGGTTCATTCTGCTGTTGCGGCACGGGCACGGGCGCAACCAGCGTTGTCAGCTCCAGATCCTGACGATCCAGGTCCGCCTGCGCATACATGATGCCCGCCACCAGCAGCGAAGTACCGATCACCGCATATATGGCCACGGTGCCTAAAAGGAATGAGCCTTTTCGCGACAGGTCTTCCTTATGCGAACCAGACTCTACAAGGTTATCGAACATTTTTATCCTCCCTATTCCGGTGCCAAATGGATCAGGGTACAAAACACGCTTGATAAGATATGTTGCTTCTCAAACGTCGATCTTCCGTCCCGCCTGAGTCGTTGCAAATGAAGGGGATTACCGCAGCTCAAATCTCTTTGAGTTCTTCGAGTCAGTTTTGAAAAGCCGCTCTGCGAGAAAAAAAACTCGCCGGCCATGCTCAACAGACTGCCGCGCAACCAACCTTCGCTACCACAGTGCGGGTCGACTCTTGAGTATTTAATTGGCCAGCAACGGCTGCAGTCTATGCCGCATCGCGCGGCAAAGTCAAGCGCAAATGACTTAATAAAAGCGGAAAATATCTTAGTGAACGCCGGTGTTTGCAACGCAAAACTCTAGGCGCGTCCGGCCCCCCGCGAACGTTTGGCGGCGGCGCTGGATAATGCTTCGCGTTTTGGTCCACCGGCGACTCGCGGAGCTCTCGGCTCGGTACGATTTGCCGCAGTCACCGAGGCGCGATTCGCCGCCTCGAGACGCTGCTCCCACCAGACCATGATCGGACTTGCAATGGCAATCGATGAATAAGTTCCAAACGTGATACCTATCAACAATGCCAGTGAAAAGCCCCGCAACACTTCGCCGCCAAACAGCACCATCGCCAGCACGGAAAGGAAAACCAGTCCGGAAGTGATCACGGTGCGCGACAATGTCTGATTAATGGAGTCGTTCGTGATTTTGTAGAGCGATTCACGCCGGTGCAAACGACGGTTTTCACGAATACGATCAAACACGACGATCGTGTCGTTTACCGAAAAGCCCACCAGTGTCAGCAAAGCTGCAATTACAGTCAGGCTTACTTCCCACTGGAAAATCGAAAAGAAGCCGAGGGTCACCAACACGTCGTGGAAAACAGCGATGACCGCCGCCGCGCCATAAGTCCACTCAAAGCGGAAAGCGATATAGATGAGGATTCCGACTAACGCTGCCAAGGTCACGGCAATCGCTTTGTTGCGCAATTGCGCACCGGCAACTGCCCCGACCGCATCTGTGCCGATGATGTCGTAGGCATCGCCCTCACTGCCAAATTCATTCAGGCCCTTCTTGACCACGTCGCGCCCGCGTTCCACCTGCGCCTGCGACTCGCCGCCGGCGCCTTCGAGCGGAAGCTTGATCAAAACCGTATCAGGCTTGTCGGTGACGGGTTGAATGATCGCGTCGCTCGCTCCAATTTTGCCGAGCGCATCACGAATTGCTTCGGCCGAGGGACGCTGCTTGAATTTCGCGGTGACAACGGTGCCGCCTTTAAAATCGACTCCCAGGTTAAATGCTTCCGTGCCGTTTGGATGCTTCCACTGTCGAAAAATTGCCGAGCTGAGTCCTGCAAGCATCAGCAGGATCGAAACTGCTATGAACAGGCGGCGATTAGCCAGCCAGTCAATCTTAACGTCTTTAAATAATTGAATCATATTAACCAGTCAGCGCCTGGCGGTAAGATATGCCGCGCCTTTAAATACTCAGCGACTCCATCTTTCGCCGGCGGCTGAGCTCCCACATGAAGATCGTGCGCGAGACGTAGACGGCGGAAAACAGGTTTATTAAGAGTCCTATGACCAGCGTCACAGCAAAGCCGCGCAGCGGACCGGTGCCAAACACAAACAGGAACAACGATGAAATGATCGTTGTGACGTGTGTATCGATAATGGTGACGAAAGCGCGCGCGAATCCCTGCTCAATTGCCGAGGGAATAGTCTTGCCGGTTCGTAACTCTTCACGAATGCGCTCAAATATCAGTACGTTCGAGTCAACGGCCATGCCGATCGTCAGGATGATGCCCGCTATTCCGGGAAGGGTCAGCGTCGCCTGGAAAAGAATTAATCCTGCAAGCATCAGGATCATATTGAGGATCAACGCGACCACCGCATTCACGCCGGAACCGCGGTAATAAAACAGCATGAACAGAACGACCAATATCAGGCCCACTAACGAGGCACGTACGCCCGAACGGATTGAGTCGGCGCCCAAACTTGGTCCCACCGTACGCTCTTCCTGATACTCGATCGGCGCCGGTAAAGCACCGGAGCGTAAAGTCAAAGCCAAATCGTCCGCTGATTGCTTTGTGAATCTGCCCGAAATTTCGCCCTGATCAGAAATCTGAGACTTGATGTAAGCAATCGACTTCACTTCATCATTTAAGACCACGCCCATGTACTCGTTAATGTTGGCGCCTGTCCAGGTACCAAACTTATCGGCGCCATTGGGCTTTAAGGCAAAGGCAATTTGATAATCGTCCGAGCCCGCGCGGGACTGCGTGGCGGCGGCGTTGCGAAGTTCACTGCCGTCAACTACGGCCGGCGACTCGACTACTACCCACTTCTTTTCTTTCGGGGTGGTTTCGGAGGCCTGCTGGCCGCCGGCGGCGGTC
>DATGYM010000326.1:0-11730 GCA_035297925.1 Pyrinomonadaceae bacterium | reverse complement strand
AAACTCCGGGGACCATCAGGAGAATAGAGGGACATCAATCTGGGGGCGCAGGAGGAGTTAGTAATGAACAAACACGAACGAAGCGCTCGACGCGACGTTAGTTGGCTGCTGGCGTCAATCGTTTTCATAGCTACAGCTATGTTGGCGCTCAACCCGGCGCTCTTGATCTCCTCGCGAGCAGCAAGTCAGAGCTACGGGAACCTGAACGCCCGCGCTACAGCCTGCACGCCTGGCGACTTGTACGGTGTCTCGCCCAACGGGACACTAAGCATAATCAACCAGACAGATGGCACGGGCAAAGTGGTTGGAACTCCCAGTCCTTCCGCTGCGTTGAGCGGAATTGCGTTCGATTCGAATGGCCGGCTTTTTGGCTCAACAGTAGCGGGCACGAGTACGCTCATTCAAATTGATCCGGATAACGGAGCGCTGATCTCAACTATTGGACCCATCAAGGTTAATGGAATTGCCATCAGCATCGGCGACTTGAGCGTCCAACCGGACAGTGACGTGCTTTTTGGGGTTCGATCCAATGCCGATGGTTTTCAGGGGGGCGGAGAGTTATATACGATCGATGTCAATTCGGCAGCAGCGAAATACGTGGGTAACACTGGCGCAGGCGCGAGTGGCGGCCTGGCGTTTGCCACGCACGACACGCTCTATCAAGCGGCACACAATTCGAATTTCGATTTCCGTTCGCTGAATACCATCGATCCGGTTGATGCGCATAGGCTTCGTACTGTCAACTTGTCTCGCTATTACGATGGCTTGGGTAGGCGACCGTCTGACGGACTTCTGTTCGCAACCGTCGGCGGCAGCGATACCATCTATTCAATTGATTCCGAAACAGGTGCAGAGTCTTTGATTGGATCAACAGGCCTGGGCGTTAGCGATCTGGATTTCAGGAGAATATGTGGATCGGCAACGCCCACTCCGACACCGACAGCCACGCCAACCGCTATTCCCACGCCGACAGCAACTCCGACACCGGCAGCTAGTCCGAGTTGGACGATAACTGGCAATCTGAACTCAGGTCGCGACTCTCAAACGGCGACACTATTGACGAACGGCAAGGTTCTGGTCACCGGAGGAAACGATAGCAACGGCACGCTCAAGAGCGCTGAGCTTTATGACCCGGCCACCGGAACATGGAGCATTACCGGCAACCTCAAGACGTCACGCGCTTTTCACACGGCAACGCTGTTGCCAAACGGCAAGGTACTCGTAGCTGGCGGCTTCAGTTGCGCGCCACCCCCTCAAACCTGCTCCGACCTCAACGGCGCCGAGTTGTACGACCCGTCCACGGGGAATTGGAGTGATACTGGAAATCTAAACCACACGCTCTCTTCTCACACAGCAACGTTGCTTTTGAATGGGAAGGTACTGGTCGCGGGCGGGTTTGGCGATACGGCAGAGCTGTACGACCCGGCCAGTGGAAGCTGGAGTAACACAGGCAGTCTTAACCTTAACTCTAACCTGATTCATCACACAGCGACGTTACTGTCCAGCGGCAAGATCCTGCTCGCGGGAGGCTTACTATGTGGTGGCATGTCTTGCGGGAACGGTACGAACATGGCAGCGCTATTTGACCCGGTTTCCGAGACATGGAGCAGCACCGGCAATCTCAATACAGGTCGGGAGCTACATACGGCTACGCTGCTTCCGAATGGCAAGGTTCTGATTGCAGGGGGCCTCATCGACTCTGAGTCGGGCCTGGCTACGAACAGCGTCGAGTTGTACGAGCCGGCCAATGGGACGTGGAGCGTTACAGGTAGTCTCAATCAGGCCCGTGCTTATCACACCTCAAATCTGCTGGCAGACGGAAAGGTACTGGTGGCAGGAGGCTTCTTTGTCGACAACCTTCCAAACATTACGAATCTGGCAGAGTTGTACGATCCAGTTACCGGATCCTGGAGCAACACCGCCTCGCTTAACATAGCGCGCCGCTTTCACACGGCTACGCTTCTGCTCAACGGGAAAGTTCTTGCTGCCGGCGGCACTGTCGGCAACAGTGCGGAGCTGTACGACGCCGCACAGCCTAACCAGATTGACGACGAGGCGTTCTTCGTCCGTCAACACTATCTGGACTTCCTCAACCGCGAACCTGACTCCAGCGGGCTGGACTTCTGGATCAATAACATTACTTCCTGCGGGTTCGAAACTCATTGCGTCGAGGTAAAGCGGATAGACTCCTCTGCTGCCTTCTTTCTCTCAATTGAATTCCAGCAGACCGGCTATCTGGTCTATCGCACGTACAAAGCGGCCTACGGCAATCTGCCGAATGCGCCGGTGCCGCTCAAGTTCAATGAGTTTCTACCGGATACGCAGCAGATTGGTCAGGGTGTGGTTGTGAACCAGCCCGGCTGGGAACAGGTTCTGGATAATAACAAGCAGACCTTCTTCTCGGACTTTGTGCAACGGTCGCGGTTTGCTTCTGCGTATCCAACTTCATTGACGCCGGATCAATTCGTCGACCAGCTTTTCATGAATGCTGGTGTAACGCCTTCGGCTAACGACCGCACCGCAGCCATCAACGAGTTTGGCTCGGCAACGACAACTTCAGACGTGTCCGCGCGGGCGCGGGCATTGCGACGCGTGGCCGAGAACACAACGCTGGCGCTGCAGGAGTTCAATCGCGCCTTTGTGTTAATGCAGTACTTCGGTTACCTGCGTCGCAACCCTGACGATGCGCCGGAGCCGGGATTGAATTTTGATGGTTACAACTTCTGGTTGACGAAACTCAACCAGTTCAACGGGAACTTCGGAGAGGCTGAAATGGTAAAGGCTTTCCTTGTCTCAGACGAGTATAGACAACGATTCGGGCCGTAAGCTGGCCAGGGGGCACGGCATGCCGTGCCCCTACAAGGTCTGATTTTGTCTACCGGAGCAAACTATTCACGATTCACTATTTACTGCTTTTCAATCGCTGCCGTAGCGAATTTCCATCTTGCGTATGCGATAACTTGCGATCCCGAGCACAAGCAGCGTGACGACGATCAAGCTGGGGACAGCGATCCACGCCGGCGTAGGTTCAGCCACAACTGCAAATGGCCCTTCAGAAACCGGTACCGGGGCCAGCGAATTGAGATAGTGGATTACGCTTATTTTTTTCAGCAACGGGGGCATGAGGAAGTTTAGCCATTCCCAGCCATAGAGCACGATTGCCGGAATGATTGGGTTGCGAAAGAAAAGACCTACCACGAGAAAGAAAGCGCCATAGCCTATGCAGGCCAGAACTGTGATAGCCGCGTAAGTCAGCAGTTGTCCCAGGCCCGGGCCGTCCAGGAAGAAACGAGAACTCTCGGAAGGAAAGTGCGGCAGGTAAAGCAACAGCATTGAGATTACGGTCGTGCCGGTAAAAAGAATTATCGACGTCACCAAGCCCGACAAGTACTTGCCAACAACCAGCACCTCACGTCTCACAGAGCTTAGAAAATAGAAGTGCAAACTTCGGTCGATAATATCGCCGCGGAAGAGGTTCATGAATATCCAGGCACAGCCAAAGAAAACCACCGTCCGCAGAATCAGTCCGCCGTAGAAGATCGCAAAGATCATGTTGTACTGAGTGAAGTCCTGCCACTCACGCCCCGGCGGAGTAAAGGGCGCAAGCATGATTAGCGGGGCAATAGGCAGCAGGGCCAGTAGGTAAAGCAGAATCGATCGTCTGCCAAAGAAGTTTTTCTCAATCTCAAGCCGAAAGATTGCGCGGATCTGCCGGAACCACAGCGACCATGCCAATGGCTGCTTCTCGATTTTCTTCGAGCGGGTAATATCCATAGTTGAACTACTCATAATCCCACCGATAGGTTTAGAGTGGCGGGCAACGCCCGCTTCTAAACAACCTACGAACTAGTTCCCCCCTCAATCAAATACTGATAGACAGCACTCAGATCGTCATCGACCGGGGCGACCGACTCAATATTAATTTCGCCTTCAGCGACAACCTGGTTCAGCAGCAGATAAAAACTATCCGCATCGCGAGTACGCACAAAAAGACCAAGCCGGTCATCGTGCAAACGAGCTTCGACAACGTGGTCTCTATCAAAAACACGCGCTGCCAGTTTTGCCGGCTTGTCGCACCTGATGACGATCTGGAGCGCGTGCTCTTCCATCTCATCGCGAACGCCGTGAATATTTCCCTCGGCGACCACATAGCCGTTGTTAAGCAGGATTACACGGTCCGACATCACATCCACTTCATGCAGAATGTGACTTGAAATGATCAAATGAAGGCCTTCGGCCGCGAGTTTGCGAAAGAGTGCAATCGTTTCGGCGCGGACCATTGGGTCAAGTCCATTCAAAGGCTCATCCAGAATTAAAACTGCGGGGCGATGCGCGATTGCCTGAGCTAGCCGGATGCGCTGGCGCATGCCCTTGCTATAACCGGCAACTTTTCGATTCGCTGCCTCAAGCAAACTAACTTGCTCCAGAGCGTTGAGCGTCAGTTCTTCTGCTTTTTTTCTGTCAAAGCCGTTGACGAGAAGAAAAGACCTTATGAATTCCCTTCCCGTCAGTCCCCGCGGAAAAGAATCAAACTGCGTGCAGTATCCCAGTTTCCGGAACAGTTGCTCCGGTCGATCGGTAGGGATGCCAAGAATCGAGATGTGGCCGCGACTGGGACGAAGCAGCCCGGTCATGAGATTCATCAGCGTAGACTTGCCCGCCCCGTTTGGTCCCACAAGACTGGTAATGCCGGGAGCAATCTGCAGATTGATGCGATTGACTCCAAGTATCTCCCCATAGAATTTGGAGACATCATCGAAGACAATCATCGAATTTCGGACTTCGGAATTCGAATTTAGGATTTCGGTATTCATTGTAAGTCCGTTTACTTCAAGTACGTTCCTCGTATGTTCGGATAAATCCGCCATCCGCAATCCGCCATTCAACGCACCACTTCGTAAGCCTTGACCTTCCTCGAAAGCAACGCCAGACAAATCACGCAAACAAGAAACAGCGCAAACCACGCCACCCAAAGTGGTGGCTCGTTCACAACGACTTCGTGGCCCGTCCGCCCGTCCCACTGCGTATAGTGAACCGACGCCTGAACAAACGTGCCGAAAAGTCCGGCAGTTACATTTTTCATCAACGCCCCGAGGCTGATGATGCTGCCCCAGCGCGTTTGAAATATTCCGTTAACCACTTCACCGAAGATAGAGGGAATAAAAAACAGCCCCAGCAATGCTCCGCTGGCGATGACGCGCCACTTCACCAGCGCCGAGATAGCTTGTGACATCAAGGCCAGCAGCAAGATCCACACTACGCTGCCGATGAAGATCGCGTTGGCAATCGAAAGGTTCTCTACAAACCAGGTCGCACCCTCGAGGTACGACTGAAACAAAAACAGGATTAGCTGTGGTACCCAGGTGATGGCGGAAAGCAGAATCAAGAGTACTGACATTTTCCCCAGCACATATTCGGCACGCGAAAAAGGACGGCACAGGTAAAGCGGCAGTGCGTTGTTTCTAAGATCGCGCGCCACCAGCGGCGGGCCCACCAGCAAAGTTACAAAAAAGGCAAAGGTCGCCTGCACGTTTACAAATGTCTGGAAGAAGAAGGCGTCGATGGGGATCAACTCGCGAACGTTGACCCTTAAGATTGCGAGTGCGTTCACATTGTGGTGCAGGTAAATAAGAATCGCCTCCACGAGCAGCGGCACAAAACAGATAACAAAAAACGCCGTAAAAAGTTTCGACTTGAAAACGTCGCGAAAGGCGTGGCGCGGGATTACCAGAAACCGGCTCCACTCAGGGGTCAGTTGCCCGACGTATTGCTTGTAGGTGTGCTCATAAACCGCCATGGCCGTTCTCCATCGCCTTCAGGAAAATGTCTTCCAGCGAATCCCGCTTGTAACTGAGTCGCCTTATCTGAACCTCGTGTTCCGAGGCGAGGCGATAAAGATCCCGCACCTCGACTCCTCCCTGGAGTATGACCTTGATGCGATGATCTCCGGTAATCGCGTATTCGCAGCCCAGTCCGCCAATGGCTCCGGTAAAGCTTTCCTGCTCGCCGCGCGTCTCCAGTAACAAAAAACTGCGATTCGATTTGCGCTCCTCTTCCAGATTGCAATAGACCGCAAGACGGCCCTCTTTCAGAATCAAAATTTCCTCGCAACACTCTTCAACGTCGCGCAGCAAATGCGAAGACAAAACGATGTGGGCCTTACCACTGTCACGAATCTCCCGCACCAGCCGGATCATTCGTTGTCGGGCCGGCGGGTCAAGACCGTTAGTGGGTTCGTCGAGAAAGATCAGGCGCGGACCATGAACAATCGCCTGTGCCAGTTTGGCAAGCTGTTTCATTCCCAGCGAATAGGTGTCCAGACTGCGATAGCGGGCTTCGCCCAGGCCCACGTAAAACAGAGCTTCATGAGCGCGTTCAAGCGCAGCTTCGGAAGGCAAGCCAGACAGTTCGGCCATCAGACGAACGAAATGTACAGCGCTCATCTTGGCAATATATGAATCGCGCTCGGGCATATAACCGACGAGCGAGCGAATCTGGTTTGCGTCGGCCGTGATGTCTTTGCCGAATATCTGTGCGGTGCCCGCGGAGGGAGGATGGAAGCCGAGTAGCGTGTGGATTAGCGTCGTCTTGCCGGCGCCATTGGGACCAAGAAGCCCGATGGCTCGTCCGCGCAATTCGCCACGCAGATCCTGAAGAATTGGACGCTTGCCGAATTTTACACTTAATCCGTTGAGATCGATGACTGGGGCAAAGTTTGCCGCATCGCGATTGACTGCCTGTTCCTTGACCGGCTCAGCTAATGCCATGTTGCAGACTTTATATCCCCGTTCTGATAATTCCAAACAAAGGCCAGACCGAAGGCGGTACCCATCAGTATGAATGCCCCGATGGATGCAAACGCTTCCGCAGGCGCTAAAGTTCTGCCGATAGCAAAAATTCCTATCAAAAAAACCGGCAGGTTCAGAATTAACGCAGATGCCACAGGGAAAAGGGCTGCAGGGCGGCAACCGCCCAGTCGTTTACGTAACCAGAACAGCGAAGGCGCATATGCGAGCGAAAAAAGCAGCGCCGCAATGACCAGCGAAGTCAGGGTTGCGCCTTTGATATCAGTTGCCGTTAGCGGTGCACCTTCAGCAAGAAACACAAGCAGCAGGGCAGAGAGCCCGATGAGCCACGAGCCAAGCGAAAGAGAGATGAGTTTCATGGTGTGTCCAGCATGGGAGCGAAAGCTGCGCTCCGGTCATGAAGTTGTTAGTAAATTACGGATGCAAAGAACTGGTATCAGAGTCTGAGCCGTTGGCGCGCAAATACTTTTCCGACTCGCCGTAGTCCATCGAATTAACCGCCAAGCCATCGTCGCTAATTAGCACCGAATCTCCCGGGCGCAAACGGCCGTAATCAACGTCGTTGACGCGTACCTTGTCGCCTTTGATCGAAACTTTGAGACCCTTTCCATCGGCACTCAAGCCCGCATACTCCAATGTAGGTATAGAGTCCTGCTCGCCAACGTTGAGCCTCTTTTCAAACCCGTGACGCGAAACCGTGACCTTGTGAGTGCCAAAGTGGACGACTTTGCGATGCGTACAAGCCGGCAGGAATAGTGCCAGTCCCAGCAGTGCGACGCTCAACATATGAGAGTTCTTATAAAAACTTCGCATGATGCAACTCCTTTCTGAGGCAGCGACCTGTCGCCGCTTTGGACGGTGGAGAATTGACCCGGTTTTTTCGTCTCATGAGTAAACTCAACTATCACGGCGACAGGTCGCTGCCGGGGAAAGCGCTGACTGATCAGCGCACTCCAAAATCAGTGTTTCATTCCCTGCTGGAGGATGTGTTGAATCTCCAGCGAGTTTGGCGCGCCCAACAAAGTCGCGGGACTTAATCCGAACGGCCCCCCTTCGGTGTTCGCCGCAAAGGTAATGCTGTCGCCCTGCGCGTAGGCATAAGCGAGCGTCGGAGGCATGTCGGCGGCCATGGCCTTGATTGCCTGTTGTTGCTCCTGAGGCAAGCTGCCCGCCGAGTTAGCGATGCGTTCCGCGAATGGCTGCACCAACGGCGCCAGGTTGTGATAGAAGAGCGCCGAAAAATTTGCGTTGCCGTCAGACGGCAGGCCGGCTGTGAAGCGCGACGAACGCAGCAGAGTGTAGCCTTGTTCCTGCATTTGCACTGACCGCGCCACCATTGCGCGAGTTGGTCCCATTACGACGTAACCATTCACATAGGTGTAGTTGACCTCAACTCCGAAATCGCCCGACTTAAGAGTGTAGTAACTGCGGCCGGCAATGTCGGCCCGGTCCCAAATCAAACCGGTCTTGCCAAACTTAGCCGCCTCTTTATTTATCTCGCTCACGATGCGTTCGAGCGTTTGCTGCAAATGGGCCGAGTCGTTTACTTCAAAAACCATTTTCCAGGACGGCGTTGGCAGAATCGGACCATCAATCGCGAAAGCAAACTCTCCACCAAGTGGCGCAGCTATGTCCTTACGAATATCGAGTCCCCGCTCTGCCTGTTGCTTGTCCAAATTCTTACGCAAGTCAGGCGATACCGTTTCAATTACGCCCAGTAAATCATCAACCAACTTCACCGGGTCTCTGACAACAAAGCCCGCGACTACGTTAGCATCAGGGGAAACGTATTCGAGCGAGCCCATCGGGCCGGGGTCGGCCAGCCAGGAAGGAATACCACGCTCCGCCTCACTGAAAGATACGGTAGCCTGCGTGTGCGTCTTGCCTTCCAGATTTGTTTGGTCAAGCACAAAGTATTTCAGATTGAGAATGCCCAATTGCTTCAGAGCGCTTTCCCGTTGCTCGGCGCCGGCACCTTTCATCAGCTCAGGCTTGGTCTTGGCAATCAGCCGCTCGAGATTCGCGGCCACGACGAGCCCCGCGCCTTCCTGGTAAACCTGTGCCACACGATTGCGGAATGGCGTTGCGGTGAAGCCGCTCGTGCTGCCCTGCTGGACGATAGTAGCCAGGTCCTGCAACTGGTTGAGTTTCGGACTGGCCGCAAACAGATCGTTATGAATCCAAACATAGAGCTCGTCTACTTTCTTACCCGGGACAGCCACCGGCGCTGTCGCCGTTAGTGGATCGGCTATGAACCGTACTGCCGGGCGCCGTTGTGATGCGCCGGCATTCGAATTTCCGGCATACTTCGCGATCTGCTGTTCCAGAAATTGCTGGAAACCTTGAGAGTTCTTGAGCTCCGCGAGCACCAGCGGCGCGACCGGCTCGCCTTTTTCGTCCATAGAGACGGAAACCGCGATTTCTTCTCCAAGATATGCGCCAAATTCACGAATGCTTTCGATCACCTGATCGACGTTCTGGCCCCGCCGTCCGCCCTCTTCTTTTTGCCACCATTCGCGCAACGCCGCATTCTGGTTAATTCGCTCCTGCATGATGCGGTGCGATTCCACTATCGTTGAGGTCAGGTTGGGTAGCGCTGCATAGACGATTGTGTTCTCCGGCATCAGGTCGAGCAGATGAGTTGAATTGCGAACGCCCGGCTGGGCTACGTGACCCAATTCTTTGTTCAGGGAGTTGAGGGCGGACAGCGTTTCAGCGTAACGAGTAGCTTTGCGACTCCAGGAGACTTCGTCCTTTACCGGAATGGTCGCTATCGCAGCGTTGGTGGTCGCCTGTTCGCCGCCGCGCAAAACACGTTCGGTGGCGGCGTGATTCATGTGGACTTCGCCTTCGATCACCGAAACGCGTGAGCCTTTCGTGCCACTGTTGACGGAAAACACAGTGCCGCTCACAGAAACGTGCGAACCATCGTTGGTGTCGACGAAGAGATGCTTGTTGCCTTGTTTGGCAGCCTCGACAACGATTGCGCCACGGTTTAAGTGAATCGTGGTGCCCAGCGAATTATTCGTCAAAGAGAACTCCGAACGATCTTTCATCTCGATGACTGAGCCGTCGCCCAGACGAATGAATGCGTGTGCGTCCTTTGCCGTGCGGATGCGCTCGCCCTTCTGAAGTTTTTCACCAGTTACAACCGGCATGCTGCGCGTGTCGGCGATCTGAAAGACCTGGCCCTCAGCAGCCTGGACAGTCGCTTCCAAATCACCGCCCAGCGGCGCCCAGCGCTGCAGGAACGGCAGCAAAACAAGTCCCACGCCGATGATCAGCGCCGCGGCGATTCCCCAGCGCAAGACAACCGGCTGAATGCTGTACCGGCGCGTAACCACCGCCTTCTTTGCCGGCGCCATTCTGCGTGAACGCGCATCCTTCATGGCTTTCCGACAGGGAATGCACTCATGCGTGTGATCGACCAGCAGCAGGGAGCGAGCTTCAGATAAACTTCCCGTTAAATACGCGGGAATGAGCGACTGGAAATCGGCACAGTTGCCAATCCTGTCGACGGCCGCGGCCGCAGGCTTAAGCTCGCCAACTTCAGCAGCTACACGCGCCCAAACACGTGCAGCTGCCTCTTCAACCACGGCCGAATCGATCTGTTCGTTTCGTATTTCGTTCGTACCCCGGTCGAGAATTGAATCAAAATCATTATTGCTTTTCATGATGTTCTCCACTTCCACAGACTTCTTATCCATGCTCTTGTTTTTCTCCCAGACTTAACAACTGAAAGTTCTCCCAGACTTAACAACTGAAAGTCTGTGCTAGTCTTTATGCTTCCCTAGAAAGTGCCCTATTTCTTTTCGAAGTTTCGTACGCGCCCGATGCAGCACAACACCCACAACCATTTGAGAAGTGTCGAGCATCCTCGCGATTTCCTGATTGTCGTAACCTTCGTAGTAACGCAACACAAACATCTCTCCGGCTGTCTTACCTAAACGGGCTACCGCCTGCCGTATTAATGTTTGCAGCTCGCGATCAACGTGTTCAGCTTCCGGGCTACGAAAACTGCTTTCAAGGTTCGCAGCATCTGCGTCACCAAGTGCCACAGATTTCGCCCGGCTGCGGCTTCTCAGTAAGTCGAGGGAAGCATTGATCGCGGCACGCGAGAGATAGGCTTCGGGGTGTTCAGTCAGGTCGTAAGCTTCCCCGCCCTTGACGAGGCGTAGAAAAACAGTTTGCAGCACATCTTCGGCGTCGGCCGGGCTGCCCGTAATGCGGTGGGCGGTGCGAAAAACGCGGTCGTGATGCGCCTCGAACAGTGTTTCGAGCTCGCTCGGCGGTTGGGGAAGTGGTCTCAAGGTTCTAACGGCTGCCTGCACGGTTGCCTCCTGAAAATCATCTCCATCAGGTAAACGATATCCAGGAGAATTTATTAACAGTATGTGCTGAGACGTAGAAATTGCCCACCTTTTGGAGCTTAAGAAGCCTGGGATTGATTGCGGGTCAGGTTAGCGGAAAAAGACAGGACTAACAGGATCAGATTTCCTGATTCAGGCGGGACTGCGCCTTGTTAATCATGTGAATCCTGTTTATAAAAAATCTAAAACAGCGACCCTTTATCACCCGGCAGCATTGCTTTTCGCACCAGCGGAATGGGCGGACCGCCATAGTTCAAGGACTCATCATGAAAAGCTTGCCAGGCCTGCTTGCCGCCGCGGGAGGCCGTCCAATCCTCCCGCAATTTTCTGATCATTAGTTTACCCATGGTGTAATTGAGGTACGCGGGATCAAACGTGCCGCGCGCTGCCTGCTGACGAGCGTTGGCTGAATCCTGATAAGCCTGCTCGAGAAACATCTTCTCCGATTCCGCTACAGTCATCTTTCCCCGGTGCATCTCGACCGCCGACACATCAGCCGACTCCAGCCAAAAAAGATCGGCGTCAATTATGGAACTGACGTATTCGCGCTCGAA
>DATGYM010000325.1:0-1839 GCA_035297925.1 Pyrinomonadaceae bacterium | reverse complement strand
GTGGCCTTTTTCGCGGCGGTTGCGATGCCTTTCGTGCGCAAGATCGTTTCGGCCTTGTCCAGGTCGCCGGCGCTCTCGACGAGAGCACGCTTGCAATCCATGAATCCTGCATTGGTCTTTTCGCGGAGTTGCTTGACGAGTTTCGGATCGATTTCGGTTGTTGCGTTCATTAGGTCCTTAGAATCGTTGAAGCGCCAGAGAGTTGAAACCGCTGAAGCGGCTGGCCTCAGGCCGATACGCCTGCCATTTCCACCTGTTCGCGGATGCGGGCCTCACCACTGGCCGAAACAATCGCATCGACCAGTTTTTGCAAAATCACCCGAATCGCACGGATAGCATCATCGTTCCCCGCAATCGGATAATCGATGAGTTCGGGATCGGCGTTAGTATCTACAATGGCAACAACCGGGATTCCGAGGCGGCGCGCCTCCTTGACCGCGTTTTCCTCTCGTAGCGTGTCGATTATCACGAGCACATCGGGTAGTGCTGACATCTCGAGGATCCCCTCGAGATTGCGCCTGAGTTTTGCAGCCTCACGATTCAGCGCAGCCAATTCTTGTTTTCCCATCTTTTTATATTCCGGCGACTGCTCGATCTGCTCGATGTATTTCAATCGGCCGATGCTCTTGCGGATTGTGGCAAGATTGGTCAGCGTGCCGCCCAGCCAGCGTTGGTTCACGTAGAATTGCCCGCACGCCAATGCGGCTTCTTTTATTGCTTCCTGCGCCTGCTTTTTGCAGCCGACGAACAAAATCCGGCCGCCACGGCGCGCGACCTCCTGGAGGAAATCGGTTGCCCGCCGGAGCTGCCTCACCGTTTCATCAAGATTGATGATGTAAATCTGATTGCGCTGTTCAAAGATGAACGGCTTCATCTTTGGATTCCAGCGCTTCGTCTGGTGTCCAAAATGAACACCAGCTTCCAATAATTCAGGCACTAATTCTGTTGTTTCTGCCATAAGAGAAATTCCCGATGGCGGGAGCTTTCAGAGCGGGGTGTGAAGATGCTATAGGCCGCGTGGGTGCGCAACTTGAAATTCAGCTCTGCTACTGCCCTCATTAAGTACTGCGTTGGGATCCGTAATAACGGGACTTTGGATGTCGATCCTCGACGCCTCCAGACGCAAGGCGCGATTTCGTTGAGGATTGATCCGTAGGGCGTGTCCTCTTTCCTAAAAGGATGTGGATCAGCAACAAAATTGGCAGAGCCAGGCCTATGGCGAGATGAATCCAACTTGTCCACGCACGCAGTCTTTCGCCGCCCGCGTAGTAAAGGCCGTAGCCAGTGATGGTCAAAACGGCAAACGCACTCAGAAAAACGGATCCATTTGTTCGATTGCGGCGCGCGCGCCACGCGAATCTCACATGCGCGTTCAAGAGCATCCCGATCAGTACTAAAACTGCCATCGCCGCAGCGCCATGAACTTTCATCGCCCAGGTTTTCGCGCTCATCTCAAAATCACCAGGCGACGCAGCAAGATAATTCCAATATGCCCATGCCACTCCGCTCAAAAACACCAGCGCTAAAACGGCGTAGAGAAAATATCTCTGCAAGCGCTTCAATCGAATCGAGTCGGGTCGCAGGTGTCGCATGGTGAATGAAACTTCCATAATGGCGCGCCATCGCGTTCAAGCAACAATGCGTCCGCATGATATCGGGCGAGCAAGGGTATAGATTTCTCCCCTAGGACGAACACAATTTTGGTCAAAGCATCAGCTATCATGCAAGCAGACGCCGCTACGCTCACGCTGATCACCTTACGCGAAGATCGACATGTGCGGCCGTCGAGCAGCGAGCTGACCACCGTCCTGCCACGTCTTTTCTGAGCGAAATAAATTC
>DATGYM010000324.1:0-3320 GCA_035297925.1 Pyrinomonadaceae bacterium | reverse complement strand
TCAGATTCAGTTGGAACAGTCCCGAACTCGCGGCCTGGTGGAAACGACGACAGTCGAGCAATACACATGCGGCTTGATTATAGCTCCGCGCTAATCTATTGTGAAATTGGGCAGCATGAAACGTTCGAAACAAAACGGCAGCATTACCCGCCACCATGGATGGTGGGTGCTTCGCTACCGGGAACTGGTCGGCGAAGGTGGTGTGGTCAAGACATTACTCAAATCCAGACGGCTCGCACCCGTGGACGCTCAACACAAAACGAAAGCCAGCGTACGTCGGATCGCAGACGAGGTGTTGGAGCCACTCCAAGGTCGGAAAGTGTCGCCACTCTTTGTCACGACCTTGGGTGACTTCGTGGAGCGGCTATACCTGCCTTTCGCAGAGCAACAGAAACGACCCAGCACCTACCGCGCGTACGCTCAAATGTGGAATGCCTACTTGAAGGATCAGTGCGGACCGGCCTGGTTGAGAGAAGTCGAGACCCATGACGTTCAGAAATGGTTGGAGGCAATTGCAAAGACACCGCGGAAGAGGAACAACCTGGAGTACACGCTGTCAAAAAACACGATGGCGCACATCAAGCATCTTCTGGGTGGAGTATTCCGGTACGCCGCCAGACAGGGCTACTTCAATCAGACGAATCCGGTACAACTGGCAGAGATTCCGGCATTCGCTCCGAAAGAGAAAGAAGGCGGTGCTTACGGACTAGAAGAAATTGACCTGATGCTGAGAGTTCTGCCAGAGCCCGCAGCCACAATTGTTGCGACAGCAGCTTACACCGGC
Source organism: Pyrinomonadaceae bacterium (assembly GCA_035297925.1). Lineage (GTDB taxonomy): Bacteria > Acidobacteriota > Blastocatellia > Pyrinomonadales > Pyrinomonadaceae > PSRF01. Next base: position 2,536 of record DATGYM010000324.1, on the reverse strand, counting down.
CTCCGCCTAGGTGAACTCCAAGGTCTCAGTTGGGAGGACTACACGCCCCCCTTGGATGAGAACCAGGTCGGAACGATCGAAGTCAAACGAAGCGTTTGGCGCGGCAAGGTTGGCGAACCAAAGACCGAGAAATCGAGGGCACCCGTTCCAGTGATTCCCCAGCTCGCATTTCGACTGGAGTGCTTTCGAGGGTCGAGGTTGGTGAGTCCTGATCATGGCCCAATCTTCGCAAATAGCGCCGGCAATCCCTTGGACTTGAATTCTCTTTACTACCGAAGTATGCGACAGGAACTGAAGAAGACGGGAGTGAAGTGGTTAGGCTGGCACGGCTTTCGGCGTGGTCTGGCATCGAACCTCAACCGCCTGGGGATAGATGACAGCGTGATTCAAGCGGTTCTCAGGCACAGCGATGTTTCGTTGACTCAACGTTGCTACATCAAGACAAGCTCACCTGACGCGGTCGCCGCCATGCACAAACTGTCGGTTCGGGTGGCAGAGCTCTGCAACCCTACCGCCCTGGGTCTGCCGGCACATCCGATGGATGTTCAATGACGTTAGAGTGATTGGAAGGGATTTGAACGAGTTCCAGAAACCCAGGCTGACATAGCCTGACCGGAAGAGTTCTGGTCTCCTCCATCGAGTTGCTACCTTGCTGCGAAGGTAAAGCCCTTGGGCAGACGCGCCAAATATCTGTTCTGGCGCTATTTTCGCTGAGCCGACGATCACTTATTATTTTGCCCTCTCTGTTTCATGGCTGTGCGTTGGCGGTGAGGTTTCTAAGCGTTCTTGCCGCTTCTGCTCTGTAAGGCGCACCTTTTGTCTCCTGTGTTGTTGGTGAAAAATCGTCATTATACTCACTGACTTGATACTCACTGACTTGGGTTTTTGGCGAACAAACGGCGCAAGCTGGTGTAAACGCTGTTTACAACAGTTTCTACAGACGGCTATTTGCTAACTGATTGAGGAAATGTGCTTTAGCTTGCAAACACGCGGTTTGGAAGGGTTTAGTGAGTGTTTCTATTGTTTCTGCTGTATCTGCCGTATCCTCTCGGCATCAGCTATTTTGGCTGGACACAATATCATAATATCACTCCCAAAGATCGCGCGACTGCTCTGGTGCGGGGATTTGCGTACGCTAGAAGTTGCCACAGCGAACAGTCGGCAGTTCGAACTGAAGTACGACGGCACGTTCGAGTTGCCCACGATGCTCATGTCCGAACCAACTTGAAACTAATTTGGCAACGGTAAAACAGGGTTTCTCCATGCGATCTGATAGAATTGCGTCTCGTGAAATATTCACAAACGAGAAGGGCCGCGAAAAACTTCTCCGTCTCCCAAGTTCCGTTCTGCGCTTCGCCCCGAGCTGAGCAAGATCGAAAAGCGATTTGTAAAGCAGAATAAGGATCTAAAGCGGCTACTTGCCAAGGTGCGCACCTATCAGACCTAGCCCACACCGTCGAGGTAAGAAGTTCTCGCCGAAAAGTGCTCACGCCGAGCCCGGTTCCACGATGCGCCCGCCTAAGTGGATTGACACAAGTTTCCGAACGTTATTAGACGCCATCCCGGACGCCACACTGGTGGTCAACCAAGCAGGGGAAATTGTTGTTGCCAATTCGCAAGTGGAAAAGCTCTTCGGATACGGCTGGGAGGAGTTGATTGGACGGTCGGTTGAGTCGCTAATTCCCCCAAGGCTTCGCGCCAATCATCCGCAACATCGCGGAAACTTCTTCGGTGATCCCCACGTACGACCGATGGGAGTCAGTTTAGAACTCTTCGCCTTGCGAGGGGATGGTACCGAAGTTCCCGTGGAAATCAGTCTCAGCCCACTCACCGCCGAGTCTGGCACTTTCGTTATCAGCACCATTCGTGACGTGACCGACCGTCGTCGCACAGAAGAACTGAAGGCGAGTGAGGAGCGCAGCAGACGGATAGTGCAGAGCTCCAGTGTAGCAATGATTGTCAGTCGCGGGTTGGAGCAAAAGGTCGAGTTGATGAACGACAAGTTCACAGCGCTGTTTGGTTACACGATTGACGATGTTCCTGATGTAGCTCACTGGTGGCCTCTGGCTTACCCGGATGAAGCGTACAGACAAGCAGTCAGAACCGAATGGCAAGCACGGGTGGAAAAGGCTATCAGCAACGCTACTGACATTGAACCCATGGAAGTAACAGTCAGGTGCAAGGATGGTTCAACCCGTCATATTGAAGCTCACCATTCTTGTATGGGAGATACAAATCTAGTTACCTTGATTGACCTCACCGAACGCAAGCGGGCGGAAGAGGCACTGGGCGGAAGCGAAGAACGGCTGCGTCTGGCGGCTCAGGCTGGGAAGATGTACGCATACGAGTGGGACGTTGCAACCGACATGATCATGCGATCCCCGGAGTACATGAATATCCTAGGTTTCAGCGGCCCGGCGGAGCAGCTTACTCGTCAGCAAATACTGGAGAGAGTCCATCCAGACGACCACGCTTTGTTGACCGGTTCGGTTGAACAACTTACTCCTGCGAACCCGACCACTCAAATGTGTTACCG
>DATGYM010000323.1:0-1726 GCA_035297925.1 Pyrinomonadaceae bacterium | reverse complement strand
AGCCGCAGCCGCAAGTGGACTTCACATGCGGATTGTTGAACTTGAACCCTGAGCCCTCAAGCGTCTCGACATAATCGACTTCCGCTCCGTCAAGATAGAGCATCGACGCCTGGTCGACAAAGACCTTGAGGCCCTCAAAGTCGTATTCCTTGTCCAGCATGCCCGCCGCGGTCTCGAAAGCCATCGAGTAGGAGAAGCCAGAGCACCCTCCACCGACGACAGAGATCCGCAGTCCGCCCGGTTTGGGCTCCTGCGCATCCAGAATTTCCTTCACTTTGCTAACTGCGGTTTGAGTCAGTGTAACCATGGGTTTGGCGAACCCCTCCTGAAATATCAAGATTCGATTGTCAGTGTACCATGACCTGGTTTGAGCAAGCCGATCGGGACCGGCGAAAAGGCATGGTCACTCGCATCTAGTTAGATGATGCGGGCTCCCAAAACGTTTCGATCGGATTCCCATCCGAATCTGCCGCCCGTCCAGCGCCGGGTTCTGATAATGTGGATCAGACCGCTTGCTTCCGCCGGCCGGAAGTGACGGAAAACCCTGATGAAACCTACTGGGGATGGGCCGCGTCGGAATCAGCGTAATGAGCGGCTACTCCGGTACTCTGACGATTCCAGTCACCGGCGCAAATCCGGCGACTTCACGGCAAGGTAAAGCGCGGGTGGACTACCGCAAAAGCGAAGAAGCCGAACTGGTGAAACGCGTCCAGGCGCGCGATGAGATCGCGTTCCGGGAGATCGTTGATCGCTATCAGTCCAAAGTCTTCTCCATCATTTACGGGATATTGCGCAACCGGAATGATGCCGAAGACATATCGCAGCAGGTCTTTACCAAAATCTATTTCTCCATCAACAACTTTGATTTCCGTAGCTCCTTCCTCACCTGGATCTACAAAATCACTGTGAACGAATGCTACGACTACCTTCGCAAGAAGAAGGTTCGCAAACTGGTCTATGAGAGTGATTTCGGCGATGAGGACTCCGTCAACATGGAGCGGAGCGAGCCCGATAAAACGAAACCCATCGATGCGACGCTCGCCCAACGGGACCTCATTGTTAAGCTGCTTGGCAAAGTGAGCGACGAAGATCGCAAGTTGATGCTGCTGAAAGAAGTCGAAGGTCATTCGGTTGAAGAATTAGCCCAAATGACCGGGATGAATGAGAACACGATAAAGGTCAAGCTATTCCGCGCCCGGCAAAAACTCCTCAAGGCAGCTCAGAGGCTGACGAAAGGGGCCGGTGCAGGATGGTTGGTGGAATAGGCTGTATGATGTTCGGTGTAACGCTGGCCACCCCGGCTATGTCGATTGGATCTGGAGCAATCCTGATTCGCTGCATCCGGAATATTAGAGCCGCGGCGCCGTTCGGACCGACTACTCCGGCTTCGGCCGATTGTTTTGAGGGAAACCGTAATGCATAAGCCCATCTTGGATGGCCTTGAGTCTTACCTCTCCGGTCATCAGCCCGCTCTCGAGAGCGAGCAATTCTCCGCTCATTTGGCCACGTGCCCTGAATGTCGCGCAGAGCTGGATTCTCTGCAGGCTCAAGCGGAAATGATGCGATTGCTGCGCGCTCCCGTTGTCGAACCCGCACCCGGTTTCTACGCCCGTGTGATGGAGCGCATCGAGTCACAAACGCCGTTTTCTCTTTGGTCAATCTTCCTCGAACCTGCCTTTGGCACGCGCGTGATGGTTGCTGCCTTGGGACTTTTCGTCGTCCTTGC
>DATGYM010000322.1:0-3090 GCA_035297925.1 Pyrinomonadaceae bacterium | reverse complement strand
CGAACCAAAGCGGTAAAACCAAAACCCCCTCTAAGAACCAGACAGGGCTGGATGCAAGTCGCCACACCCAGGTCTCCGCCGAGGGAGCGGCGAAGAATTTTCTCTTGACATCCTCTTTCATAGGATGAGTGTAATGGCGATTTATCGCCAATTATCAGGGCCTCAGAAGACCTCCCCTGAAAAGTAACGTGGACGCACCAGGGCTATTGTCCGTGTGCATCCTTTGTCTCTGACACCGGTACCAGATGAGCGGCGATCATCTTCCACGCCCCTCCTCGCTTGCTGTAGACCATGGCACAGCGCAAAACTGTCGGGTCACCGGTGGTGATCATGCTTCCGAATACGACCGCCGTATTGCCGATCACTCTTGCGTTGAGGTTCTCGAAGTGGGTATTGGTGAACATTGGCTCGGTGCCGCTCGGCGGCAAGAGACTTTGCTTATCGATGATGTGATTGTCAGGCGTGCTGCCAACGAAGCTGTCGTCAATGATCTGACTCAATACCTCGCCGTTGCTCTTCTGCGATGCTTCCAACCATTGCTGCTGTGCCCGGAGTACCGCAGTCTCTTCTGATGTCGGGTTCGCCTGCGCGAAAAGCGTCGGGCTGACCAATAGGAGAAACAGACAAACGTAACCTTTCATAGGTACCTCCACGGATTTACAAGCCGGAAATAATTTAATGTCCGCAGCCTGCACAGGCTGTTTCCATCACGTAGCCTATGTAGCCGGCAAACCACACCAACAATGTCAATGCCGCCGTCACGCCAACGATCGGAACCATGCGTTCGGCAAGCCGACCGGGCAAAGCAATAGTGACAAACTCCCAGGTCGCACTGACCCAGACACGAAGCAGGCCGAGAAAACTGCTTCGGGAGTATGCTTCTGAGAGTTGTTCATCGAAGACTTCGACCATTTCGGCGCCAAACTCACCGCGAAACTCGTTTGGATAGAGGACAAGACACCTCGCGTAAACCTTGCGGCTGACTTCGAGGAAGACCGAGACGGGGTTGCCGTTAACGTGGGTCATGGGGCAGCCAACTTCCTGCGCTGGGCGGCGCGCACCAGCGACTCCATACGATTCAACTCGGCGTCGAATAACTGGCGACCGCTACGAGACAGCCGATAACAGCGGCGGCGCCGTTCGGTGTCCGAGGGGGTTGAGGTCTCTTCAATCAGCCCGAGTTCCAACAAGCGCTGGATGGTGGTGTAGAGCGTCCCCGGCCCCATCGTGAATTGTCCGCCAGAGACAGTCTCTGCTTCCTTCATGATTGCGTAGCCGTGCTTTTCGCCTTCAGCAAGCGCAAACAAGATGTAGAACACGGCTGGACTAAGTGGGAGCAACTCGCGAAGAGGATCTGGGAGTTCCATTTTCCTCATATATCATACACTGATATATCACCAGTAGATATATGTCAAGCTGTTACTTGGCTGGACAGGAACAATAAATATTGACGTAATCAGGCGATAGCGGAAGTGTGCGCCTTTTCTTCGCCTTTTTGCATGTCAACGAGTGATATGGCGATGTTACGCGAACTGTACGCACGCGGGTATTACACGCCCACTCAAGCCAGTGATCATTTTTTAACCTCGGGCCCAGGTAAAACTACCGGCATCCCCGATGCGTGGGGGCCTCATTCGTCGCCGGAGTCGACACGTTGGCATCATCGTCCAATCGAAGTGTCGCGTGGGCTACGAATTTGTGAGACGCCTGGTAGTCGATTCGGTTAACGAATTTATGGGAGTCATAGGTCATACGGACTTCGGAATGGAACGGCAGAGTGAAGTCTTTGCCATCGATTGTGACCGGTTTGTAGTCGACCATTGCCTCGGCCGCCTTGACAGGAAACGTGGGTGGCAGCTCAACATAAATTGTGATTCGGATTACCTCTTTTGTGTCTGCATCGACGAAGATCATTCCAGTGTACGGGGCAACAATATTCTGCCCTGATTCTTCGTGGAACATCCGGATGCCAGCTTCCTGAGGTACCTGGAAAGCGAAAACATACACGCTGTGGCCGCGTAGGCGAGCCATCCGGTCCCAACTGAAAGCCGCATGCGACTGCTGGTCGAATAGGGCGTGTAAGCTGCTGCCGAACTCGCCAGCAGAAATCGCTCCCGGAATCGCCATGTGTTGAACTCCGCTCACCTTTTTTAGATTGATGCGCACGACCTCATAACTTTCTTTTTGATTGGCGAAGGTAAGTTGCTCCTCGATCACATCGGAGGTCATGACGGACCTGAAGGCGAATCCAATGCTTTCGCGGTTGGTAATCTGAGTGCAGATGAAATTCGGAAGTTTCCTGATGTAGTCAATCGAGTAAACCCGCGCCGACTCCAGCACGCTCGCCTGATCCGCAGATAGTGGGGAGGACACAGCCGGCGCCGTAGTAGTCGCAAACGGCACCAACAGCAAAACAGCAATAGGAACGCACTTCATAAACACCCGCATGGCCTGTAGGGTCTGCACAGGCCGTGGATACCAACCGTATGATAAAGGCAAATAAGTAAAGTGGTGGCGGCAATCGTGACCCTCAGCAGGTGTCAGTAGCCCGTTATTGCCACGAAACGCGGCCACTGGATCAGAATCCGTGAGCTTTGGCGATTGATTGTTGTTGTAAACAGGTAGCTTTTCGGCGATCGGTGGACCATTGGTAACGCAGGCGATTACACTCATTGCCCCCCGGGGGTGGCTGGGCACCAGACGAGGTACGGCATCGGGCTTGCCGATCACGAGACAGTCATCAACGACGCTCACGCCATCGCGCAACCATTGGGCAAATTCGTCACATAGCATCAGCACTTCGCAGAGGCGTGCCGTCTGGGAGAAGCTGGCGCATTGCCTGATTCGCTCGCATGCAAACTGGAATTATAGAGGAGCGGCTGACGGGTCACCGTTGTTAACAGGCGATTACACTCAGAACGGCAGGGTGAGGCTGCCGCAGATCACGGGCTCCAAGAAGGTATTCCTTTTGAGATGGCAAGACGGAGAGAATCCTCGCTTTGCAGATCAATGACTTACCGAGGGTGAAAAGCGAACCCTTTCTTGATGGTATTCGGAATTACGGGTCTGGGCCCCGTCTCACGGTTACCG
>DATGYM010000321.1:0-2824 GCA_035297925.1 Pyrinomonadaceae bacterium | reverse complement strand
CGGCCAGTCCAGTAATTCTCAGTTGGTGTAATTGCCTGTGGCTTGTTGAAAAACTCCTTCTTCCTTCCGAAATTCGCAGAAACTTCATCGCGCCACGATGCCCTATAAACGACGTTCTCGATTTTGGTGGACATTTTCTATCCCTCCGCTGGGGCTGTTTTTTCAAAAGAGGGGGTTTTTCAACAGCCACACGCGATTACACTCATCCCTAGTTTTGCGTGCATTCGTGATGCTACGACAGTCGCCGAGTGTGTCAAAACCGTGTAGTTCCGGCACAGTCTAATCTCCCAGGACGAGGTCCGTGAAACCGGTGGCTTGGCGGTCCCTGCTCACATGGTTTTCCGGCCCAACGCCCCTGGGGTGTGCCGGAACCCCTGTGAGAAAGGACCGCTAAGCCACTGGTTTCAAGGGAAACTTCTTGGCGGATTGTACTGTGCCGAATCTACAGGGTTTCCACCACCAAGAAGCAGGATTTTCCGAAATCATGTTCTTCCTGAACACCAGAAATCTGCAAAGACGGTGCCGAAGAATCACGGGGGCAGGATCTGGTGGGGCTAGGATGTTGGAAAACTCTCGGTCCAGTCCAAAAATCCTTCTGAAACCCTGCCCCCACCCCACCTTCACGTAACTCCGCTGATTCAAGAGGTGGCTTCGTAAGCGGTTACTTGCGCGCCGTGCCTGCAAGATCTCTTTCTATGCCGCTTACTGATTCATTGAGTCCACCAGGTAACAAAAAGAACGTACACCCCCCCTGCCGCGAGCACGCAACTCTCCCACGCCGGACGAGAGCTGGAGTTTTGTCGTCAACGATGTCTGCTTCAAATTTGTGGGCCCTGATCGCGTCCGTGAACCGATCGAGGCTATGCGCGATTTCAACGAACTGCAAATCAACTACACTGCCGTGAGAGCCAAGCAGCAGCCAGACGTCATCCGATGCGTCATCTTGAGCGGTGGTACTGAGCACGAGCACCGGGCTAAGCGCGCTGGACCTTCTCGCCTTGAGTGCTGCTTCCGCTTCTTGTTGTCCGCCAAGGATGGTTTGAAGCCTGGTCTGGGTAAGAGGGGACTTAGGGAAGTAGAGTAGAACGTCCTCATAAACATTTGCCGCTCGATTTGGCGCTCCCATCGCTTCGTAGATTACTCCCAAATGATGTCCCGTCTCCGCGAACAACCTGTTGTTCCAGGCGGAACTCGCGAACTTTTCAGCCTTTGCGAGTTCTCTCCTCCTGAACTGGGCCAGCGCGACCGAATCCCATGCAAGAACCAGCTCTTCCGAGAGTGCCCATGCGTCCTTGTATTGCTTTTGCTGGATCATTGCTTGCAACAACCCCGCCGTCACATCAGCCGCTGATGTGGCGTACTGAAGCGCTTCGTCAGGGCGCAACCCGCGATCCGATAACGCGTTGGCCACACCTATCCAAATGAAGGGGATCTTCCCCATGTCCAGTGCTCGCTTGAAATCTCTGTAGGCGGCGTCGTTGTCACCTAGGTAAAGACGCGCAATCCCCAGATCTAACGGTATCGTCGGCTCGTTAGGCATGATGCGAGCTGCGGTCTCCAGAAGCGGGATGGCCTCGGAGTATTTCCTCTGTTCAACCAAAATGCGACCCACGATTAAATTGCAAAAATCGTCCAGAGGCCGCATGCGAATCTGTGTGAGGCAAGCAGTCTTTGCCTGTTCGTCATCGCCGAGAGCGAGATAGGCACGGGCAAGGTTCCGATACACAAACTCATCTTGCGGATTGATAGCAACCTGTCGCTGCAATGACTTGATGGCTTCTGAAGTAAGGCCGAGACGGAGTTGCATACGGCCGATATCGTTCCAGGCTGTTGGATGTTTGGGGTCCAGCTTTAACGCTTCGCCATAGAGATTCAAGGCGGTCTGGTATTCCCCTGCCTGATTAGCGCTGTATGCCTGGTCAAGTAACTGCTCGACCTTGCTTTCGCCTTCTGAATCTGAAGTCTTCGCAGTTGCACTTTTCCCCTCAAGTCCATCGAGCTGGATCCACCGGTCCCTATCGTCCGTGACCACTTTGCGGAAGTTTTGGTATTTATCCCAAGCTATCAGCGGCACCTCTGCCTTCTTGATGACCAGGCGCCGTTCCGCCGTGAGCGTGCCGTTCGTAAACGAGTAAGTTGCGTGGTACTCGGCGAAATCCTGCGTCACGTCCACTTTCTCGGGGATGATCGCCGTAGAGCCCGAGGGCAGCTCGATTCTAGCCTGTGATACCCGCTCACCTGGGGAACCCAGAAAAGGCGGTTCCGTCGGCTTCTTCTCCTCAGTCCCGGAAAGTTCGATTCCGAAGGGCGGCAGCGGCAATGTGACGCGCCGATTTTCCCAGTCACCATAGTTCTTGCGGGTGTAATCGTATGAGAACCGAAAGAGTTGATCGATATCGTCGGGTGGCGAGGCGTCGACCGCGCTCACTTCACCGGCAAAACCGGAGCTGTAGGAAATTTGCTGGACCAATTCCTTCCATCGCACCTGCGGAACGCGACGGAATTCAATACGATACACGATTGCAACATCACCCCCGGCTGTTCGTTCGACGTGCGCGGTTAAGGTGCCATCGGGGCCAAGCTTTCCGTCGGCATTGAAGGTAAGCCGGCTCGCGATGGGCGGGATCTCAGGTGTCTTCATCATCGACGCCGCTTTTTCAGTCGGGATGACCAATGCCTGCTTGTCGCGCAAATTCCCGAGCAATACTGCAAAAGGAGCAACCTCAGGAGTCGTGTCAAGCCAAACCAGGTCGTTGCCGCGTGGCACTACCGTAATCACGTGATCGAACTGCCCAGGCGAGGGTACGTCAAGATCGACCTTGCG
>DATGYM010000320.1:0-2121 GCA_035297925.1 Pyrinomonadaceae bacterium | reverse complement strand
CGGTAAGATCAAGTTCGCCCGCGACTAATGCCGGCATGGCGAGGGCACCGTCAGCGAAATATTTCAGTTCGGCGTCGAGATTGACCTTCTCAAAGAATTTGCGCGCTTCTGCGATGAATATCGGCCCCGAAGAAATCAGGGGTACAAGTCCGATACGAATTTTGGCGGATTTCTCTTGTGCTCGGACGATGGTCGGTGCAAAGGCTACGAACGATAGGGCGGCAGTGCCAGCAAGAAGACGGCGGCGATTGATTTTCATTTTGTCCTCCAGTCAATGAGGTCGTGCGGCCTTTGCCGAGACTCCGATTTATTTATTCTGTGCTTTTTTAACTTTTCCTTCGGCCGAACAGGGATTGTCGTTTGAGCACGTATCGCCTATCACGCCGACAGCCTGAATCTCGATCTCGATCCCAGATCGGCCGAAGTTCGTCACGGTGATTAATGCGCTGCCCGGATAGTTCCCGTTTTTGAAAAACTCCTTGCGCATCTCCACGAACTTATCGCCATACCGGGATTCCTTGATGAAAACCGTCATGGTTACAACATTGTCCAACTGCCGCCGGCGCGTCTCAAGACCCGTCAACCTGAGCAAACACTTGTTTAACCTGGGCTTCGAAATTATTGGCGATATTGTTGCCTTGGCTGTCTTGCGTCGCGGTCTGGCCGGCGACCCAGACCGTTATTCCGCCAGATGTGACCACACCCGGCGAAAACGCGCGCGACAATTGAAACGGCGTCTTCTCCATGTACTCGGCGGCCTGGGCAATGGTCGGGAATAACACGGCGAGTAACACGGCGGTGGTACGACGCATCTTAGGCTCCTAACAAAAAGGCGGTACTAAAGCGAGCGACGAGTGTTCTTGATATCAGATATTGCGTCAACCTGCATCGCGCCGCCGCGACTTCAGCTATTGGCACAATGCGGATTGGCCAGTTCAGCGCCATGACAAATTCCGCAAGATTTATAGTCCTATTGCGAACTGATAAGGCAACATCATAAAGTATTACAATAACAGGCGGACGCTTCATCCGGTTGAGGGGGGAACAATGAAATTCTCATCTAAGTCCCATTCATTGGTTGTTTCTCTTGCTGTGATTTGGTCCGTTGCAGCTTCCGCCCAAACGGCCGATTTGGTTCTTACGAACGGAAAAATTATTACCGTCGACGATCAGTTCACCACAGTGCAAGCGCTGGCGATTAAAGGCGAGCGTGTCATTGCAATAGGCAGCGATGCCGACATTGAAAAGTTCAAGGGGCCTTCGACGCAACTGATCGACCTTCGGCGTCGAACTGTTATTCCCGGTTTGATCGACAATCACGCACATTACATGCGCGCTGCCGAATACTGGCATCGCGAGGTCCGCCTTGACGGGGTCACCGCGCACAAAAGGGCGATGGAGCTCCTCCGCGAGAAAGTGCGTGAATCAATACCCGGTGAGTGGGTGGTGGTACTCGGAGGTTGGTCGGAAGAGCAGTTTATCGATGAGCCGCGGGGTTTCACACGCCAGGAACTTGATGAGCTCGCGCCCAACAATCCGGTAGCGCTGCAACTGTTTTATTTCCGCGTCTACGCCAATAGTGCAGCTCTGAAAGCCATGGGCATCGATGCAAATACGCCCGATCCTGCCAACATTAAGATCGGGAAGGATGCCCAAGGGCAACTCACCGGCGCGCTCAACGGCGGCCCCTCGATTGGCCTATTGCGTTCCAAGCTTGGCGAAGTAGCGCGCGACAAAGCGGTCGAGAACGTGCGCCTGCTCATGGCCGATCTCAACAAAATGGGAATTACTGCCTTCCAAGATCAAGGCGGCACCGGCGTAAATCCGAACCACATTAAGGCTTTTCAGTTGGCCCACGATTCCGGGCAGATGACCGTGCGTTCGTTTTACAATTATTACGAGGAACCGCGATCGGCCGCTGATGTCGAAGACCTGCTGGGGCGCATGCCTGGGATCAAACCGTTTCAGGGAGATGATTGGTTCGATCTCACGGGTTACGGGGAAACGCTTTACTTCCCAATCCACGACGCACTTCTGGCCAAGGCTGCCAATCCATCGGCGGAAGCCCTGCAACTATGGCAGCGGCTCGGTCTCGGACTGGCCAAGAATGGCCTTCATCTC
>DATGYM010000319.1:0-2842 GCA_035297925.1 Pyrinomonadaceae bacterium | reverse complement strand
AATCGCTGCTGCCCTGAAGGAAGCGTTCCAAGTATCCGGTGGCGAACAACGAAGACGCAATCACCTGATGCAACGCAGATTGCGGCGCTATAACGTGCGGCGATGGGCGAGCGATTTCTTAAATTCGCTGCTTGGAATGGAAGAAATTCAGAAGCGCATCGAGTCGAAATTACTGACACCGACGGTTAAAAACGAAATCATGGCGCGCTACCGGGTCAGCCGGCGCCGGCTGTTATTTTTCGATTACGACGGCACGCTGACGCCGTTGGTACGACATCCCGAAATGGCCAAGCCTGATCCGTCAATCATCACGCTTCTTAAACGGTTAGTCGACGACACGAGGAATTGTGTCGTCATCACTAGTGGTCGCGACCGCCGCACCTTGGAAGAATGGTTGGGCGAGTTGCCGCTCGGTCTGGTTGCGGAGCATGGCGCTTGGTCCAGGCGTGCTGGCCTATCCTGGCAACGGACCAAAGCCGCGGCAAACGAGTGGAAGCGCGAGTTAGTGCCCACACTCGAAATATACGCGGATCGCCTGCCCGGCAGCTTTGTCGAAGAGAAGGAAGAGTCGTTGGCTTGGCATTATCGCTTGACCGATCCGGAACAGGCTGAACTGCGGGCTCCCGAGCTGGTCGATCACCTGGTTAATCTTACTGCCAAAACGGATTTGCAGGTGGTTCAGGGAAATAAGGTGGTGGAGGTTCGGCGCGCTGGTGTAGACAAAGGGAGCGCCGCTGGCACATGGATCGACGGTGGCGAATTCGATTTCATCCTAGCGCTGGGTGACGATGCCACGGACGAAGATTTATTCAGATCCTTGCCACCACAGGCGATTTCGATCCGCGTCGGAATTGGCGGGACCGACGCGCAGCATAACATTCGCAACAGCGCTGAATCGCTCGAGCTTTTGCGTTCGCTTGCGGATGCAGGGGAGTCTAATACTATTCCGCCTGAATGACAGAGCATGGATACATGCTCTTGGGAAATCGACTCTGGCGCTTTTTTCACCGAACAAAGCCAAGTCTGCCCGGTTGAGTGTGTCTACTCGTGTAAATTTACGGAGATTCGGACGTTTACGAGACGTTTAGTTGAGACCGGCAATTCGTTACACTGAATAATTGCAGGGACAGTTCCAGGATCCAGCCATTCCTTCCAGCTTCAGATTAAGCCGAGCCACAACAGCACTGCGGTTCCCGTCATTATTACCAGTCCCAACGGCACGCCGAGCTTGGCCCACTCGGTGCTTTTGACATGCAGTGAGTGGGCGGCGATGATGTTGGGAATATTGCCTGGGATCAGCATGCCGCCAGCGACGAGCAAGCCCAGCAGCGCGCTTTTGATCTGTGCTTCGCTCAGCGTTGGGCCGATTTCCGCGGCGGCTAGCGTGGCATTATCGAGAATGGCTGAGACCATGTTCACCCAAAATAGGATTTGCGACGGCAAGGTGATGATATAGGCGTCGATGAAAGGCTTAAATCCGGCGCCGAGAAAGATCAGGGCCATGACGAAGATGAAAACCTTAGCGCTGCGAACGAATACTTCACTAAGTTTTTCTTCCTCTTCCTCCACCGCCAACGATTCCTCGGTGTCCTCGGGCGCTTCATGAACTAAAAAAATTGCCGCGATGCCAAGCAGGATCACTGCGGGAACGACGTAGGATCCAAGCAGTTTAGCTAGATACGAGAAGCTAGCGTGATAGGGTGCACCACTGAGTTTTGAAATCACGATGGTGGACAGCGGTTCACCGAGCGGAGTTAGCGCAGCGCCGAGGCCGATGGCGAAACACGCGATGATCGTGAGATTGACCTCGGCATGGCGATGGAGCGGTAGCACGGTGATGAACTCGACCAGCAAGAGCGCCGCGATGATCGCCGAGATCACGCTTGACGCGAGCCCCAGGATGATGATTCCTAGACAAACGACGAGCGAGAGGGGCACGGTGATGAGTATGCGACGCATGGCATGATCGATGTAGCGGCGCAAATAATGAAACATCACGCCGGCGCCTAAAACCGCCAGCGTGATATTGATCGGCGCGATGAAGCCCTCATGGATGACCTCGACGCTCCATGCGCCTGAGACCGTGGCGCTGATGATGCCCATGGCGAACAAAAAGGCTTCGAGATTCGCCTCGATCTTTTTGTTCAGGAACGGACCGACCAACACGACAACGAAGATGAGCGACAGGCCGATCATTAACATGGGGTTTTCCATTCTCCGTTTCTATGACATCCTAGCGTAAACTAGCAATGGTGATGCCGCGCTGAAAAATCAAGTAACAATGATTTTGCGCCGATGCTAAGTAGTTAAAAATGATACCAAGGGAGTGTAACTATGAATCGGATTCGGGATTTTAATCGAATCTGCGCCCTGGCCATATTGGTGGTCATGCTCATTTCGCGGGCGGCCGCTGCTCAAGATATGAACTTGCGCGCGGTTTATAACGCCATCAGCGGCGTGATGGCGCCCCTCTGGGTGGCGGCGGACGCGGGATTGTTCACTAAGCATGGGGTTAACGTCGATGTAAAATATCTGGCGGCAACCTCCGCCGTGCAGGCGATGGTGGGAGGCGGTGAAGAAGTGGGTTTTGTCGGTAACCAAGGGATCGACGCGAAACTCGAGGGCGCGGACTTGGTCTACGTCGCCAGCGGTCTACCGACGTTCGTGTTCCAACTCTACGCGCGTCCGGAGATCAAGACGATCGCCGATCTCAAAGGCAAAGTGGTCGCGGTCACGCAGCCAGCTGCGTCGACGGACTATGCCACGCGCATGGTGCTCAGAAAAAATGGTTTAGACCCGGAAAAAGACGTAAAAATACTCTACGCGCAAGACAGTATCAATG
>DATGYM010000318.1:0-2716 GCA_035297925.1 Pyrinomonadaceae bacterium | reverse complement strand
GATGGCGTGCGCGGTTTCGAGCCAGCGGCGTTGCCCGGACTCAACCATCACGCTCAGCGCCTGGCAATCATCTGCTGTTGCCCAGCGGCGATAAGCCTCGAGTGCCTCGGGGTAAAGATGCTTGCGCATGCCGGTGAAGTTGGCGAAATAGAAATGCAACGAGGCGGTGTTGTTTGTTGCCAGCAGACCGGGCAGGGTGGACAGGCAATCCGCCAGAATATCGCGCACCGCGCGGACCATGATTTCCGCCTTGGATCGCGAGAACGTAACGAGCATTTTCTGCCAGTCCGGCCCCAGCTTCTCGCCGGCCAGACCTTCGCCGAGTTCGTGCAGGATCATCGCCTCGGTTTCATTCGTGGTCATGCGCTCCAGCGCTGAATTCATGTCGATCTCGAACGCATAACAAGCCAGCGCGCGTTCCATGGTCTCGTTCGTGCGGTTCCAGCGCCATTCCTCGATTTTCTCCCACAGAAAACGCCGCACCGATTCCTGGCGGACGTAAATAGTTTTGCCTTGCAGCATGGCCGGCGGTGCTTCCAGGTCGCGGGCGTATTCACAGGAGGAGATGTAAACCGTGTACCCGGCGCGCTGTTCCTTTTTAAGGAGCGTGCCGAGAAAGAAATGCGGTTTGGAGAAACGGCCATATCCGCCGCTGTAAACATAACCTTGCGGGATCAGCTCACGGTTGACGGTTTCCGCATCGAAGGGGTCCAGTGTGCGCCCGTCCAATGGAAGCGATTCGAACGAGCTGGATTCGAGATCGGACCACATGCCCTCACGTTCCTGGAGCCACTCACCGACCTCGTCTTTCGGCAGGTTGTGCGCGAACGGGATGTCGTGTTCCCAGCGATAAAACTCGCGCATTTTCAGAAGAAAAATGCAGAGCGTAAAGTCACCCGCATGACGTGCATCCGAGATGTGACAGTTTTTCTGAACCGTGTTGACCAGCTGACCGAGGTTCAGCATGGCATGATGTTCTGAAGCATTTTTAAAGTATATGTCCGTCTGGTATCTGGAAACCACCCACTGACTGTATTATGGGGTCATGTCAGTTAGTTTTTACGCAATATCACTCCCGCTTCGTGTCGTCCGCCTGAATATAGACCGTGATAAGCATGCAAAAATAAGGGGATTGGTCCTCCGGTGATTTTATTCTTGAAAACCCAGCTTCAATGGGTAATATATGCGCCGCTTTACCGCCGTTCCTATGCCAAGAATTCATTCAGGAGTGCGTTTCATGACCAATAAAGCGTATTACGAGACCATCAGCGCCATGGAAAAAAAGGGTGTTGATAAGGAATACATCAATGGTTGGGCGTGCGGTTTTCTGCACAACCCCAAGCGCGAAGAGCAGCGTCTGAACGACGCTTACAACACCGGCTATGATGACGGCCATGCCGGCAAAACCGACGGTTTCACCGCTTTCATCAAGAAGTAATCGCGTTGTGATCGCGGGCCGTGACTGGCACGGCCCGTGTGTTTACGAATTTCGCTGAGCCATCTCGTACCATTTTCGGGCTTCGGCTTCGTCTTTCTCCACACCGATTCCCTGCTCATAAAGCATCCCGAGAGTCATCTGCGATCCGGCCAAGCCTTGGTCGGCGGCGCGACGGAACCATTCAGCAGCCAGTTTTTCATTTTTCGGAACACATTCGCCCTGCATGTACATGAATCCGAGACCGTGCTGGGCCAGGGAATTTCCCTGCTCAGCCGCGGCGTGCATCCATTTATGCGCCATCATTTCATTGCGCACATGCCCGAGGCCGTTCTGATACATCACGGCAAGACGGTACTGGGCCTGGTCATTGCCGGTTTCGGCCAGCGGTGAAAGAAATTTGAACGCCTTGGCAAATTCCTTGGCCTCGAAGGCGGCAATACCGCTTACCAGGTTCATATCGGACTCAGACATGGCGACTCCCTAAATCTTGGCCTGCCGGCATTTTGCCAGAGACTCGCGTCGGGAGCGAAGCATAACACCCGATATGGGTGGCCAATCGCACCATGACTCCGCAAGGAAGTAAAATTTCAATATAATGCAACGCCATGGCAATACCGCTGAAAACCAAATTTCGCAAAAAAGGCCCCAAGACCCTGGAGGATCGCGCCAGCGTGGTGGCCACGAATATCTGGCGGATTGCGCAGGAAGCCGTGCGTCACATGGAAAAGGAAGGTTATCCGCTCGGCGGCGACCGCCAGGTGACGTCCGTCATCACCGAGATCATCGCGTTTCTGGTCCAATGCGCCGACAGAATCGTATACGGTCAGTTGAACGAAGAGGAGCGAGGCCGTTTCATTAATGCTTTGGGCAAGCATCTGGCACGAATTACCTCCGTCAACCTCGAGGAATTTGTCGGCCCCGGCGCCTATGCCGGCGATTTCATCAATACCTTGAATGCCCGATTCGCCGACTATTCGGAGCTCGAGTTCAACGGCCGCCAACCGAGCTACAGTATGCTGCGCTATCTGGGAGAAAAAGTATCTCGGGCCATGGAAGCCACGGACAGCAAATGGGTGCTGGAGCAGGTGGTGGACGTGGAGACGCCTGAATTGATCAAAGCGATAAAGAAAGTTGTGGGTGAAGTCCTTGGCGTACAGGTTTCCTAGACTTTTTCAGCCTAAACAAGTATCTTAATAACGATTCATAAGAGACTGATTTTTGTAATCAAAGTTCCTATATTTTATATACTTCAGTTGCCCGGGCGATGGAAGACCTAAA
>DATGYM010000317.1:0-10807 GCA_035297925.1 Pyrinomonadaceae bacterium | reverse complement strand
ACCTTTCCCGCCGAGTGCGGTGGAAGCTGTGTTGTTAAGAGGCCCCGTTACCACACGCCAGTGGTAGCGGGGTGTTTTTTATGAGAACTGGTTTTTTTAGATACCTCTCCATTGGCAGTCTATCGCGAGACTTCATTTCTGATAATTAGATTGGCCAGAGTCTTTGTCTCAGCTCTGCTGATGACTTACTCTGAACATGCTGATTGGCGGCGGCCCACCGGGAGCGACGAGTTGTCTGTTGCTCAACGACGCAACAGTGGAAGAACTCAGATGACCACGTCCGCACTAGTGATCAGCGGGCATCCTGAAGACACCTGTTCTGTCAAATTGAGGCAACATCCTATTTATATTGTGTTTACTTTGCAATGGCATTGTCTGCTTTTCTGTCAGGCAGGAGTTGCTAAATTTTTAACCTTTGCGAGCGGCAGGTTGCTGCCCTGAAAACAGGGAGTGACCGCAAACCAAAGATCAAATTAATCTTAAGCAGTCGTCGGCGGCTGCCCGAAACGGGGGTCCTTTTGAGGTATCTTGGCGAGGTTGCGGCTGAAGGCATAAATCACGAGCTCAAGGCGATCAGAGACACCCAGCTTGGAAAAAATTGAGCTTAGGTGATGGGTCACGGTAGTTTCGCTGATACACAGTCGTCGACCGATCTGCTTGTTTTTTAGACCCTCGGCTATCAGTACTATTACTTCGCGTTCCCGGTCCGTGAGACTGGCGATCTTAATCTCTTCCGGATCACTCTCCTGAGGCTGCGTCATTTCGTCCAGCAAAGTGCCCATCATTAGTCGATCAAGCCACACCTCGCCATGGTGGACCTTATTAATGGCCTTTATTAGCACTTCGGCGGCGTGCTCCTTCAAGACGATGCCCATTGCTCCAGCCATCATTGCCCGGCGCTGGCTTTCAGAACCACGCAAACCTGTAAGTACGAGAACCTTTGCGTTCCTGGCTATTTCCCGCAGGCGCGGGAGAATTGTCAGGCCATCTTCGTCACCCAGCATGATATCGAGAATGATAACGTTTGGTTGTTCGCTGGCTGCCAGAGCAAGAGCCTCCGAGAGGTTGCCCGCAAGACCAATTACTTTCATTCCCGGATCCTGGTCGATAAGCATCCTTAGGCCCGCCCGGACGACCGCATGATCATCGACGATCAGAATTCGAATTGGCTCTGGAGTGGGAGTATTCATATACGTTATAGGGGAATCTGCACTCGTACCACGGTGTCAAAATTCGTATCCGTGTAAACTGATGCTTGGCCGCCCAGTGCAGCGGCTCTGTCAGCAATTGAGCGGGGAATGAAGGAAGCCTCTCCCAATCGCTTTAGACGCTCGTTTCTGAGTTGCATTTCCAGATGACCATCTTTGACGTCGATCTCTATTCTCGCATAGCTGGACGTACTGTGACGTCGGACATTACTCAGCCCCTCCTCAATCATCTGGAATAACTCCGCGGCCAGGCGATCGTAGATAACTAAATCGTCAGGGCCCTCAATCTCAACATTCAGGCCGGTAGCCTCAGAAAACTTTAACGCGTAGCGTCGTACTGCCGGTAGAAATATCTCACGCGGAGATTCACCTCTGCGAAGCCCGCCGACGTAGCTACGCAAGTCGGCAATTTCGCCATGGGTTAGTGCCAGAAGCTCTTCAATATTAGTCAGAACGTCTTCTCCATGTTCGAGTTTATGTTTGACGGCCGCAAGACCAAACTGCAGTCCGATGTAGGGTTGAATGATGCTGTCGTGAATGTCCTGGGCAATCTTTCTCCGTTCCTGAGCGGCGGCGTCGGAAGCTAGACTGTCGACCAGTCTAATGTTTTCCAGGACGCTAGTCACCTGTTCCATTACTTGTAGGACGAACTCGATGTCCGCTTCATCGAAGCGATGCGCACCACCAACGATATAGAGTCGGCCCACCGACTGCGCGCGATAATAGACAGGGACCGAGAAAACAGATTTTCCCTCGAAGGCATTGACGAAGGGATAATCCTGTGCGTTAGCTTTTGTTAACTCCGCCGTTTTGGTCTCAAAGAGGAGCACCTCGCCCGGATCTTCATTTCGGTAAAGGATTGCGTGCGCGGGCGAGGCAGTAAGAAAGACTTTAGCCATTTCCTCGGTTACTTCGCGCGATGAGGTTGGCGGATTCTGGGAATTCTGATCGGCGCGATGCATTTGATATGGACCCCCGCTGCTGCTCCCGTACAACCTGATAGGGTGGCCCGCTTGAGTCTTGGGAAAAAACAAGACGCAGCTCTCTGCCCCGTAGGAGGAGCGCAGACTCTCAAGTACCGATTGAATCGTCCTCTCAACTCCGAAGCGCGGATTAGAGAAGAGTGTAACTTCCTTCAGCAGTTGTAGGCGCGCCAGAGACCTGCTTTGAACGCCGCCCCAATAGGCAATCAGGTAACCCAAAACCAGGAGCTGGATTGGCCGAAGCAGAAGACGATTGAGTTGAAAGTCAGGTTGCGCAGCAGCAGCGGCATACCCGATAACTGTGAAAAGAACAGTCGACACGACCGTAACACGCATTCCTGAGTGAAAACCCCAGCCGAATGAGGCAACCAGGATCGCAAAGAAAAAGAAGAAGAAGAAGAGACTATTGGTCCCGCTGCTAAGAGCAATCAGCGGGAGATACCAGGCAACGTCCAGCCAATGCAAGATCGTGATTGGTAAGATCCGACTATGACGAACAGCAAGTGCCCAAATCACAATGCTGTAGATCCCATACCCGGCCAGTGCCAGATAAGTCAGGCCTACAAAGCGATTTGGTTCGGAGGGATCGATATAAATGACCAGCAGCGCAGAAAAGGCGAGGATCACCCGCATCAGGGAGATCTTTCGCAGGTCGATCCAGCGCTTCGACTGGGGAAGGTCTGATACGAGATCTTTCTTTGCGGAGTCCAACTATCTCCTTCTGGTTCGCAGCGCGTCTGGATATCAATACGGAAAACGCAGATTTAGACCTGGCGACGCGAAAATGGCGAGCGTTGAAGGCGGTCCACTGATACGGAATCGGTATCCAGCCATGATCAATCGCTCGCCTAACTGCGAAGACGGAATTAAGCTGCCTTCCACGTACTTCATTTTGAGGGTGAAGGCTCAAACTCCCAATGGCGGCGTAATGCCTCTGCCATTTTGCCCGCTATCGTAAAACTCTTCGTGGTCAAACACAATACGATTATTGATAGTGTCCCTTAGCTACTCTCCGTGCGTCCCTGGTGCTGCGTGCCTCCGTTTTGAACGTTTAATCACCACAGAGTCACCGGAGCTGGCACGAGGAAAACTGAAATTAGGACACCATCCGATTATTCTCTCTGGCACGAAACGCGCTAGTGCAATCCAGCACTAAGGTTTTAAACTGACCGGAAAGGATGAAAAGAGATAACTTGCGATTACTGATTGTTGACGACGAGGAAGCATCTCGTTACGGGATGCGCCGGGCGCTGACAACGTTTGGATATAACGTTTCCGAGGCCGAGTCAGCCGAAGCGGCAAGAATTCTAGTGAAGCAGCAGGAGCCGGATCTGATGCTGCTTGACGTGAATTTGCCGGGAATCAGTGGATTGGAATTCCTGAAGGAGCTTGAACAAAGCAAAACTGCGGGCAATCAAAATGCTTCAGGTGACGTAAGCGGAACCCCGCCGTTGGTCATAATCATTACCGCGCACGGTTCCGAACGCATGGCAGTGGAAGCAGTGAAATCGGGTGCTTACGATTATTTATCAAAGCCGTTCGAGTTGGATGAGCTGCGGCTTGTGGTCAAGAATGCGGCGGAGACCATTGCGCTCAGGCGCGAGAATGTTGCTCTACGACGGCGCATTGCCGCGGAAGCGACTGAGCGTGGCGCGCTAATCGGCAAGTCCGCCGGCATGCAGCGGGTGCGCGCAATGATCGAAAAGGTGGCGGAGACAGATGCGACGGTGCTGGTGCGCGGCGAATCGGGTACAGGAAAAGAATTGGTTGCGCGCGAGATTCACGAACGAAACAGCGTACGCTCTAAAGGTCCGTTTGTAGCCGTGAACTGCGCCGCGCTTCCTTCAGAATTGATTGAGTCGGAATTGTTTGGCCACGAGAAAGGTGCCTTCACGGGCGCGGCCGCGCGGCGCCAGGGAAAATTCGAACAGGCAAACGGTGGCACGCTCTTTCTGGACGAGATTGGCGACATGAGCTCGAACGTGCAGGCGAAACTTTTGCGGGCGCTGGAAGAAAGGCACATTGAAAGATTGGGCGGCAACGAATCAATACCCGTAGATGTGCGCATCGTCAGCGCCACGCATCGCCCGCTGGAACAGGAAATTGCGGCCGGGAACTTTCGGGCGGATCTTTTTTATCGCTTAAGGGTGGTCACTATTGACATTCCACCGCTGCGCGAGCGCCGTGAAGACATTCCACAGCTTGCTGAAACATTCACGCAAATAGCCGCCGAGCGCTACGGTTTGCCGCTGCGACAGGTGGGCCAGAGCGCGCTGCGTCGTCTGGTTGACTACGACTGGCCGGGAAATGTACGTGAACTAAAGAACACCATCGAGCGTGCGGCGATCATGGCGGAAGGCGACGAGTTGCGTTCACAGGATCTACCGGACGAAATCATACCGGGCGGGCAAGGACCCAGAGTCAAAGAGGAACAAAGCGCGGGCGATGGCTTGAATGTCCCATTCACTGCCGACTTTCGCGAAGACCGGCGCGAGTTTGAGCGCCGTTACATCAGCCGCTGCCTGGAGCATACGCATGGCAATGTGACTAAGGCGGCGGAAATTTTGGCAATGCATCGCCAGTCGCTACAACACAAACTGCGCCAGCTCGGCCTCGGCCGCCGCTACGTTGCTGTTGGCAGTGACGCCCAGGAAGATTCAGACGAGTAATAAACGGCAGGTTGTTCAGGATTGACAAGATTGGCATGATGGTAAGAGCGTCATTAGATCTTCATCGTGTCAATGGTGTTAATCCTGTCTTATTTTTTGTCAGCTTTGAGGGTGACTCATGAAAGCACGCATCGATGCAATTGTTCAGCGCGACCAGGCTGAGTATCTCGACAAACTAATTCCGCAAACAGATCCACTTCTTCGCGAGATGGAAGCGTATGGCGCGCAGCATGGCGTGCCCAGCGCGGACCGGGAAGTAGCGCTTTTCATAGAAATCACAGCTCGCTCGATCAAAGCAAAACGGGCGCTGGAAATTGGGATGGCGATCGGATATACGTCGCTTTATTTGGCGCGTGCCGTCGGTGAAGACGGTCTGGTTGTGACAATCGATCCGAGCGACGAGATGATACAAGCGGCTGAAGCTTATCTCACGCGCGCCGGCTTGCGCGAACGCGTGCGTATTGAGCGCGGCAAAGCGTTGGAAGTGATTCCGCGACTAAAGGACACTTTTGATTTGATCTTCATTGACGCGGTTAAGGAAGAATATTCAGACTATCTAAAGTTGTGCCTGCCCAGGTTGCGCAAGGGCGGCGTAGTGATTGTGGATAATCTCCTGTGGGGCGGACAGGTCGCGGGTGAAATCCGTTCCCTCGATCAGGAAAGCTCGACGAATGCATTGCGTGAATTCAACAAATACTTCGTCAACCACCCCAAGTTGCTTGCCGAAGTCCTCTCAGTTGGCGATGGTTTAGGGTATGCCGTAAAAATCGCAGCCGAGGGTTTCCATAGAGGACAGGGAAGCCAGGCAAAAGACTAGACCCGTTCGTTTACTGCCGCTAATGATCAAAAGCAACAACGAAGAAACGCGGCTCGAAGCGGCGAGAATCATAGACGCCGGCGGCACCATCGCCTTTCGCACAGATACTTTTTATGGCCTGGGCGTGGATCCATTTAACGCTGCGGCCCTGCAAAATATCTTCGCACTCAAGGGCAGGGAAGCAGGCAAACCGATCCTGCTGTTAATCGCCGACCGCGGCGATGTTGATCGCTTTATCGAAAAACGCACGGCGCTGTTCGACGAAATTGCGCGGCGACATTGGCCCGGTCCCATCACCTTGATTGGCGCGGCGCGTGCGGAATTGCCTCAGCAACTTACGGGCGGAACAAATTCAATTGGCGTGCGATTGCCCCAGGATGAAGCTGTCCGGGAGCTGCTGCGGCAGTGCGGCGGCGCGCTGACAGCCACCAGCGCAAATCCGTCAGGCAAGCAGCCGCCACGC
This sequence comes from Pyrinomonadaceae bacterium, assembly GCA_035297925.1. Classification (GTDB taxonomy): domain Bacteria; phylum Acidobacteriota; class Blastocatellia; order Pyrinomonadales; family Pyrinomonadaceae; genus PSRF01. Next base: position 4,667 of record DATGYM010000317.1, on the reverse strand, counting down.
ACTGCCCAGGAAGTGCAGGGTTATTTTACCCAAGGCATCGACTTAATCATTGATGGCGGTGAAACATCCGTCACTAAACCTTCTACCGTTTTAGATCTGACTGGACCCGGCGCGCGTCTGATTCGCGAAGGAGCAATTACACGAGCAGACCTTTCTATCCTTGGCATCTAGCCCACATTTCTTTTCTGTTGTTGTCCTAATTTGAGTTTCTCTGCGCAAACTCCGTGTTGTCAGTGTCTCTGTGGTGACTAAAGGCCAAGCAAACACACTCACCACTGAGGCACGGAGAACACACTAAACCTTTTTCCCCGCGGGCCACATCCGAACGCTCGTAAGAAATCCATTTTCACCACCAACTATTTTTTGCGCACAGCGCACCTGCACGGCTAATTCTGTTTTAGAATCACCCCGTCTTTTTATTAACCTCCCCACTCTTTCTAATCAGTTTGCAACGCGAAGTCGCTTTTCGCGGGCACGCCCCACTGGAGTCTACAAATGTCCTTTATTCGCTTCCTTCTGTTCACGCTGTTGATTTCGCTGCCGCTGAACGCTTCAGCACAAGTGGGAAATTTTGAAATGGTTAAAGTCGCCGACGGTGTGTATGCGGCTATACGGAAGGAGCCGCCGGGATTGACCGTCAACGGCAACAGCGTCTTCATTATTAACGATGACGAAGTTGTCGTCGTGGATACGACATTAACTCCGGGCACGGCGAAAGAAGAACTGGCGGCATTGCGAAAGCTGACGTCCAAGCCCGTGAAGTATGTCATCAACACTCACTGGCATGACGATCACATCATGGGCAACCAGGTCTATCGCGATGCATTTCCGGGCGCTGAATTTATTGCTCATGCGAACACGCTCGAGTATTTGCCAACGACCGGCCTAAGCAATCGCAAGCTGGCGATGTCAGAGCAGGGATATCCCGGCTTCATCGGGGCCTTGCGAAATCGCCTGGAGCAGAACAAGAGCGTCTTCGGCGGACTGATGGATGAGGAGGAGCGCGCAACTTATGCCAGCGACATCAAAATAGCCGAACGATACATGGCTGAGAATCCGGGCGCGCAGATAATCCTGCCAACCCTAACGCTGGAAAACCGCCTCACATTACACCGGGGCAATCGCACCATCGACATAAGATACCTGGGCCGAGGCCACACCAGCGGGGATATTGTGGTCCACCTTCCGAAGGAGGGAATTGTGATCGCGGGTGACCTCGTCATCTGGCCGGTACCCTACGTCGGCAACCCGCAATCACATCCCGCCGATTGGAGCGCGACACTGGACAAGTTGCTGGCCTTGAATGCCACGACCATCGTTCCCGGCCATGGACCGGTGATGCACGACGATGCCTATGTCAAGCTGATGGCCCGGCTATTTGCCGCAATGAAGCAACAAGTGGAAGCGGCTGTCGCCCGTGGCGAAACGCTGGAGCAAACTCGGAAGAGCGTTAACCTTAATGAGTTTGAAAAGTTGTTCGTCGGTGATTCGCGAATGCGAAGGGATATTTTTGGCAGCTACGTGATGGGAGCCGGACTGGCAGCAGCGTATAGCGACGCCTCGACAAAGAAATGAATGACCGCTTGCCGAATTGCGGTAGTTTAGAGTTCAGCCTTTAAGCTGTGGCCTGGCTACTCAACGGCCCAAGGTAGACCTTAAACTCTGAACTGCTAGTCTAAAATGCTTACTGCTCAACCGTAAGATTCCTGACGAAACCCCAATCGCCGCTGGCATCCACTTTGATGTTCCCCACCTTCTTCTGCGCAATCACGATGTTCGCCTGGTACCACAGCGGCAGGACAGGCACATCGCGCGCAACTATGTCCTGGATGCGCCCATAGAGCTGTTTGCCTTTTTCGCGATCGAAGGTATTCACCGCCTCATCAATCAACGCATCGAGTTCCTTGTTGCTGTAGCGGCTGCGGTTTCTTGAAGCGCGGGTCTCGGTTGGTATCTCAGAAGTTGCAAACAGGTCTTTGAAGAAGATCGGATCCTGATTTCCGCCGACCCACTGCCCGTAAAAAATTTGAAAATTGCCACGACGCAGCTCGTCAAACAATGTGTTTAGTTCCGCCGTCTCGATGGTCACCGGCACGCCCACGTTCTTTAAGTAGTTTTGAATCACGCCGGCATAATTCTTTGCCGCGACGCTGCTGCCTGAAACCTTGAAAACAACCGGCTTGGTGAAGCGCATTTGCGGTCCATCCCCATCCTGATCTTTCAAGCCCGCTTCATCCAACAGCTTCTTTGCCATGGCCGGATCAAATGCATACTTCTGCCCCGAGCTGTAGGCCCAGGACTCTTCCGGCAAAATTGAATGTGCCAGCTTCCCCTGGCCCAACAGCAGATCGCGAATCATTCCTTCGCGATCGACGGCATAAGCGATCGCCTGTCTGACACGAACGTCGTTAAGCGGCGGCTGGCTGCAATTGAGCGTCAACAGATTGAGATTCGAGCCGGTGAACTGCAATACCTGCAGTTTAGGATCCTGACCCAATCCCTTAATCGCGTCAGGCGACAAACTGGTGGGGAGCGGCGCAATATCGACGCGCGCGGAACGCAGCTCAGCCTGCAGCGCGTTAGTGTCTGAAATCACGCGCACGCGTAACGCTTGAATGTGGGGCGCGCCCTCCCAGTAATCAGCATTCGCGGCCAGGTCGACGACCTGCTGTGAACTGTCGTAACTGACGAACTTGAATGGCCCCGTCCCCAGGGGGTGATCTTTCTGCGTGTCGTAACTGCCCTGCGGAATCATGGCAACAGGCACAAGATTCGGGAGCAGACCAGTCCACGGTCTGACGGTCGTGATCACCAGAGTTTTCGGGTCAGGCGCCTCCACGCTTTTTATATAACTCGTTCTCGCCGCTCCGGTACCTTCGTAAAAGCTTGCTGACTTGGCGAAAGTGCTGGAGAAGACCAGATCGAGTGTGTATTTGGCATCGGCCGACGTAAACGGACGTCCATCGTGAAACTTCACGCCGTCACGCAGAGTGAAAGTGAAGGTGACATTGTCGTCCGATCTCTTAATGTCTGACGCCAGTTCGCCGACGTAGTCAAACTTCTCGTCCTTCCTCACCAGCGAATTAAACATCAGGGTCCGAATGCGCTCGCTGGCGGCGTCCACCGATGGAGAGCCGATGGGATCGATGGTGCGAATGTTGTCGCCCAAGGCGATGACGAAAGGACCCCCGCCGCGATTGCGCCGGCAACCGGCGGAAAGAAACGCCGCAATCAAAACGCCCATTAGAATGCAGGCCACCTTGCGCGCGCTCATTGGATTGTTCCTCCGTATTTGTAATTCAGCTTTTCGTTGAGCCTGGCGGTTTCGTCTGAAAGCTTCTGGAATTTTTCTTTGTCGAATTCGGCCGGAGCCTTCACCAGTGACTTCATGGCTGCGATGCGCTTGAGTGAAGCTCGCATGCGCTCGCGCGGCAGCTTGTCGTTTTTGGCGACACCCAACAGCGAATGATAGCCGCGCCGGATAGTATCGGGATGAGCGCAAATCAACATCATGTCGTTGCCCGCGAGAAATGCCCGCACTGTTGCGGCTTCAATTTCGCAGTGATTGGCAATCGCACCCATCTCGAGATCGTCTGTCACCACCAGATGCTGGTAACTAAGTTCTCCCCGCAAGAGATTGGTAACGATGTTATGGCTAAGAGACGCAGGCTCAAGCAGACCGCCGGTCATACCCTTTTTTATGTCAATGTTGGGGAACCCGCCGTGACTGACCATCACGCAGCGCACCCGATCGTCCTTACGTTGAAAAAGTTCGATATAGGGTGCGAGGTCCTGGGCCATGAGGTCCTCGTGCGAGAGGCGGACCATGGGCATCTCTTCATGTGAGTCAACCTCACCTGCGCCGATGCCGGGAAAATGTTTGAGACAACCGACAATACCAGTCTCCTGCAAACCACGAAGGTAGACCGTCGTGTAGCCGAGCACTTCACCGGGCGAACGGCCGAATGAGCGCGAGTAGAGTCCGTTTGAAAGCAGGTCACGCTCGTCCGTCATAATGGACATCACCGGCGCGAAATTCATGTTGAAGCCGAGGATCCGCAACGCTTCGCCCGTAATCCTGCCGAGCGAGCGCGCTCCTGCCAGATCCCCATGTTCGCGGATAGTTCGGGCGGACGGCATCGGCGTGAAGATCTTTCGCAGCCTGTCTACCAGGCCGCCTTCCTGATCGATGCCGAACAGGGGCTCGGTTGGCAGCAGTTCTCTTACGCCGTCCAGTAAATGGCGCAATTGCTCAGCCCCGATGACATTCCGGCCAAAGATGATTACGCCTCCCGGTTTAATTTCCTGAATTAACGCGCGCGTGTCCGCGTCAATCTCAGTACCGGCAAGACCAATGTAGAAAAACTGCCCGACTTGTTGTTCCAGCGGAAGCGAAAGGAGTGATTCCAATAACATATGAAGATAAGGCCGGGGGACCGCAGGCTCTTTTGCAAGAGCTCGAATAATCTCAGCAACAGAATTAAGAAAGCAGTTTCACTATAAGGCAAAACAAACGTCTCGGCCAACGAAAGCCTTCGGTTCAACTAAGAGCCCCACCGTTCGTGTGCCCCACCGTTCGTTTAGAGGCGGGCACCGCCCGCCGTTTCAACTATGTGCCCCACTATGTGCCCCACCGTTCGTTTAGAGGCGGGCACCGCCCGCCGTTT
>DATGYM010000316.1:0-3913 GCA_035297925.1 Pyrinomonadaceae bacterium | reverse complement strand
GTCCCGCCGTCTCCCGCGCCAACTTGGCGGACTCACTGGCAACAGGATTGCGCGGGTCGTAGAATATCGCTGCCCGATGGAACTTGGGGACAATCTGTTTCAGGATCTCCAAGCGCTTTGCCGTGAGGTCGGTGTCCCGGTAGAAGACGCCGGTGAGTCTTCCTCCCGGTTTTGCGAAGTTGTCCACGAATCCCAGGGAAACCGGGTCGGCCCCGGCACAGAAAACGATGGGAATGTCCACCGTCGCCCGCTTTGCAAGTACGGTGACGGAGGTTTGAGTTGTATATATCAGGTTGACTTTCTCTTGTTCGAGATTCTTCGCCGCCTCCTCAGCCGCTTTTGCGTTGCCCTTGGTATCTCGGATTGCCAGAGTAAAATGTTTCTTCTCTTCAAGCCCCAGCTGCTTTAATCCGACCCGGAGACCGTCAATTGTGTCGTACCACGCGCCGCCTGCTGTGATGACACCGACACGGTAGACCTTCGCCTCCTGCGCCTCGGCCACGGAGCAGAGCGCATAGAGCATGGCGCACAGCGTTAGGACCGTGATTTTTCTCTTCATGTTTTCCTATACCTCTCCACTTGTCACCTAACACTCGCCCCTTCTCACCGAATCACCCGATCCGCTCTCGCCAGCACGCGCGGCGGAATCGTGAGACCGATCTGCTTTGCGGCTTTCAGATTGACTATCAGTTCAAACTTTGTCGGTTGCTCAACTGGGAGATCGGCGGGTTTGGCGCCTTTCAATATCTTGTCCACATAGGTGGCCGCGCGGTGGAACAAGTCTGGGAAGCTGGTGCCATAAGACATCAGCCCACCGGCGTCAACGTACTCACTGAAGCTGTACATCGCCGGGAGCCTGTACTTAGCCGCGAACTCCGCGATCAGCTCCCGGTTGAAGAAAGTCAAAGGGTCCGGAAGCTCGAAGAACGCCTGAGGGCGTTCCTTTCCCACGCCGGAAAAAACCCGCTCAATCTCTTCCCGATTTCGCACCTCCATTGAGATCAGTGTCACTTTCAGCGTTTCCGCTGCCGCCTGCATGTCTTTGAAAGCGGGTGATTGACCCGGTTGGTTCGGATTCCAGAGGACGGCCACTCGTAACAAGGCTGGAACAACTTCCTTGAGTAACTCCAGCCGCTTCCCGGTTAAGTCTGGAGAAAGGTGAGTCAGCCCCGTTATGTTTCCTCCCGGCCGAGCCAGGCTGGCCACGAATCCCACTCCGACTGGATCGGTGACTCCCGCCATGACGATGGGAATAGTACTGGTTTGTTCCTTGGCGAACCGGATCGCTGGTGTAGCCGAAGAAACGATTATGTCAACCTTGATGTGGACTAGGTCAGCCACGAAGCCTGGCAGACGATCCAACTTTCCGTCGGCCCAGCGGTACTCAATCACAATGTTTCGACCGTCCACATACCCACGTTCCCGCAATCCCTGCATGAAGGCGTGGGCGCGATGCCCTGTCGTGGCAGGCGATCCGGCATCCACATAACCTATCCGAGGTATTTTCGGCTGCTGCGCTTCGGCCCTCGCCCCGCACACCATGAGCGCAACAACGATTGCAAAGAGCCCCGACCATTTTCGATTTTGGATGGTTCGACTTCGCTCACCACAGGTTTTAGATTTCCGATTCTCGGATAAAGAGAAACGCAACCCAATTCGAAATCTCATTTGCATTTGTTTTTCCCTGTAATCCAAAATCGGCAATCGAAAATCGAAAATTATTTAATTACTTTGTCCGCCCGCGCCAGCATGTTCGGCGGAACCGTCAAGCCGATCTGTTTAGCCGCCTTCAGATTGATGATCAGCTCAAACTTCTGCGGCTGCTCCACCGGGAGATCCGCAGGCTTGGCGCCTTTTAATATCTTATCGACATATGTAGCGGCGCGCCGGTCTAAGTCGGGCAAGCTCGCGCCGTAGGTCATAAGCCCCCCGTCTATGACGTATTGTAAATTGCTGTATATCGCTGGAAGCCGGCTTTTGACTGCAAGTTTAGCAGTCTGAGTTCGATGAGAATTGAAGATAGAGCCAGCCAGCACAAGGACTGCGTCAGCTCGCCCCTTGGTTGCGGCTTGGAACGCGGTCTCGAGATCCTCGGGAGTTAAAACGTCTAGGTATTGAAGCTGCACCTTGAACACCGCAGCGGCGAGTTCGATCTCTCTCAGCTGTTGGTCGTTGCCGGGGTTGTTAGCTGAAGTCCCTAGGACCGCCGCGCGAGAGAGTTTGGGAATGATCTCCTTCAGAAGCTCCAGCTGTTTTGCGCGTATCTCAGGGGCAAGGTTGGACAGTCCCGTAATATTTCCTCCTGGTCGCCCGAGACTGGCCACGAATCCGTTGGCAACAGGATCGGTATCCTGCGCCATGACGATAGGAATCGTAGAAGTTGCTTGCTTAGCGGCCCGGGTTATGTTCCCGCCGCCTGAAACGATCACATCGACCTTTAAACGCACGAGGTCGGCCGCGAGCGCGGGGAGACGATCGAATTTTTCCTCGGCATATCGATACTCAACGACAATGTTTTTCCCCTCCACGTACCCTAGCTCGCGTAGGCCCTGCCGGAAAGCCGCAATGCGGGCCGACTGACCGTCAGGCGTGGCACCAGTCAGATAACCTATCCGCGGGACTTTCTTTGGCAGCTGCGCGTCGCCGGGCGGGCAAAGCGCAAAGAGCATCACGCAAAGCGTGCAGACAACGAATTTCTGTTTCTTACTGTTGCCTAGTGCCTGTTGCCTGTTGCCTATTTTCATTTGATCACCCTGTCCGCTCTTGCCAACACGTTCGGCGGAATCGTCAGACCGATCTGCTTTGACGCTTTCAAATTGATGACCAGCTCGAACTTTGTCGGCTGTTCCACGGGAAGCTCCGCGGGGTTGGCTCCCTTCAGGATTTTGTCGACCATGGACGCTATACGCTTGTACGGTTCGGCCCGGTCAGCCCCGTAGGACATCAAGCCACCAGCGCTTGCATAGCGGATATCTGGGTATATTGACGGCAGCCGGTGTTTTATCGCCAGCTCCGCAATCCGTTTTTGGTTAGAAGCGGCCAACGGGCCCCCGGCCACGACGAGAGCGGTGCTCCCTGCTTTAATCGCCTCATTAAACGCGCTTTCGAACTTGTCGACGCTGCTGATTTCCATAGAATAAAGCTGCAAGGCCAGTTTTCTTGCCGGTAGCTGGTTTTCTTTCCATTGTTGGGCAGTGCTTGAAACCAATGGATCCCACAACACCGCAACGTGGGTGAGCTTGGGAATCGTTTCCTTGAGCAACTCAAGCCGTTTGCCAGCCAACACCGGCGAAATGTTAGTGAACCCCGTGATGTTCCCGCCGGGCCGTGCAAGGCTGTCAACCAACCCGCCCGCAACAGGATCGCCCCCGCCTAAAAAGACAATGGGAATTGTTCTAGTAACGCTCTTAGCAGCTAGAGCTTCCTCCATCGCGGCTGCGATGATTACATCGACATTGAGACGGACCAATTCATCGGCTAGCGTGGGGAGCCGGTCGAGTTTGTTTTCAGCGGATCGAGAATCGAACGCTATGTTCTTACCCTCGACATAGCCGATTGCACGGAGCTCTCGCACCAATGCGTCCAGCGAGGTGCCTGAAGCGGTGAGCCGAGCTCTGAGAAGCCCAATCTTCGGTACCTTTGCCTGCTGCTGCGCGTCGGCGGACACGCAAAGCGCAAAGAGCAATGCGCATAGCGCAAGGCCAAAGATTTTTCTATTCATGAATTTTGTTTCCGTCTTGCTGACCGCTGACTTCTGACCGCTGATCGATGGCTACTTGATCACCCTGTCCGCTCTTGCCAGCACCTTCTGCGGAATCGTCAGACCGATCTGCTTCGCCGTCTTCAAATTGATCACCAGCTCGAACTTTGTCGGCTGCTCAACCGGCAGGTCACCTGGATTGGCTCCTTTTAG
>DATGYM010000315.1:0-3097 GCA_035297925.1 Pyrinomonadaceae bacterium | reverse complement strand
GATCTACGCCCTGCAAGCGCATCAGCTTCTCCTCTTTTCGACTGAACCCGCAGCGCATCAACACTCGCTGCGAAGCCACATTCGCCTCGTCTGTCACTCCCACGATAGCGGGGAGTGAGAATCGTTCCAACCCCCAGGCACAAACCCTGGCAACGCCCTCCGCCGCGTAACCCTTCCTCTGCTCGGATGTGGCAATACCAAAACCCACCTCAACTCCGTCGACGAAAGGACTCAGGCCGACATGTCCGATCAGCCGACCGGTCACCTTCTCCTCAACCCCAAAGACGAACGCATTCGTTGTCGGGCTGGCATCCAAGTTGAACTGACCGATCAGATACTCGATCGCTGTGCCGGCATGTCGCTCGTCTCGGTAAACCTGACTCGGCAGCCACTGACGCGCGCAGTCCTCTTGGCTCATTTCGAGCATGCGCTGAGTGTCGCCCGGCACGAGCGGCCGCAGCACCAACGACGGTGTCTCAATGCGAAAGACTGTTCTCATTCGCAGCCTGAGTAGAATTAGACTGCAACTTACAATCTATTTCTGCCTCCATAGAGGCAGTTTTATTGCGGTGTGGCGTCACGGATTGCGCCAGAACGAAGCGGAAGAGTGAAGTGAAACGTGCTGCCTTCTCCGAGCTTCGACTCAACCCATATTCTTCCCGGATGTTCTTCGATCATCATCTTTGCAATGTAGAGTCCAAGTCCTATACCGCGACGATCCTGGTTATGTAACTGTGAGAAACGCTCGAAGATTGTTGTAATTTTTTCCGGGGCGATCCCCTCCCCGGTATCGCTGATTGAAATTTGTACTTTTTCCCCTTCAGGACCCGTTCTCTGACAGCTTACACAAATTTTGCCCGTAGCCGGTGTGAATTTAATCGCGTTTCCAATCAGGTTTGACAGCACCTGCATGACGCGGCCCCGGTCGCATACCACGTAACCAGACACGTTTTGAGGCTCTGCTACCAGGGTTATTCCCTTGGAGACGGCGGCTCCATGTAGTTGTTCTACGGATTGTTTTATTATTTCGCTAACGTCATGCTGCTCGATGTGCAGTGTTAATTTGCCTGCGGCGATTCTTTCTATGTCTAACAAATCCTCAATTAACCGGAGCATCTCTCCAGCGCTTCTACTTATTGATGCGGCCAGTTCTTTTATATCCTTCGGGTCCTCTAACAGATTCTGCGCTGCCAGCGATATGTTATTGAGAGGATTCCTCAAGTCATGGCTTACAATAGCGAGGAATTCTTCCCTGGTAGTAAGCGTCGCCCTGGTTTTTTGGTGGCTCTTTTGTTCCTGCGATAATAATTCGGCGGAAGACCGGGCGGATGAGTGATGATGGCTCCGTCCCTTTTCTGTAGCAGCATCAGTTCGGAGTCGTTCGCCTTTGATTGCCTGGTCCGACGTTTGTCTTTCTAATCGCAGCCTTTCATCTCCTTCAGCCTGGCGTTTTGCGCCGCTTCTTGCCAGATCCGCTCTCCCAAGGTCACGAGAAGCGTCTGAGTCGCTTCGACTTTGCAGCTTGGCCCTATCTGCTTCTACTCGTTCAGCATCGCGATCAAAGTCCGCTTGATGCTCAGAAGCCGAATCTGAGTCACGTTCTGTCTCGTCGCTCTTTTCGCGCTCGCTTTGCCTTGGAGGATCTTTCCCGTGTGCCATTTCCTTTGTCGATGATAGTCGCAAGAGAAGAATTAATTATGGCACAAATTGTCGGCTCATCCAGCGTATTAAGCCACGGGTAGTGTCCTAATTTGAAAGCACGATCCACGCCGTGAGAAGAAAAGGAAAAACTATATGTCAGATGGAATCACCGTCGGCTGCAAGGCCAGGATTGGGCAGCAGCTGAATTTCAGATTGCCCTTATCACTGCCATCCACAGGGCTATACCCAGGCCGAAGATGATGTGATTGAACAGGCTTATGCGAGCCAGATGAGCATCACGCGGCGCATCCCGTCCCAACCATGAACGCACGGCTTTCCATCGTACGGCACCTTCGCCCTTACTGGTTAGGCTTCATGCTAGCAATGCCGGACGCCGCATGGGCAGAAACGAGATGCCATGTACACTCTGTAGTGATCCGGCCGGAGCAAATCCGAAGGCTTGATAGACCGGCACGGCCGAAAGGCTTGAGTTGACCGTAAAAGCTCCCTCGCTGCTAGGAGCGCACAGTTCGCGCAGGGCTCGCTCCCACAAGAGCCGAGCAATGCCTCGACGCTGATGTGCGCGATCGACGAAGAGGTGAAAAAGGTGGAAGCCATCTCGGATGGTGATGAAGCCGACAAGTTGAGAGCCCGAGTAAGCGAGAAGGTACCGGTAGCGCGCTGAGGCCAGGTACTCGCGCTCGGCCCGCACGGACACGGAGGCAAGATACTCCTCGGCACCAACACCGGACGGATCGTCGGTGAGTTCGCTCTGGAAGCTAGCGATCAAGCCCGCGATTGCTTCTGCGTCTTGAGACGAACCTGCTCGGACTTCCATGTGAGGCCTAACGTTTGACATGAGGGGCGGCCGCAAGTGGGCGAAGCCCACCTGTGGCCGTCCCCTCGATGGGAGGGTTAGGCCTCGGGTTCATGGCAAACCACTTCGATGTTGTGCCCGTCCGGACCAATGACGAAAGCTGCATAGTAGTTCGCGTGATAGTGCGGGCGCAGACCAGGCGCACCATTGTCTTTGCCACCCGCCTCCAGAGCCGCGCGATAGAAAGCTTCGACTTGCTGGCGATTCTCGGCCGTGAACGCCAAGTGAAGATGCGCCGGCGTCTCCTCGGTTTGGTACAGGCACAATGAAGCCTTACCCTTTGGGCAAAGCTCGACACCGTACGTCGGCGGTCCTTCCGAGACAACAGCTACGCCGAGCGGTTCGAGTGCCTTGAGGAAGAACGCTTTGCTCGCTCCATAGTCGCTGACTCCGAATTTCACGTGGTCAAACATGAGTTTCTCCTGAAGTGTGTGGGCTTGTGCGAGGCCTAACTCGAATTAGACGGCAACGTGCAATCTATTTCTGCCTTCATAGAGGCAGTTTGCCGGAAAACATGGCAGGACGTCAACCGCGATTCCGCGCGCCAAAACCCGCGCGCAAAAAATTCTCTCAAAAACT
>DATGYM010000314.1:0-8638 GCA_035297925.1 Pyrinomonadaceae bacterium | reverse complement strand
ATTCAGCGCTGTCTTGCGAAGGACCCTAATCAGAGATATGAGTCGACACGTGATCTGGCGCAAGATTTGAAAGCGGTCTTGGAGGATACAGCCCTCCCAGTGGAACAAGTCCCCGAGATCAAATCGCTTGCCGTGCTGCCTCTTGTGAATACGAGCGGCTATGCCGGACAAGAATATTTTGTGGATGGAATGACGGAAGCTGTCATTACCGCTCTGGCGAAAATTAGCTGCCTCAAAGTGATCTCCAGAACATCAGCCATGCGCTACAAGCATACGGACAAGTCTCTTCCACAAATCGCAAGAGAGTTGAACGTGCAGGCTATCGTTGAGGGCTCTGTGCTGCGCGCGGGAAATCGTGTACGGATCACAGCTCAATTGATCGATGCTGTGAACGACAGACATCTCTGGGCTGAAAGTTATGAGGGGGATCTTGGGGACATCCTTTCTTTACAAAACCAGGTAGCTCGCTCTATTGCCAGTGAAATCCAAATCAAACTCACACCTAACGAGCAAACTCTTCTGGAGCGTTCGAACAAAATCAATTCTAATGCTCAAGAAGCTTACCTCAAAGGCAGGTTCTATTTGTACAAGTGGAGTCGTGACGGAATGAATAAAGCGCTTGAGTATTTCAAAGCAGCACTAGAATCAGAACCTGAGTTCGCCTCTGCTCACGCAGCGTTGTCCGAAGCTTATATCAGCTGTGCCTTTTGGGGGTGGGACAGTCTAAAGGAGGTCGCACCCAGAGCTCGAGGTGCGGCATTGAAGGCGCTCGAGCTGGATCCTGATCTTGCAGAAGCTCACGTTGCACTCGGCAATGTAAAGGTGTATGCGGAGTGGGATTTTTCTGGAGGGGAAAAGGAATACAAACGCGCAATCGAATTGAACCCCAATTATGCGGAAGTGCATGCCCAATGCGCCACATTAGGCTTAGGGCTTGGTCGCTATGATGTTGTCCGGCAAGAAATAGAACAGGCCCTCAAGCTGGATCCTCATTCGGCCCAGTTTAACCTGCTAGTCGGAATATCCCTGTTTTGGCAGGGGCATTACAAGGAATCTATAGAACAGTGCCGGAAGGTGCTCCAAATGGATCCCGATTATCATCAAGCTCATTTCTTCCTCGCGATGGACTATCGACACATCGGCCTTGACGGAGACGCGTTTGTGGAATGGAAGAAACTGTTTTCCATAGAAGCAGGCAGAGCTTTATGGTTCATGGACCGAGCGTTCAGACGATCCGGATTAGAAGGTGGTTTGGTTGCCGCTGCGCGTTTCCTGAAGTGGGGCTATCTCATTTGGAAATTGCTAAGATACGTCCCGTTCACAAAAGGAAGATATGTCCCCCCGGTTCTTATTGCTATTCTTTATGCCTCGGCCCGCGAGAAAGACGAGACCTTTCGCTGGCTCGAGAGGGCTTACCGGGAGCGCGATGTACAAATTCTCACGTTAAAGGCTCCGCTTTGGGACTTTATTCGAAGCGACCCAAGATTCGAAAACGTAATGAGCCGCACCGGGATTCCCAAATAAAAACCGGTTGCTGAGATTGACGATGAAACAGTAATCCTTGTGGATCAGGCTGAAAGCGGTACTACAGAGATTCTGCTGCATGAAGGATGGATTGTTCTGTGCAGAAGGAGCTGGAGCCTGCCTGGCGCGGGTTCGGTCTGGCGCTTGCCTATCATGCCGCAGGGAAGAAGAAGGAAGCAGATGCTGCACTGGCAGAATACATCGAAAGGTTTCAGAATGAATGGGCCTTTCAGATTGCCGAGATTTACGCCTACCGTGGCGAGACGGACAAAGCCTTTGAATGGCTCGAGCGCGCCTACAAATAGCGCGACGGCGGCCTGTCCGAAATGAAAGGCGATCCGCTGCTGCGCAACTTGCACGGCGATCCGCGCTGGCCCGCCTTTTTGAAAAAAAAATGAAACTCCCGGTAGACTAGAAAAGGATTAGCGTAACTCATTGATAAGAATTGGCGTCCCGTACGGGAGTCGAACCCGTGTCGCCGCCGTGAAAGGGCGGTGTCCTAGGCCACTAGACGAACGGGACGCATGTAGAGAACTGCTGGAGGATTACCGCAAGCTGTTTAAATTAACGTACGCCTTTCCACAGTGTCAAACGCGTCGCTCTTTCATGCGTCTCAGGTTAGCGCTTGTGCAAAATCGAATTCCTTGACCAAAGTTTTTCTCGCTTCACCGTAACTTTTCCGGGGTCACCGGTAATAAGTAAGTAAGCCTTCAACAAAAAGTTTTATCGAGGTCGGAGGCAGCGATTAGGTTTCAGTCTGCTTCAGAAGGTGAAAGTCTGTCTGCAAGACGAGGATGAATCGTGTCCGGTGATTTGTTTGATTGCAGGGAGCTGGAAGGGTTACTCAGGTTCTGGCTTGTACCGCGTATTAAAGTCTCGCTGGACCAGCGCATCGCCGGGTCATTTCATTCGCAGCATAGTTCCCCCAGCGGCATTGCGTCTCCCCACTTCCAACCCACTGCCAAGGAGACTTCCATGAAAAGATGTAATGCCTGTGATGAAGAGTTTGAAGATAAGTTTAGTTTCTGTCCGGTTGATGCGACACCGCTGAACAGCCTGGCTGCAGAAATTATCGGTCAAGCTGTGAGCGGAGATTCATGCTTGATGAATTCGCCAGAGATGCCGGCTGTCTCTGTACGCGCGAGCAGAGCAGAGTTTCACTTGACTATGATCGACAACGCCGGTCTAGCCGAACGCCTGGCGCAAGAGTTTCGCTACCTTGGTTATCAGATAAGACTAGCGTGGCCGGTTTTGAAACGCGACCCGATCAGTTTTAGTAAAGGTATGCTGGTAAAAAGCGGGCGCAGCCTGCAATGCGCGCTGACTGCGCCAAACTGGCTTGCGGCCTTGGCGACGGCGATAGTGCTGTTGCTCGCGGTCGGTTTGACTGTGGTTCTCGTCAGCAATAGATCAGACCACTCAGCAGGGCTTGCTAGTCCCGAAAGGGAAGTCGCGCAAATGTTCGAATTTCCACCGAATCCGGACGTGCCGCCGGAAGATCACGGTATCGGTGCCGGAGCGAAAGAAGGACGTGTTGGTTTCGCCGCCGGGCGAGGAGAGGGATCTGGTGCCGCGCCTAAGAAAGCCAGCGGTGGTGGTTCCGGTGGCCAGCGTGATTCTTTACCGGCGCAGGTTGGCAAGCCACCGCGACCGTCAGAAATACAGGCTTCGATTCCCAAATTCCCTCCGGCGCAAAAGCCAACCTTACCAGTGGCTGGGATAGACATCGATCCGGCGTTATGGAAGAACCTGCCGCTGGCGGTGTATGGCGACCCGCGATCAAAATCGTCGGCGCCGTCAAACGGACCGGGCGTCGGCGGTGGGATGGGCACGAATAACGGTACCGGAATTGGCGAAGGCAATGGTCCAGGGTTTGGGCCGGGCAAAGATGGGAACATGGGCGGCGAACAGAAGGGGCTTGGTTGTTGCGGACCCGGTGGGAGTCAGGGAAACAAGGTTGATGATCCCGATCGCATCTATCCAGCACCCCAGGTCAGTGAGCGTGCTCGCGTGCTCGCGAAACCGGAGCCGCAATACACAGAAGAAGCGCGACGCAACGCGGTTACCGGCAGCGTCATTTTGCGAGTGGTGTTTTCGCGCACGGGCGAGGTCACAAACATTCGCGCGCTTCAATCGCTTCCGTTTGGACTAACGGAAAGAGCAATAGCCGCGGCGCGGATGATCCGATTTCGGCCCGCAACCAAAGACGGACGCGCTGTGAATGTCTACATGCAGTTGGAATACAATTTCAATCTTTACTGAAGAAGGCCCGGATCTTTGGCCTTTGGTTGTTGTGATCGCATTGGCTACGGCTTTCGCGTGCAACCACACAGTCGCACGGTAGCCCGACCGTCAGGGAGGGCTTGGTTGCGTAACAGTGTCGACTGGACGAAGCCCTACCTCACAGTCGGGCTGCGCCCCGATCCACCATCACGCTACTGTCTCGACCAACGAGTGGGCCAATGGCTGATCGCCTGTAAGTCTAAAACATGCAAAACCCTCTCTGACGGTCACCCCAGTCTCTTTCCAGACGCGCTTAGATAGGTCCCGCGTTTATTCAAGAACTTGAATGGAGGCTGCGTTTTTGGACAAAAATCTCAATCCCGCGCTCACAAGAAAACTCGTGACAACCAGAATCATTAGCAGTTATGCGAGGAAGGGAAGTCCGATGAGTGATGGAACGATAGCTGCGTAAGCCCCAATGACACTTTGTCACTCTTGAGTTCCGGTTTTCAATTAGATGAACGAGAGCTTTCTCACTACCCGGAATCTGTTCTACCTCGATTCCTGTCTCCCCTCTAAACAACCTACAGCTGGAGGCCATATGCGAAAAATCTCAGGTGCGAAAAGCCTTTTTGCATTGTTGACGATCTTTCTACTCGCTACTCTTTCTTTTGCTCAAGCCGGCCGATCCACTGTGCGAGGCACAGTTAAAGACCAGCAGGGAAATGTCGTGGCCGGAGCTTCAGTTTCTCTTGTTAATGCGGAGAAAAACTTTAGTCGGGCACAATCCACAAACCAGGATGGCAGCTACGTCTTCACGGGTGTGCCTCCAGGTACCTACGTGCTGGAGGTTGAAGCCCAGGGCTTCAAGAAGACCTCGGTTTCAGATGTGAAGGCGTTGGTCGATAGCTCTGTGGATGCCGACGTGACTTTGCAAATCGGCGCCGTTTCGGAAACGGTAAACGTAACCGCCAGTGGGGAAGCTCCGCTCAACACGACGGACGCCACCATCGGCGTCGCTTTCGAGAGCCGCCGCATTCAGGAGTTGCCTTTGAATGCCCGCAACGTCGTCGGACTGCTGTCCCTGCAACCTGGGGTTACGCGCGACGGCTACGTTAACGGCGGCAGATCCGATCAGGCCAACGTGACCCTCGACGGCGTGGACGTAAACGAACAGCAACGCGGCCTCGACATCGTCAGCGATGAGGCCTTTGCCAGCGTGCTGCGTTCAACTCCCGACAGTCTCCAGGAGTTTCGCGTTACCACTTCAAATTCCAACGCAGATCAGGGCCGCTCTTCTGGCGCCCAGGTTTCGTTGGTAACGAAGTCTGGCTCCAATGATTTTCACGGGTCACTCTTTGAATACCATCGTAATACTGTCACCACCGCCAACGATTTTTTCAACAATCGCGCAGGCGTTGCTCGCCCGCAGTTGCTCCGTAACATCTTCGGTGGATCGCTCGGCGGCCCAGTTAAGAAGGACCGCGCTTTCTTCTTCGGTACCTACGAAGGTTTTCGCGAAGCTACCGCCACTTCAGTGTTACGCGAAGTGCCGCTGCCTACTCTGGGGCAGGGCATCGTACGTTATCGCACGGACAGCGGAGTCAGCGACCCCTCGTGTCCGTCCGGCACACCGGCCGGTGTTCGCTGTCTCAATGTTGCGCAAATAGACTCCTTTTACACCGCGGCTAATGGCGTCACCCCGGGCATTAACTCCGCTGCACTCTCCGCACTGGCAGCAGCCGCTACGAAGTATCCCGCTAATGATCCGGGCGTCGGCGACGGCTTGAACACCAGCGGGTTTCGCTTCAACGCCAGCACGCCCGCGCGCCTGAACACCTTCATCACCCGCTTTGACGTAAACCTGACCGACCGCCAGGCGCTCTTTCTGCGCGGCAACTACCAGCACGACCACGTTACCCACTCGGTCTATGGGGCAACCGATTGCGGCGTCGGGGATAACATTCAGTGCTTCCCCGATACGCCGGCACTGACCCTGTGGAATCACCCTTATGGTTTCGCTGTCGGACATTCATGGACGCTCTCGAACAGCAAAATCAATCGCCTCGCCTATGGCTACACGCGTGCGGCGTTCACCGATCAAGGCGACTCAAACGGAAATTTCTATTCCTTCCGGTTCATTTTCCGGCCGCTTGGTTTCAGGGGTTCTCTCTCGCGGACCACGCCCGTGCATAACTTCGTTGAGGACTTCTCCTGGATCAAGGGCACCCACACCATGCAGATGGGCGGCAATGTACGACTGATCACCAACAACCGAACGTCGACCGCTGCGTCCTTCGACAACGCGATTACCAATCCGTCGTATTACGACTGCTCCGGCGACGCCGTAATCTTCGACAACATAAACTGCAGCGATCCCGTGTTCCCGGATGTTTCTTCCAGCTCGGAAACGGATCTGCGCGATGCCCTGACCGCCATCATCGGCCGCTTCTCGCAGTACGGCGCCGGCCTGGTCTACGATCAGAGCGGCATGCTTCAGCCGGTAGGCACGCCTACTACGCGATCTTTCGCGACGCAGGAGTTTGAAACCTACTGGCAGGATAGCTGGCGCGCGCGACCGAATTTCACGCTCAATTATGGCGTGCGCTGGTCAACCTCGACTCCCGTCTATGAACGCAACGGTTTCCAGGTCAAACCGACGCAGAGCCTGGGCAGATATTTTCAACAGCGCGTCAACAGCGCCAGCGACGGAATTCCCTTCAACGATCCGATCACGCTGGATCTTGCCGGCAAAGCCAATGACCGGCCCGGCTTTTACAAACAGGACTGGAACAACTTTGCGCCCTCGATCTCGTTTGCGTGGTCGCCGGATTTCGGTGACGGATTCATGGGGAAACTGCTTGGAAACAAAGGGAACAGCGTTATCCGTGGCGGCTACCGCATGACCTATGATCGCATCGGCAGCCAATTGGCAGTCACGTTTGACCTGAACAACTCGCTTGGGTTCGTCTCTACGACGGGAGTTTCGGCCAACACCTTTAACGTAAGTGACCGCCTCGCCCCATTGTTTGACGGTCCCAACCCGCAGGTGCGTGGTTTATTGATCGCCAGCGGCGTCAGCATTCCGGGATCGATCAGTTTTCCGTTGACCAGGCCTTCCGATGAGGATCAACGCATCGAACAATCGCTCGACGATACGCTGACCACTCCTTACAACCACAGCATCAATTTTTCCTACGGACGCGAACTCGGTCACGGGTTTTCGGTCGAGACCAGCTATGTAGGACGCTTCGCCCGCAAGCTGCTGGCGTCGCGCGACATAATGCAGCTAAACAACATCCGCGATCCGGAGTCGAGTACGACGTGGTACCAGGCAGCCGGACAACTGGTGGACGCCCGTTACGCTGCCACACCAATCCAGTCGCTTGCTGCGATCCCATTCTTCGAGCATCTTTTTCCGGGACTGGCCGGCACTTACACCAACCTTCTAACTGGTACGCCTTACGTTTTGACAGCAACCCAGGCCGCCTATCGAAGGTTTGCGTTGCCTTCGGTTGGTGGACGTAACTCAACTGACTACACCTTTAGTCAACTGCTCTGGGATGACCAACCGGTGTCGAGGTTCAACAATATCTTCTACCAGCCGCAATACGCCGCGCTGTCCGTTTTCTCAACCGTTGCGCAGTCAAACTACAACGCGCTGCAATTCAGCGTCCGCCAAAGACTGCGCAATGATGTGCAGTTTGACTTCAACTACACCTATTCACATTCGCTCGACAATGCCTCGGGCCTTCAGATTGCCACTGCCTACAGCTCCTCCGGGTTCATACTCAACGCTCTCGATCCGGATGGCAACTATGCCAACTCTGATTTCGACGCCCGTCACATCATCAATGCGAATTGGCTTATTGGCTTACCCGTGGGCCGAGGCAAGGCCTTGCTTGGCAACATGAACCGGGTCGCTAATGGTTTCCTTGGTGGCTGGACACTGAGCGGTATCTTCCGGTTCAACACCGGCTTACCAATTGTGGGTGGTCCCTTCGAAGCCGATCGCTGGGCGACCAACTGGAACGCGCAATCGAATGGAGTCCGGGTGCGGCCCATAACCTCTTCGCCCGGAGACGCCAACGGTGAACCAAATCTGTTTAGCGATCCGACTGCAGCGCTTCAGAGTTTTCGCGACGCTCGTCCCGGTGAGGGCGGCGATCGTAACATCCTGCGCGGGCCTGGTTACATCACGCTCGATGCAGGCCTCTACAAGACTTTCCATATGCCGTGGGAGGGCCATCAGATCCAGTTTCGCTGGGAAGTCTTTAACGTAACCAACACCCAGCGGTTCGATGGCAACACCCTTGCGGATCTGAGCTTGCCGCAGGATCCGTTCATCTTTAAACCGACCGCCAGTCCCGACTTTGGGCGCTTCACGTCTACGCAGACGCCGCTTAATGAGACCAAGGCTGGTCGCATAATGCAGTTTGCTTTGCGTTACCAATTCTAAGCTTCTAACCAGAGCAAAGAATGAAAGCGGGCTGGAGGAATTCAGCCCGCTTTTCGTTTGGCTTGAATTAAGCTAAGGCGTCTTTCTGTTTCACGCAGAGTAAGGTTAGTTTCAGTTTGGCGTCCGCTATTCGTTCTGAAAAGCTTGCAACGGAAGGTGACCGGCCGGAAACTCTCCTCGTTCTTCCGTTGCTGGCCCATGATTTGACTGGCCGGCCATTTCGCTTAATCTTTGCAGACCATCAGTCACTGAGGTGCAAATATGATCTGCACCAGCGTTGCTGCTCTGACGTTCATTAGAACCGCCGGCCGGATAGTGTGTGTCTGCCTCCTAACAGTTTTCTCGCTTACTTTAGCCGTTGGACAAACGGGCCGTGGACACATTCTTTATGGAGACTTGAAGGTTGATGAAACCAGGGCTGTTGGTGCCAGG
>DATGYM010000313.1:0-2317 GCA_035297925.1 Pyrinomonadaceae bacterium | reverse complement strand
GGTCCAAATGTCAACTTTAGTACCGACTTCCGAACAGTACGATATCGTCGGTAACAAGTGGTTTTGCTACGCCACATTCAGTTCGGTGCCTGCCGATGCCGATGACTGGACGCCGCGGTTGCAAACCATCGATGCGGCATTTCTCACTAACGGCGCTAACGATGTGAATACGGGCATTACTTATTCCGGCAACCAGATTATCTTTCAGACTGCTGGCGCCATGGCGAATGTGAAAGTGCTGGTCATCGGCACATAAAGGAAATCCAAAATGGGAAGTCTTTTTTTAGCAACCGGCGATAGTCTGCGGCTCACGCTGAGCGCAGCGGCTGATACCGATGTGGCGATCTTTTACAATGGCGGGCGGGTGCTTAAAAGTTATGGAGCCGCAGATACGGTGGATGTGTTCGATGCGATCTCGGCGGTAGATATCGGTTCCATCCTGATCACTAATCGCCACGCTACGACATCACAGAATGTCTCGGTTTATATCCATACGCGCGACGGGCTGCAGGGAACGATTCAACTCTTTCCGACTACCACGCTGCTACCGAGCCAGCAACTCGCATGGTCTAACGGTACTTGGATCACGCCATCGAGTGCGGCAAAACTCAATCAGATGCGCTACGTGACGGCCGACTACATCAACACGCAGGCAGTAACACTGACCGCAATCACCGGCCTCAGTTGGTCGGTCACGAGCGGCAAGGTGTACGCGCTCAATTGCGCTTTGATCCACAAGGCCAATGCGGCAACCAACGGCGCGCGCTTCGCGGTGGGTGGAGTGGCCTGCACGTTTATCCAGTTGGGCACACTTTCCGGTGTCACCAATAGTGTCACGGCGTCTGCACTATCGACCGGCTCGGCTACGGCAGTTGATACGGTCACGATCGCACAGACGGCCAGCGATACGAGCAATGTCCCGACTTTTATCTTTGGCTCGTTTCAGCCCTCAGCGAGCGGCACCATGTACGTCAAGGGTTCGAACGAGGATGCCAACGCGGCCGGCTTGACCGTGGCCAAGGGGAGTTGGGCTTGGCTTCGCGAGGTGGACTAAAATGGCTAAGGCAAAGGACGAACCGGCCAAGGAGCCGGTGATGAGCAGGGAAGAGGCGGCCGAAGTGTTTCGCCAGATTCGAAAACGCGATGAGTTTGCTGTGAAGGCTCTCGATGCCCTCACTGCGTCGATTACCGTCGAGAGTGAACTGGCGGCGAAGCAGAAAGCCTTGGGTGAGATCACCAAGGAACACGAGACTGCCGCGGCCAAACACGCTGAAACACTAAAAGCCATGGAAGCCGAACAGGTAGAAAAACTCAAAGGCTTGCAGAAAAGCTACGACTCCAAGGTGGACGATCTAAAGACCGATATCGCGCAGATCGAGAATCGCAAAGCCAAAATCGCTGAAGAGTTATCGGTGCTGCAGGGCCATATCGAAGTGGTCAAGAAAGATAAGCAGAAAGCGCTTGATGATCTTCGGCAGACCAAGATCGAAATCGATAAGGAATCCGAAGCCTACAAACAGGACAAGGCCAGGGAGAAAAAGCAGCTTGAGGATGAACTTCAGGCGCTTCGCTCGGCGATCAAAGTCCTGCGCGGAACTGTAGAGCAACTACCAGCCACGGGGGGTTGACCCCATGGCATACAGACTCCACATCGTTTCCGATGAAGTAGCGACACGTAAACTCAAGGCGGCTTGTGCCTTAGCAATGCGTGGACTGAAGAAAAAGAAGAAGGGCAAAAAAAAGAAATGAGTTGGCACCTTTACGTCGTACCTATAATTCTAGTTACGCGTATGGGCGAGGAGGGCCGCGAGCCGAAATACATAGGCGATATGGGGGTGTCATGGGCGATGATCGACTACGGGATGCAACCGACTTGTATTCTCGCTGCCGATGTTGACGCGACTCAGGATCAGTCTATTGCAGGCCGTCCCGACGCGATCCCGGTTCCCGTCAATTTAGACAGCACGGTGGGCGGCAATCCGGTTCTAAACGCGCTAAAGAGCAAACTTGCCGCCAATATGACGCCCGAGACTTGGATTGTAGCCGCCACAACCTATCGCCAGGTGCTGCGCATGATCAATGCGATCTCAATCCTGCTTTTGCGCTACGCGGTGATGACAAGCGACGTTTTACCACCGCTCGCAGGCTTCACGCTCGACTCGCTATTCAGCGCTCTGCCGCTCGCCAAGCGCAATGGCCTAATTGCCGCTGCTCAAAACCTGGGGCTTTCCACTAACGCCTTTATCCTCACCAATACTTTGCGAGTCGTTCTGCAAAGCGTGGGCGACCGGATGACTACCGTGGGCCGCAAACTCGG